>NZ_JBYISM010000015.1:0-187810 GCF_057708605.1 Nocardia sp. bgisy118 | reverse complement strand
GGGTGTTCTGCCGCCACCCCCCCCGGCCGGATTCGCCTGACGCACAGCAACTTGCGAGCGATCGCCGGACTCGGCGCCGCCCGCGAGCGTCTTACTTCTGCGCGCTGAGCTTGCGGTAGTCGAACACCGTGTCGATGATCCCGTACTCCTTGGCCTCCTCGGCCGTCAGGATCTTGTCGCGGTCGGTGTCCTTGCGGATGGTGTCCGCGTCCTTGCCGGTGTGCCGCGCCAGCGTGGTCTCCATCAGGCGGCGCATGCGCTCGATCTCGGCGGCCTGGATCTCCAGGTCCGAGACCTGACCCTGGATGCCGCCCTCCAGCGAAGGCTGGTGGATCAGCACGCGGGCGTTGGGCAGGCAGGCACGCTTGCCGGGGGTGCCCGCGGCGAGCAGCACGGCCGCGGCGGAGGCCGCCTGGCCGAGGCAGACCGTGGCCACGTCGGCGCGCACGTACTGCATGGTGTCGTAGATGGCCATCAGCGAGGTGAACGAACCACCCGGCGAGTTGATGTACATCGTGATGTCGCGGTCGGGATCCAGCGATTCCAGCACCAGCAGCTGCGCCATGATGTCGTTCGCCGAGGCGTCGTCGACCTGCACGCCGAGGAAGATGATGCGCTCCTCGAACAGCTTGTTGTACGGGTTGGACTCCTTGACACCGAAGCTCGAGTGCTCGATGAACGAAGGCAGAATGTAGCGCGACTGCGGCGAGGCAGGCGCGATGCCGGAGAGGCCGGCGCGTGGGTCGATCAGAGCCATTTCGTCTCCAAAGTCTGTGTGTTCAACGACGGTTCACTGACGGCGCGGGCCGGAACCGGTCCGGCCGCCGCTCACTTGGCTAAGCCATTGGCCTGGTTGGCGTGGCTGATCACGTGGTCGATGAACCCGTACTCGAGGGCATCCTTCGCCGTGAACCAGCGGTCGCGGTCGGCGTCGGCGGTGACCTGCTCCACCGGCCTGCCGGTGTGCAGCGCCTGGAGCTCGTTGAGCTCGCGCTTGGTGTGGGCGAACTGCTCGGCCATGATCGCGATGTCGGCCGCGGAACCGCCGATGCCCGCCGAGGGCTGGTGCATCATGATGCGCGCGTGCGGCAGGGCGTAGCGCTTGCCCTTGGTGCCCGCGGTCAGCAGGAACTGGCCCATCGATGCCGCCAGGCCCAGGCCGTAGGTGGCGATGTCGCACTCGGACAACTGCATGGTGTCGTAGATGGCCATGCCCGCGGTCACCGAGCCACCGGGCGAGTTGATGTAGAGCGAGATGTCCTTGGTCGGATCCTCCGCCGTGAGCAGCAGGATCTGCGCGCACAGCTTGTTCGCGATGTCGTCGTCGACCTGGGTGCCGAGGAAGATGATGCGCTCCCGCAGCAGGCGCTCGTAGACCGAATCACTGAGGTTGAGACCAGCAGTCGCGGATGTCATGACCCCTGCCTGGTTGTTTGTCACGGATACCTGCCTTCTCTTCTCACCGGCTTGTCACTGAAAGCTAAACAGCGCTGAGTGCCACACAGCCATCACTGGTTCGTCTGTCACAAACATTAACGAAGCAGGGCGGCACCGAACTCCCGGTACCGCCCTTTCTTCGCTCACAGCGCAACTTCGCTGGCGCTCAGCCGCGCTGTGCGCGAGGGCGCGCTGCGATTCTGGTTCACTCGCTCCGCTCCCTCACTGCGCAACTTCGCTGGCGCTCAGCCACGCTGTGCGCCCACGAAACCACACGGCCGTAATATGCCGCTGGTGTTCCACGGATTTACTCGGCGCTCTCCGCGCCCTCGGCCTCGTCAGCGGAATCCGCAGGCGCGCCGAACATTTCGGCGGTGTCCACGGCGTTGCCCTCGGAATCGGTGACCTTCACCTTGCCGACGACACCGGCGAGCGCCTTGCCGCGGCGCACGTCGGCGAACACGGCGCCGAGCTGGCCGGCCTGCTGCACCTGCTGGATGAACTGCTCCGGCGACAGGCCGTAGCGCTGCGACTGGAACAGGATCCGCTCGGTGAGCTCCTCCTGGCCGACCTGGGTGTTCTCCGCCTCGGCGATGGCGTCCAGCAGCAGCTGGGTCTTCACCGACTTCTCGGCGGCTTCCTTGGTGTCCTTGTCGAACTCCTCGCGGCTGGAGCCCTGCGCCTCGAGCGCCTCGGCCAGCTTGTCCTCGTCGTGGTCGAAGCCGTGCACGGCGTCGTGCAGCACGGCGTCGATCTCGGCCTGCACGACCTTCTCCGGCAGCGGAATCTCGGTCGTCTCCAGCAAGGTCTCCAGGACCTTGTCGCGGATCTCGCCCGCCTGCTGCACCTTCTTGACCCGCTCGACGCGGCTCTTCAGGTCTTCCTTGAGCTCGTCGAGGGTGTCGAACTCGGAAGCGAGCTGAGCGAACTCGTCGTCGGCCTCGGGCAGCTCGCGCTGCTTCACCGACTGCACCGTCACGGTGATGACGGCTTCCTTGCCCGCGTGCTCGCCCGCGACCAGCGTGGAGGCGAACTCCTTCGACTCACCGGCGGAGAGGCCGATGATCGCCTCGTCGAGGCCCTCGATGAGCTGGCCGGAGCCGACCTCGTGGGACAGGCCGCTGGTGGCGGCGTCGGCCACCTCCTGGCCGTCCACGGTGGCGGCGAGATCGATGGAGACGAAGTCGCCGTTCTCGACCGCGCGCTCCACGCCGGTCAGGGTGCCGAAGCGCTGGCGCAGCGAGGTGAGCTGCTCCTCGATGTCCTCGTCGCCGATGCTGAACGCGTCGACGGTGACCTCGATGTCCTCGTAGGTCGGCAGGTCGATCTCGGGGCGCACGTCGACCTCGGCGGTGAAGGCGAGCTCCTGACCGTCCTC
The DNA here is from genome assembly GCF_057708605.1 of Nocardia sp. bgisy118. Taxonomy (NCBI): domain Bacteria; kingdom Bacillati; phylum Actinomycetota; class Actinomycetes; order Mycobacteriales; family Nocardiaceae; genus Nocardia; species Nocardia sp. bgisy118. The sequence goes on along the minus strand of NZ_JBYISM010000015.1, from coordinate 184,995 downwards.
GATCTTGGTGATCTCGATGTCGGGCTGGCCGATGACCTTCACCTCGGAAGTGGTGACGGCCTCGCTGTAGCGGCCGGGCAGCACGTCGTTGACGACCTGCTCGAGGACGGCGCCGCGGCCGAGGCGGGCTTCGAGGAGCTTCGCGGGGGCCTTGCCCGGGCGGAAGCCGGGGATGCGGACCTGCTTGGCGAGAGCCTTGTAGGCGCGGTCGAAGTCCGGCTTCAGTTCCTCGAAGGGCACCTCGACATTGATCCGGACCCGGGTCGGGCTCAGCTGCTCGACGGTGCTCTTCACGGACATGCTCCTTGGTTCGGTGTTCGTTCGGGTTGAGGCGCGACTCCCAGCGGGGTGCGCGTACGCATCCCTGCCAGGGTAGTTGACCGGCCTGTGCGGCCTGCAATCGGTCACGGTGCGGCGCACCCCTGCCGCGCCCCGACCGGCCGGGTTCAGTTGCCGACGCCGACCGCGTCGGTGACGAAGACCAGCGTCTCGTTGGGCTTGATGCCGCCGCTGCCCGCGCCGTAGCCCAGGTTCGGCGGGATGATCAGCAGCCTGCGCGCGCCCTGTTGAACACCGACGAGACCCTGATCCCAGCCGGGGATGACCTCCCCCGCGCCGAGGTTCAGCTGGAAGGGCTTGCCGCGGTCGAACGAGCTGTCCAGCTTCTTCTTGTCCGACCAGGTCACCAGCACGTAGTTCATGGTGAGCGGCTGGTCGGCTACCGCGCCGGGACCGCTGCCCTCGACCAGGTCCTTGACGACCAGTTTCGTGGGCGGGTCGCAGTCGCCGGGAATGGTCACGATCGGCGTCTGGCCGAAGCCGCCGGTCACCCCGATGTCCTCGGCGGTGCATTCCCGGTCGTGCTTCGCCTGGCCGACGGCGCCGGTGGTGGCCGTCGCGGTGGCGGCGGTGTCCTTGTCGTCGGAGCCGCAGGCGGCCAGCGTGAACGCGGCCGCGGCGATGGCGCCGACACCGATGATCCTGCCGAGTGTGTGCATGCGGCGGACCCTAGACCACCGGACGCCCGCGCGCCCAGCGACGCTTTCCCGTCGTGTCGCGGTGTCGCCGCACGGAAACGGGTAATGCCGCCGGTGAGGCGGATTTCCCAGCGAGCGTGAGGAGAGTCGGCGAATGACCAAGATGGCCAGTCCCGGGGGCGACACCTCGGCGGACAATGTCGGCGCGCAGGGAGGCGTCTCCATCGCGCCCCGGCCCTATCGACTGGACGAGGCGCCCGGCCCGCTGGATCGCGCGGAGCTGACCGCGATCGACGCCTGGTGGCGCGCGGCGAACTACCTCTCCGTCGGCCAGATCTATCTGATGCGGAACCCGCTGCTGCGCGAAGCGCTGCTGCCCGAGCACATCAAGCCACGGCTGCTCGGCCATTTCGGCACGGTGCCAGGGCTGAATCTGGTCTGGGTGCACGCCAATCGGGCGATCCGCCTGCGCGCGCTCAACGCGGTGTTCGTCGCGGGGCCCGGGCACGGCGGGCCGGGCCCGAACGCGTGCGCCTGGCTGGAGGGCACCTATTCCGAGCTGTACAGCCACATTCCGCGCGATGCCGAGGGAATGGGTTCGCTGTTCGCCCAGTTCTCCTTTCCCGGCGGTGTGCCGAGTCACTGCGCGCCCGAGACGCCCGGCTCCTTCCACGAGGGCGGCGAACTGGGCTATTCCCTGCTGCACGCGTACGGCGCGGCGCTGGACAATCCGGACCTGACCGTGTTCTGCGTGGTGGGCGACGGCGAGGCCGAGACCGGCCCGCTCGCGGCGAGCTGGCACGCGAACAAGTTCCTCAACCCGGGCCGCGACGGCGCGGTGCTGCCGATACTGGCCCTCAACCAGTACAAGATCGCCAACCCGACCATCCTCGCGAGGATTCCGGAGAACGAGCTGGTGGAACTGCTGCGCGGCTGCGGCTACCAGCCGGTCGTCGTCGCGGGCGACGACCCGGCGACCGTGCACCAGGCGATGGCCCGCGCGATGGACGGTTGCCTCGACCGGATCGAGCGGATCCAGCAGGCCGCCAGGTCGGGCGCCAACGGCGGACCGGTCAGCTGGCCGATGATCGTCTTGCGCACCCCGAAGGGCTGGACTTGTCCACCGGTCGTCGACGGCGAACCCGTCGAGGGCACCTTCCGGGCGCACCAGGTACCGCTGCCCGCCGCCCGCGGCAACGATTCACACCGCCAGGTGCTGGAGCAATGGCTGCGTTCCTACCGGCCGGAGGAACTGTTCGACGCCGAGGGTCACCCGGCGCCGGAACTGCTCGAACTAGTGCCCGAGGGCGATCGGCGGATGAGCGCGAACCCGGTGGCCAACGGCGGCATGCTCGTTCGCGATCTACGCCTGCCGGACTGGCGCGATTTCGGCGTCGAGGTGGCCAGGCCCGGCGGCACGAAACACGAGGCCACCCGCGTGCTCGGCGGCTGGCTGCGCGAGGTGACCCGCCGCAATCCGCACAACTTCCTGACGTTCGCCCCGGACGAGCTGGCCAGCAACCGGCTCCAGGACATCCTCGAGGTGACCGGACGCGACTGGCAGGCCGAGATCGGCGAGTACGACGTCGCGCTCGACCGCACCGGCCGGGTGATCGAGGTGCTCTCCGAGCACATGTGCCAGGGCCTGCTGGAGGGGTATCTACTGACCGGCAGGCACGGCGTGTTCACCTGCTACGAGGCCTTCATCCACATCGTCGACGCGATGTTCAACCAGCACGCCAAGTGGCTGGACGCCAGCGCGGCGGTGCCGTGGCGGCGGCCCATCGCCAGCCTGAACTACCTGCTGTCCTCGCACGTCTGGCGGCAGGACCACAACGGGTTCACCCACCAGGACCCCGGTTTCCTCGACGTGGTGCTGAACAAGAAGCCCGAGATCGTGCGGGTGTACCTGCCGCCGGATGCCAACACGCTGCTCTCGGTGTACGACCACTGCCTGCGCTCGCGGCACTACGTCAACGTGGTGGTGGCGGGCAAGCAGCCGCAGGAGGACTGGCTGTCCGTCCCCGACGCGGCGGTGCACTGCGCACGCGGCGTGGGCATCTGGGACTGGGCGGGCAACAACGACACCGTGGGCAGCACACCGGATGTCGTGCTGGCGTGCGCAGGCGACGTGCCGACGCTGGAGACGCTCGCCGCCGCGGCGATCCTGCGTGACCGGTTGCCGGACTTGCGGGTTCGCGTGATCAACATCGTCGACCTGATGCGGCTGCTGCCCGCCGACGCCCATCCGCACGGCCTGCCGGACAGCGAGTTCGACACCCTGTTCACCAGGGATCGTCCGGTGATCTTCGCCTTCCACGGCTATCCCTGGCTGGTGCACAGGCTGACCTACCGACGCACCAACCACGCGGAGATGCACGTCCGCGGGTATCAAGAAGAGGGCACCACCACAACGCCTTTCGACATGGTGATGCTCAACGACCTGGATCGCTACCACCTCGTGATGGATGTGATCGATCGGGTACCCGACCTGCGTGAGAAGGCCGCTGGGCTGCGTCAGGAGATGGTCGACGCCCGCTGGCGGGCCCGCGCGTGGACCAGGGCGAACGGCACCGATATCCCCTGCGTCGCGGAGTGGGCCTGGCCCGAACCCGGTCTCTGAGGATCGCACGACATCGGCCGCCGCAACCAGTTGTCCACAGGGCGGCGGCCGATCATTTTGTGCCATATGGAAATACGCGGCACCTGTGGAAACTTCCTTGCGGGTGCCGGGCGGGTCGGCGACGATCGCAGCATGCTGTTGACGATCACCTGCACGCGACCCGAAGGCGCGGCCTGGCCCGCGACCGATCTCGGATTCTTGCTGCACAAGAACCCCGAGCGGGTGCAGGCGTTCGAGCAGTCGTACGGCACCGCACACGTGGTGTATCCGGAGGCGGATCCGGCGCGCTGCACGGCGGCCTTGGTCCTGGAGGTGGACCCGATCCGCCTGGTGCGCGGACGTTCCCGTGGCACACCGGATTTCAGCCTCGGTCAGTACGTCAACGACCGGCCGTACGCGGCGTCGTCGCTGCTGTCGGTCGCGATCGGCGCGGTGTTCCGCACGGCGCTGCACGGGCAGTGCAAGGCCCGCCCCGAACTCGCGCTCGCCGCACTGCCGTTGCGCATCGAACTGCCCGCGGTGCCGTGCAAAGGCGGGGCCGAGGTCGCCGAGCGGGTCTTCGAGCCGCTCGGCTGGACCGTGTCGACCACACCGATCCCCCTCGACCCGGCCTTCCCGGAGTGGGGCGATTCGCACTACCTGCGTCTGGCGCTGACCGGCGAGATCCGGCTCGCCGACGCCCTGTCGCACCTCTACGTTCTGCTGCCGGTCCTCGACGGCGCCAAGCACTATTGGATGGCCGCCGACGAGGTCGACAAGCTCATCCGCGCCGGCGGCGGCTGGTTGGCCGAGCACCCCGAACGCGGGTGGATCACCCGGCGCTATCTGGCCCGCCGTCAGTCGCTGGTACGCACGGCGCTGGCGCGCCTGGCGGAGATCGATGAGACGGATCCGGACGAACTCGGCGCGGAGGAGGACTATGTCGAGGCCGAGAACGGGGTGGGCGACATCACTTCCGGATCGCCGGTCGACGCACCGGCGAGCGGGACGCACGGCGCGGACGCCGCCGATTCACCAGATAGTCTCACGATTTCGGCGCGCTCCTCCGGTTCACCAGACGACGACACACCGGTGCGGACCGACGCACTCGTCGGACCCGACGCCGATGAGGCCGACGGGAGCGGCCACTCGCCCGGCGCGCCTGCCGCCGATGCGATGACGCCCGAGCACGGCGCCGGTCCGGACAGCGACGAAGCGGTAGGCCGGGCGCCGTCCCTGGCCGTGCAGCGGCGGGCCGCCGTGCTCGCCGCGTTGGGGGATGTCGGCGCGCGACGGGTACTCGATCTCGGCTGCGGCGAGGGCGCGCTGCTGCGAGAGTTGCTGGCTGACCGGATGTTCACCGAGATCGTCGGCGTCGACGTGTCGATGCGGGCGCTGCACATCGCCAAGCGCAAGCTGCGGGTCGACCGGATGCCGGAGCGCGTCGCGGGCAGGCTCACCCTGCTCCAGGGCTCGCTCACCTACACCGACGCGCGACTGCGCGGCTACGACGCCGCGGTGCTGATGGAGGTGATCGAGCACGTCGACCCGCCTCGGCTCGGTGCGCTGGAGCACGCTGTATTCGCCACGGCCGCACCGCGTTCCGTCGTGGTGACGACGCCGAACTCGGAATACAACACGGCCTACGAGAGCCTGCCCGCGGGCAAGTTCCGCCACGACGACCACCGTTTCGAATGGACTCGGGCGGAATTCACCTCCTGGGCGACCGGCGTCGCGCAGCGCAACGGATACCACGTTCAGCTGCGGCCCGTCGGCGCCGAGCATCCCGAGTTCGGTGCGCCCACCCAGCTCGCACTGTTCACCAAGACCGAAGCACCCGGGCCCACCGGCGAGGACACGAAAGCAGCCGCGCGATGACCGAACTGTCCGTCCCCGAGCTCTCGCTCGTCGTCCTGATCGGCAGCACCGGCTCGGGCAAATCCACGTTCGCGCGCAGGCACTTCCCGCACACGGCCATCGTCTCGTCGGACGCCTGCCGCGGCATCGTCAGCGACGACGAGAACGACCAGTCGGCCACGCCGGAAGCGTTCGCGCTGCTGCACCACATCGCGGGCATCCGGCTGCGCCGCGGGCTGCGCACGGTGATCGACGCCACGAATGTGCAGCCGCGAGCGCGTCAGGAACTCGTCGCGGTGGCGCGCGCCCACGATGTGCTGCCGGTGGCGATCGTGCTCGATGTGCCGGATTCGGTATGTCTGGAACGTAATTCGCTGCGGCCGGATCGGTCGCATCTCGCGGCGCACGTGGTGCATCGCCAGCAGCGCGAGCTGCGCCGCGGCCTGCGCGGGCTGGAGCGCGAGGGCTTCCGCAAGGTGTACGTGTTGCGCGGGGTCGAGGAGATCGACGGCGCGACCCTCGTCGACGAGAAGGCGTGGAACGACAAGCGCGAGCTCACCGGCCCGTTCGACGTGATCGGCGACGTGCACGGTTGCCGCGCCGAATTGGAGACGCTGCTCGGCGAGCTCGGGTACGCGGTGGAACGCGACGCGGCCGGACGCGCGGTCGGCGCCCGTCATCCGCACGGACGCACCGCGGTGTTCGTCGGCGACCTGGTGGACCGCGGACCCGATACCCCCGGCGTCCTGCGGTTGGCGATGGGCATGGTCGGCGCGGGAACGGCGTTGTGCGTCACCGGTAATCACGAGAACAAGCTGGTGCGCGCCCTTACCGGGAAGAAGGTCAAGGTCGCGCACGGTCTCGCCGAATCGCTGAACCAGCTCGAGGCCGAGGACGAGGACTTCCGCAAGGCGGCGCTCGACTTCTGCCGCGGACTGCTCAGTCACTACGTGCTCGACGGCGGCAATCTCGTCGTCGCGCACGCGGGACTGAAGGAGGAGTACCAGGGACGCGCGTCCGGCCGCGTTCGCGCGTTCGCCATGTACGGCGAAACCACCGGGGAGACCGACGAATACGGCTTTCCGGTGCGCTACCCGTGGGCGCAGGACTATCGCGGCCGGGCCACCGTGCTGTACGGGCACACGCCGATGACCGAGCTGCGCTGGGTGAACAACACACTCTGCCTGGACACCGGCGTGGTGTTCGGCGGGCGCCTCACCGCCCTGCGCTATCCCGAGCGCGAGCCGGTTTCGGTTCCGGCCGAACAGGTTTGGTACGAGCCGACACGTCCGCTTGCCCCCGCCGAGGCGACCGAGGCCGTGGCGCACCGCGATCCCGGAGTGCTGGATCTCGACGACGTGATCGGCCGCCGCGTCGTGCACACGCGCAGCCACGGCCGCATCGGCGTACAAGAGGAGAACGCGGGAGCGGCGCTCGAAGTGATGAGCCGCTTCGCCATCGATCCCCGCTGGCTGGTGTACCTGCCGCCGACGATGTCGCCGTGCGCGACCTCGTCGCTGGACGGCTACCTCGAGCACCCGGCCGAGGCCTTCGCCTACTACCGCGGCGAAGGTGTGGACCGCGTGGTGTGCGAGGAGAAGCACATGGGCTCGCGCGCCGTTGTTCTGGTGACCCGCTCGGCCGCGGCCGCGCGGGACCGTTTCGGCGTCGAGGACGACGGTACGGGCGCGATCTACACGCGCACCGGCCGACCGTTCTTCGACGATCCCGCGGTGACGGAAAGCTTGCTGGCGCGCATCCGTGCGGCTGCCGAGGTCGCCGGGTTGTTCGAGGAGCTGCGCAGCGAATGGCTGTTGCTCGACGCGGAGCTGCTGCCGTGGTCGGCCAAGGCAATCGGCCTGTTGCGCTCCCAGTACGCGGCGGTCGGCGCCGCCGCCAATGCCGCGCTCGTCGGCGCCGAGGCGGTGTTCAGCGCGGTCGCCGCACGCGGCCACGACGTCACCGAGCTGGCCGAGCGCACCGCGGGACGACGCGCCGACGCCGCGGCCTTCACCGCCGCCTACGGCCGCTACTGCTGGACGACCGACGGCCTGGCCGGGCTGCGCCTCGCGCCGTTCCAGCTGCTGGCCACGGAAGGCGTCAACCACGCGACCCGTGATCACGCCTGGCACCTGGCCGTGATCGATCGCTTGGTCGCCGCGGATTCGGACCTGTTCACACCGACGCGCCGGATGGTGGTGGACCTCGCGGATCCCGACGGCGAAGCCATCGCGACCGCATGGTGGACCGAACTCACTACCGCAGGCGGCGAAGGGATGGTCGTGAAGCCGCTCGATTCCCTGGTCCGGAGCCGCTCGGTCGACCGCCCTGGCGCCGACGCGCCCGGGGAGCGCGGTCCGGATGCCGACGGAACCGGTCCGGCACCGGATGCTTCGGGGCCGGGCAGCGCCGCTACTCGGGGCGAGTCCACGCGTCTCGTCCAGCCGGGTGTGAAATGCCGTGGACCCGAATACCTTCGGATCGTCTACGGACCGGAGTACCTACGCGAACCGAACCTGCGTCGTCTGCGTACCCGCGGCCTCGGGCGCAAACGGTCGATGGCGCTGCGCGAGTACGCGCTCGGGCTGGAGGCGCTGGACCGTTTCGTCGCGGGCGAGCCGCTGTGGCGGGTGCACGAGGCGGTGTTCGCGGTGCTGGCCCTCGAATCGGAACCCGTGGACCCGCGCCTGTGAACGGCGGCCCCGGCGCGCGGCCCGGATGGGAAGGTCTGCCGGGACCCGCAACCGCGGCCTCAGCGGCACGAACATCGGGGTGCACGGCCATGTGGCGATGGCCAGCGCGTGGCCTCGGCGGCACGAACATCGAGGTGCGCGGCCGTGTAGCGACGGTCGGCGCGCGACCTCGGCGACACGAACAATGGGCCACGCGGACGTGCGGCGATCGCCACCCGCAGGGGCGCGGCGCCGTCCGATCCCACCGCTGGTTCAGGCCGTCGGGGCGCACACGAACGTCCAGAGGGCTTCCGGCCCGTGCTTGCAAGTTCGTCGGCGCCTCGGGCTTCGGCCGACGATGCTTGCCGCATCGCGGCTTCTGTTGATCATCGCAGGTCAGAGACGGTGCCATCGGCGAGACGAGCGCGCAACGAGAAGCGCTGAGGTGTCCCATGGTTCACGCGGGGTACTCCCCATTCAGCGGGAACGACCATTGCGGGCGCTCCGTGACGGCCGTTACATTTGCTAGCAAGGCGCTTGCAAGAGTAAGCGCAGGCGTGCGCGGCTCGATCGCGCGGAGCCGACAGACAAAGGAGTCTGACCATGCCTGCTGCCAGCACACACGGCCCTGGGTACGAGGACGCCGACGCACGGACGATGCTGATCGATGACCGCTTCACCGGGCTGGCCGCGAAATTCTTCGGCATGTTCCGCCGCAGGAACCAGGGCGGCGGCGCACTCGCGGTCTATTTGGACGGCAAACCGGTGCTCGACGTGTGGGCCGGCTGGGCGGACAGCGACCGTCGCTGGCGGGCCGACTCCATGTCGCTGTCGTATTCCACCGGCAAGGGCGTGGCGGCGACCGTCGCCCATCGGCTCGTCGACCGCGGGCTGCTCGACCTGGATGCCCCGGTGGGCGACTACTGGCCCGATTTCGCGTCCAACGGCAAGGCCGACATCACGCTGCGCGAGGTGCTGAACCATCGCGCGGGTCTGCAGCGCATCCGCGGCCTGCTGCCCGACCCGCGTGACCTGCTGAACCACGACGCGGTCGCGGCCGCGATGGCGGCTTCCGCGCCGGATCCGTTGCGGCTGCGCGCCTCCGGATATCACGCCATCACCTTCGGCACCCTGGTGGCCGAGATCGCCCAGCGCGCGACAGGTCGCGACTTCACCGACCTGGTCCGGTCGGAACTCGCCGGACCGCTGGGCGAGCGCGACTTCTTCTTCGGCGTCCCCGAACGCGAGCGGCCTCGGGTGGCCAAGCTCGCGCCGCGACTCGGCATCGCCAGGGTCCCGCTCGATCGCCTGATCGCGCCGTTCGCGCCGCTGCAACTGATGTACGCCGCCCGCGGCGCGTTCTACGACGGCTGGGCCGACATGTCGCTCGGCACCCACCCCTACGACGCGATGATGCCCGGATGGAACGGCGTGTTCACCGCCCGCGCGCTGGCCAAGATGTACGGCGCGATCGCCAACGACGGCATGGTGGACGGCCGACGGCTGCTGCGCGCCGAGTCGACCCGCCGCATCGCGGAGATGCCGCCGAACAGCCGTTACGACTACGTACTCGGCGCGCCGCCGCACTTCGCACTCGGTTACCACCGCGCCATTGTCGGCCCGCGCGTCACGCGAAGGGCGTTGGGCCACTTCGGGATCGGCGGATCCGGCGGGATGGCGTTCCCCGGGCTCGGCCTGTCCGTCGCCTTCGTCACCAATCACCTCGGCAACCACGCCATGTCGGTCGGCGACGCGCGCCTGCCGATGCTGGCCGCTCGTGCCGAGCGCATCGCCCGCACCGCCCGCGGCCGAGATCCCATTCCGGCCGAGCCGGAGGCTGCGGCCAGCTGAGCGGAAAGGTCAGCGGCCCTTCAGTTTTCGCCAGCCGCCCGCGCGATTGTCGGCGATGATCCGGCGAAACATGGCCGACAGCGCGCGGGCGTTGACGGTCTCGCCTTCACGAATCGCGACCGTCCGCGCGGTCTTGTTGTCGTGCCCGCCGGTGATGATGCCCTCGGGATCGGGGACGATGCCGCCGTCGTAGAGGAACACGTTGACGTGCGTCTTCGCGGCGAGCAGCGCGCAGATATTGCCGTCGAGCACGAAGTACGGCTGGACGGTGCGCTTGACGGTCTCCTGAACCTCCGGATCCGCGGCGTGCACCAGATCGCGGACCTCGCGGCAGATCGCCCGCTGCCAGTCGGGTAGTGCGTCGATGTAGGCATCGACACGTGGGTCGGCTACATAGGACATGTGCCGATCGTGGCACAGATACCGGTCCGTCGACAGGCTCTCGGCGCACCGATGACCCGGCACAGCACCTCGCCGACGGTGTTGTGCGATCGATGAACCCAGCGCCATTCGGCGGAAACGCACGGTCGGGCGCTGATAGGCTGCTGTGCTCGACGACCGTCGTGCCGAGCGACAGCTAGGGGGCCGAATCCAGTGCAACCGGAACAGGCACGGGCCGCCGGACTGTTCGACGCCGCGCTGACCGGCGAACTGCGCATGTCGGAGCAGACGGCGCTGCGACTCGCCTCCGCCTGCGACGCGCTCCTGGACGGATTGCGGCAGCTACGCACGACCGACCTCGCCGAGGTGAACGGCTTTCCCGAGCTACCCTCCGGTATCGCGCTCGCTCGCGGCTTCGCCACCAAGGGAAGGGAATTCGCGGATACGCTGACCGCGCTCCAAGAGGCGACGCTGCGCTACAAAGCCGGATACCTGGCGGCCGGACACTTGGTGTCCGAGGCCGACGCCGCCCACCGCGCGGCGCTGGAACTGGCCGCCGACCGCTTGGACGACGGCGCATGAACAGCGCGCCCGACCGCGTCGATGCGGCGACCGACCCGCCGTACGTCACCGATCGGGAGTCCTTCGACGCCTACACCCATCGTGAGATCTGGGAACTCGTGCACGAGGCGCTGCGTCCCGCCGAACTCGGCCGCGTCGCCGAGGGCTGGCAGGCGGGCGCCGAGGCGCTCGACGAGTTGTTCACGGCATTCGCGGCCGCGGTGCGCCACGAATTCGCGGACTGGCACGGTGAGGCGGCAGCAGCCGCCCGCGAATCGACCGAACATTTCCTCCGCGCCGGCGCGGCCGTCCGCGACGTGTGTGCCGAACTGCACCGGCTGATGGAGGCGAATTCCGCGGCGGCGCAGGCGATCCGCGACGCCATCGCGCCGCCGCCCGAACCCTACGCGCCGAATCCCGACCCGGTGCTGGAGGCCATCGAGGGCGGGCCGCGCAAGATGGCGCACGACATCGCCGCCGCCGAGGCGCTCGCCGACGCCCAGGACACCCTGACCTTCGGCTACAACTCGACCCTGGTGGCGTCCGGCGACGCCGTGCCCGTCTTCGGCAGGCCCGATCCGAGCGGCGAGGCCGCGCTGTGAGGTGGGTCTTCACGCCGGACGAGTTCACCTACGTGTGGTCGGCGGAGACCGGTCTCGACCGTCGCCCCTACCCCATCAACATGGCTCACCGCGGCACGGTCCGCAGCGAGAACGATTGGGACAAGCTCAAACTCGCCGAACGCTTCGCGCCCAACGCCGACCCCGACCTGACCGGCGCGCTCACCCTCTGCGCCCGCGGCGACGTCACCACCATCACGGTCTCCGGCGACCGGTACGCGCGGGACGGGCGGACCGACGAACCCATCCTCGCTTTCGGCGCCGCCCACCTGGTGTGGGGCACTGCGATCGTCGCCGGCCCTTGCGACGTCACCGTGATCGCTTGCCACGCAAAGAAAGTCGCGCAGCACTTGGTGGCGGCTATGGGCTCCGCGCCAGCGGGCAAGCTCGCCCCGATGCGGGAACCACGGGAAGCCGTCCTCTACGACGACCCCAATCACTGGCAGCAGCAGTCCGAGGACGCGCTGCGCGCCGCCGCCCTGCGCCAGACGCTGCACCGGCCGATCGACGCCCGCGGCTTCATCACCGTCACCGTCGCACCGGAAGACCCGATGTCGCCACCGACCCGCCACCGCACCTGGCTGGACTTCACCGACGACGGACGCTACCTGCTGACCACCAGCACCGATCTCACACTGGCCCCCGTCACCCAACCCGCCCTCGCCGGCCACCTGACGCGGTTGGCCGCCATCCGCTGAGGGCGGATCGCGCGCCGCGTGCGGCTCAGGAGTCGCCGATTCCGAGGTCTTCTCGTGCTTGGCCGAGGAAGGACGCCAGGAACTCTTGGACCCCGGTGATCATCCGGTCGATCTCGGTGATCAGCGCGGGGCCGTCTTGGCGCAGGCCCTCATCGCTCCCACCGGGCCCGCCGAAGTTTCGCACGTTGAATACTTTGAGGTGATCCATCGTGAAAGGCCGATCCGGCGACACCGGGTGGCCGGGTCATCTCGGTGGCGGTTCGGCACCGACGTACGGGTGCCTTGACTGAGCCCGCGCCGCAGGGCGGCTCGGCGTATTCGAGGATACCCCGCCAGAACGCCGACACAGGCGGTCGAAAGTGTTGCACGCGAATCCGTTACGGGTGACTCACCCAGGGAGGTCGAAGCCGAGGGATTCGGCGGCGGAGTGCGGGGTGGGGTGCGGCCAGCGGGTGGCGACGGCGTCGTTGGTCGACAGGGAGCGGAGTTCGGCGCGGTCCAGGTAGAGGGTGCCGTCGAGGTGGTCGGTTTCGTGCTGGACGATGCGGGCGGGCCAGCCTCGGACGATCTCGTCGATCGGGTGGCCGTGTTCGTCGTGGGCGGTGAGGTGGATTTCGGCGGGACGGGCGACGACGGCCTGCCAACCGGGGACGCTGAGGCAACCCTCGAAGAAGGCGGCCTCGGCCGGGCCGGTCGGCCGATACCTCGGGTTGATCAGGACGCGGAATGGCACCGGCCGCCGCTCACGGGCGGCGCGGACCTCGTCCGAGACCTCTGCGAAGTCCTCGATCACGGCCAGGCGCAACGGAATTCCGACCTGCGCGGCGGCGAGGCCGACGCCCGGTGCAGCGTGCATCGTCTCGCGCAGTGCGGCGATGAACCGCGCCAGCAGGTCGTCGTCGAGCTGTCCGTCGAATGGTGCGCTCGGCCTGCGCAGCACGGGGTCGCCCGCCGCGACGATCGGCAAGGGGCCGTCGACGGAGAGAAGTTGGGCTACCCGAGCCGCCAGCGGCCGCGCATCATCGAAAGGGACCTCCATGCCGCCAGCATCGCAACCGAGCGGGATCGGTTCCGCGCCGGGGCAGCCGATTCGCGGCCACGAAGCGATCCGGGCCGGAGCGGTGCGGGCCCGATTCCTCCCCGGCTCGCGACGGAAGACATGGGGCTCGGCCGACGCGCCCGCGGTCTCGCGGTGCGCCGCGTCCCGCGCCGGAAAATCCGTTGTTCGCGGGCGCCGGGGTCCGTAACGTCGCGTCGGTTTGTCCGCTATCGACCGAAAAGGAGTCGACACTGTCATGAAACCTGTCACCGAACGCGACATCAGGTCGTCGTTCGTCAACTGTTCCAAAGGAGACGCGAAGCGGTTGTCCGTGCCGCGCGACCTCGAGGAGCGCCCATGGGACGATCTGGATTTCCTCGGCTGGGGTGATCCATCGCTGCCCGGCCGCTGCTACCTGGTGGTTCCGCGAGACGAGCGGCTGATCGGCGTCGCACTGCGCCACGAGACGGGCGGGACCGGCAAACCGCAGATGTGCGCGATCTGCCTGACCACGCACACCGGCGGCGACGTGGTCCTGATGACCGCGCACAAGGCGGGCGACTCCGGCCGCCGCGGCAACTCGATCGGCACCTACATGTGCACCGATCTGGCCTGCTCGCTGTACGCGCGCGGGAAGAAGCGCCCCGCCCTCGGCAGCCGCTACCGCGAAGACCTGACGCTCGACGAGAAGATCGACCGGGTCCGCGAGAACATCGACGCCTTCCTCACGCGGCTCTACAGCTGACTCACGGTCGCCCACCCGAAAGGAGGTAGATGCCATGCGCCGACACTCGTTACCGCGCATCCCGACAGCGCCCCGAGTCCCCCACTCCCCCATCGAAACTCGGGGCGCCCGGGATTCCTCTCCGATCGAGACGCGCCGACAGCGACCGGACCGCCCCGTCCGGAGAGGAATCCCAGCCACATTCACCGAGCCGGACACCATCGGGGCCGGGAAGGTCGAAAGATGGTCGGGGTGACAGGATTTGAACCTGCGACCCTCCGCTCCCAAAGCGGATGCGCTACCAAGCTGCGCTACACCCCGTGGCCTCGCGGTGGCGGGGCCACCGACGAGTATGAATCGTTCCTTGAGCGGGTGACGGGAATCGAACCCGCACCATCAGCTTGGAAGGCTGAGGTTCTACCATTGAACTACACCCGCAGGCATACGACATCGATGGGATCGCCACGATGTCGTGTGCACCACGCACTGTACCGAATCCGGTTCCGGAAACGCCAATCGCCCCCGTCCACACGGCGCCCTTCGAGCCGTCGGCCCTGATCATCCAGTGCGCGATATTCCGAAGCCGAGCGAGCCGTCCCCGGGAACGGCGGTCCCACGCCGAACCGATACCGACCCACCCCGCGCGCACCAGGATCCGGGCAGGCCGCACGAAGGTCCCGCACGGAACGGACCGCGAGCCGACCGACACGACACGCCGACCCTGGCGACACACCGGAAACATCACCGACGCCGACCACCCCGATCCCGACATCTCGAACCACGCGGCCCGCACTCCGCCGGAGCCCGAAGAGCCCACCCGAGCGGGTGATTCAGCACACTCCCGGCGTGTCGACGCGCGACTCACCAGCGAACCCGAACCGTCGTGTAACGCCAAGGCCGCTGTAACGATCACACATCAGATCGCCATTCGCGAGGCATCGAAAACTCGTTGTAAAACGCCGTTTTTCAGTGCCGGGTGGCTTGCTAGGATCCTTTTTGCCGGACGGGGGTATCTGGAAAGGGGGCGGTGAGCGTGCACCGAGCGAGGTGGACAGAACCGCGTAGCAGTAGTGATCGGGGTGAAGCCGGCACCTGTGTGCACACAGGGCACCCGGGTACCGACGTCGCCCGCGATCGGTGAAGACGATGGCGACCGACATCGAACCGCCAGTCGCCGCGATGTGTCGCGCCTGGGCACGGGCCGTGTGCTCCGAGCCGGGCTCGCACACGACACCGCAGCAGCTGGAACCTGTTCTCATCGAGCTGGTCGAACGGCTGCTGTATCTGGCCAAGCACGAACCCTTCCCCGTGCCGGAGGCGCGGATGCTCGGCGCGCGCCTCGCCGAGCCGCCCTTCGAGCGGACCAGGATGCTGGCCCAGGCCAGCCGCTGGCTGCTCGGCTTCCCGTCGGGCAGGCCGGGCTCGCTGGTGGCGACCCGCTGGCCGTTCGTGGCCAGCCAGGCCATCGACAGCTACGCCCAGGCCTTGCAGGAGCGGGCGCTGGCCCAGCAGGAGCAGAGCCTGTCGGCCAAGGTGTCGCTGCGCGTGCAGGAGATCGCCGCCTTACAGCACCGGCTGCGCCACGAGGCCACCCACGACGCGCTGACCGACCTGGCCAACCGCACCCTGCTCCAGGATCAGGTGCGCAGGATGGCCACCGACCCGAACAGCTGCGTCGGCCTGCTGCTGATCGACCTGGACCGGTTCAAGCAGATCAACGACGGCTACGGGCACGCGGTGGGCGACGAGGTGCTGGTCGAGCTGGCCAACCGGCTGCGGGAGGTGTGCCCGCCGGACACGGTGATCTGCCGGTACGGCGGTGACGAGTTCGTGCTCGCGGTGAACCGGGACGGCAAGACCCTCACCGAGATCGCCAACCGCATCGTGGGTGCGCTGCGCGACCCGGTGTGGTCGTCGGCGGGCCCGGTGCCGGTCTCCGCGAGTGTGGGCACCGCCTACAACCCGCCGGGCGCCCCGTGCGACTTCACCGATCTGCTCCGACGCGCCGACCGGGCGATGTACACGGCCAAGACGGCGGGTGGGCGACGGTTCGCGTTCTCCGATTCCGACGAACCGGAGGTCGACGCGGCCGTCGCCGGCTGAACTCGGCAACCCGTGGCGCCCGCGGGCGCACCGGGGCCCGGCAGACGCGCGGAACGCGCTCAACTCGGCTGGCAGGCAGGGCACCAGAAGAGGTTGCGCCCCTCCAGCACCGCGTGAGCAACTGGTCCGGCACACACTCGGCAACCCGCGCCGGGGCGGCGGTACACATAGGTGCGCGGACGATCGGGGGCGTAAGACGGCTCGCCGTGGTCGTGTTCGGGGCGCACCACGTGCATGCGCCCGGTCGCCACACCGACCGGCATCAGCTCGACCAGATCCGCCCAGAGGGCGCGCCACTCTTCGGCACTCAGATCGACGCCGGGACGGTAGGGCGAAATGCCGTGCCGGAAGAGCACTTCGGCCCGGTAGACGTTCCCGACACCGGCGATCACGCTCTGGTCCATCAGCAGCGCGCCGATCGGCCTGCGAGAACGGCGGATTCGCGCGTAGGCGCGATCCGGGTCGGCGTCGGTGCGCAGCGGGTCGGCGCCGAGACGGTCGGTCAGCGCCTCGACCTCCGGCGGGAGCAGCACCTCGCACGCGGCGGGGCCGCGCAGGTCGGTGCCGACGCCCGCGCCGCCGATCATCCGCATCCTGACCTGTCCGACCGGCGCGCCCATCGGCAGCTCCGAGTCGTAGAACTTGCCGTAGAGCCCGAGGTGCACGTGCACCGCGAGCCCGGATTCGTAGTGATGGAGCAGGTGTTTGCCATGCGCCTCCGAGCGCACGAGCCGTTGCCCGTCCACCAGGGCGGCGCCGTCGGCGAACCGGCCCTGTGGACTCGACACCCGCACCACACCGCCCGCGAACACCTGCTGATGCTGGCTCGCCAGGCGGTGCAGCGTATGCCCTTCAGGCATCTGCCGACGCGACCTCAGTACGCCGGGACGGCGGGGGCGACACCGGTCTTCTCGTACTCGGCCAGGATGTCGATGCGGCGCTGGTGACGCTCCTCCTCGGACCACGCGGTGGCGACGAACGCGTCGACGATGGCCAGCGCCTCCTCGGTGGAGTGCATGCGGCCGCCGATGCCGATCAGCTGCGCGTTGTTGTGCTCGCGGGCCAGCTTCGCGGTCTCCACGCTCCAGGCAAGGGCACAGCGGGCGCCGGGCACCTTGTTCGCGGCGATCTGCTCGCCGTTGCCGCTGCCGCCGAAGACCAGGCCGAGGCTGCCCGGGTCGGCGACGGTGCGGCGCGCCGCCTCGATGCAGAAGGCGGGGTAGTCGTCCAGGGCGTCGTACTCGAGGGCGCCGCAGTCGACGACCTCGTGGCCCGCCTGCTGGAGATGGGCCTTGACGTGATTCTTCAGTTCGAAACCGGCATGGTCGGCACCCAGGTATACGCGCATGGCTGCGATTGTGTCAGGCCACGCGACGGCGAATCCGAGAGGGCACCGTCCGCGATTAACACCGGGGCCGCGCTGCGCGAATCTGCTGACACGGGAGGTGTCCGCGGGCGCCGACCAGGTGTGTCCGACTGCACAGCGTCGCTGGCCCCTCGGACGCGAGAAACCCGTCCCCACCGATGAATAGAGTGCACCTCATGCAGCCGCACGAACCGACGCCGCCGGACCGAGCCGACCAGCCGGAGCCACCGAACGCGCCGCCGAGCGGGTGGGGGCACACGCAGCAACCGTCGCAGCACGGCACGGCGACGCCACAGCACACCGGCGCCCACCCGACCTACGGCACGTCATCTCATGGCGCCACACCGACGTCGCCCTACAACGACGCGCCTTCGGCGCCCTACACAACTGGGTCCTCGACGCCCTACGGCACTGGGTCTCCGACGCCCTACGGCGTTGGGTCGCCGACGCCCTACGGCGGTGTGCCCTCGACGCCCTACGGATCCGCGCCGATGACGCCGTACGGCGCTCCGCCGCCCGTACCGCCGCAGAGCATGCCGCGTGGCCTCTCCCCGTTCGGGATGCCCGCCCGGCACAGCTGGGAGATCCCGCTGCTCGTCGTCGTGGTGGTGTGCACGGTGGTCGCGTACCTGATCGCCATCCTCATGCTCGTCGTCACACTCGCCGACGGCGCGGTGCCGAGCGACTATCTGCTGCTGCTGGTGTTCGCGCCGCTGCTGGTCTGGGCGGGGCGCGGTTTCAACTACGCGACACAGCGGGTGAACGGCGTGCGGATGTCGCCGACGCAATTCCCCGAGGGCTATCAGATGGTGGTCGACGCGGCCGCCAGATTCGGCATGGCGAAGGTGCCCGACGCCTATGTGGTGCTCGGCAACGGCCAGATCAACGCCTTCGCCTCCGGGCACGGCTTCCGGCGCTTCGTGGTGGTCTACAGCGACCTGTTCGAAATCGGCGGCAAGGCACGCGAACCCGACGCGCTCGCGTTCATCATCGGCCACGAGGTCGGCCACATCGCCGCCGGGCACACCTCGTACTGGCGACAGCTGGGCATGTTCCTCGTGCCGTTCCTGCCGATCCTGGGCAGTTCGCTGATCCGCTCGCAGGAGTACACCGCCGACAACCACGGCTACTGCAACCGGCACACCGGCGCGGCCGCCGCGATGGGCACGCTGGCGGCGGGCAAGTACATGAACACCTTGGTCGGCTTCGACGAGATGGCCGATCGCGCCGCCACCGAGAAGGGCGGATTCGTCTGGTTCGTCAACGCCCTGTCCTCGCACCCGGTGCTGACCTGGCGGATGTGGGCGCTGCGTGATCGCAGCAGGCACGGCAGGCTCTTCCTGCGCCCCAACCCGCAGCCCCCGATGGGCGCCGCGCCGTACAGCCCGTACGGCGAGGTGCCGAGCCTGCCGCCGAAGCCGGTGCCCTGAGCCGACGACCGGGCGCCGCGAGTACGCGGCGCCCGGTTTCGCGTTCAGTCGAAGACGGGGTCTTCGGTCCTGGTCCGCTTGAGCTCGAAGAAGTGCGGGTAGGAGGCCAGCGCGACGACGCCGTCCCAGACCTTGCCCGCGTCCTCTCCGCGCGGAATGCGCGAGAGCACGGGACCGAAGAACGCCACGCCGTTGACATGAATGGTCGGGGTGCCGACGTCCTTGCCGACCTTGTCCATGCCCTCGTGGTGGCTCTTGCGCAACGCCTCGTCGTACTCGGTGCTCTCGGCGGCCTGCGCGAGCTCGGCGGGCAGGCCCACCTCCGCGAGCGCGTCGGCGATCACCGCGGCCAGGCTCTCCGTGCGGGTCGGGCGCTCGTATTCGGCCTTGCGGTCGTGGATGCGGCTGCCCATCGCGGTGTAGAGCGGCGCGAGCACCTTGTCACCGTGATCCTTGGCGGCGGCGATGGCGACGCGCACCGGGCCCCAGGCACTGTTCATCAGCTCGCGGTACTGCTCGGGCAGATTGCGGCCCTCGTTCAGCACCGCCAGGCTCATCACGTGGAAACGCGCCTCGATGTCGCGGACCTGCTCGACCTCCAAGATCCAGCGGGAAGTGATCCAACACCAGGGGCACAGCGGGTCGAACCAGAAATCGGCGACGTTCTTCTCGGCCGTGTCGGTCACGGGTCGTTCCTCTCGATCGCATGCAAGAAGCACGGCGCGCGAGCGCCGTTATCCGGAACCAACCACGGCGCCCGGCGATTCGTTCCCGGTCCGGATCATGTCCGGATACCGCGTTGCGAAACCCCCGCCGACAGTAGGCTCGAGTGGGCACGCGTTCCCTCCCCTGAGAAGGAGTCCGCCATGACCTCGGATCGGCGTTTCGTGATCGTCGGCGGCGGGCTCGCCGCGGCCAAGCTGGCGGAAGCCCTGCGCGACAACGACTTCGACGGGACGATCACCCTCGTCAGCGCCGAGGAACATCTGCCCTACGAACGACCTCCGCTGTCCAAGGAACACCTGTTCGGCAAGAAGCAGCTCGCCGATTTCACCGTCGATCCGGCCCAGTGGTACCGCGATCACCACGTGGAGCTGCTGCTCGGCACCACTGTCACCGGGATCGATCGAGACGCGAAGACGATCACGCTGCCGGACGACTCCACCCTCGCCTACGACAAGCTGGCGCTGGCCACCGGATCGACACCGCGCACCCTGCCACTGCCGGGCGCCGACGCCCCCAACGTCTACACGCTGCGCTTCATCGAGGACTCCGACACTCTCATCGAGCTGTTCGGCCAGAGCGATCGGCTCGCCATCATCGGCGCGGGCTGGATCGGTCTCGAGGTGGCGGCGGCGGCACGCGCCGCCGGGGTCGAGGTCACCGTGGTGGAGACCGCCGAACAGCCACTGCTCGGCGCGCTCGGGCCCGAGATGGGCTCGGTCTTCGCCGATCTGCACCGCGCGCACGGCGTCGATCTCCGCCTCGGCGCCCAGGTCGAGGCGATCACCACGCACGAGGGCATCGCGACGGACATCGCCGACGGGCTGCGGCTGGCCGACGGGACGACCGTCGCCGCCGATGCAGTGCTCGTCGCGGTGGGCGCCAAGCCGAATATCGAGATCGCCGCGGCGGCGGGGCTCGAGGTGGACAAGGGCGTGCTCGTCGACGCGAGCCTGGTCACCAGCGATCCGGACATCGTCGCCGTCGGCGACATCGCCGAACAGCAGCATCCCGGACTCGACCGCCGCATCCGGGTGGAGCACTGGGCCAACGCGCTCAACCAGCCCGCTGTCGCGGCCGCGACCATGCTCGGCAAATCCGCGACCTACGACCGGCTGCCTTATTTCTTCACCGATCAGTACGACCTGGGCATGGAGTACACCGGCTACGCCGCGCCGGGCGGGTACGACCACGTGGTGGTGCGCGGCGATCTGGACGGGCGCGAGTTCGTCGCGTTCTGGCTGGACTCGCAGAACCGGGTGCTGGCGGGCATGAACGTCAACGTGTGGGACGTGACCGACCGGATCAAGGAGCTGATCACCGCGGGCGAACCGGTCGATCCCGACCGTCTCGCGGACACCTCGACTCCCCTGTGATCCAGATCACCGAGGACCGCGCGCGTGACGTGTCGAAGCGCGGCGCTCCGTTCCGACCTACCTGCGAGAGCGCCGAAGGGGCGCGCCGATACGCGAGGAGCCGACCGTGAAGTACATGTTGCTCAAGACCTACAGCGAAGCCGCCTTCTGCGACACCCCGATCTCGGAGTGGGCTCCAGAGGACATCGAGGCGCACATCGACTTCCAGCGCGCGCTGGGCGAAGAACTGGCCAAGTCGGGCGAACTGGTCGACGCGCAGGGCTTGGCCGGACCGCAGGAGGCGCGGGTGGTCAGCGCCGACGGCCGCTCCGCCCCGGTGATCACCGACGGCCCGTTCCCCGAGACCAAGGAATTCCTGGCCGGGTACTGGATCGTCGATGTGGACAGCCCCGAACGCGCGTTGCAGATCGCCGCCCAGGCCTCGGCCGCGCCCGGCCCCGGCGGCAAGCCGATCGGCGAGTACATCGAAGTGCGCGCGGTGATGAGCGCTCCCGCCGCCGAACAGTGACGATCACGCCCGGCGCCGAGGCCCTGCTGCGCGAACTCGCACCCCGGGTCCTCGGCGTCTTGGTGCGCCGGTTCGGCGACTTCGACGCCGCCGAGGACGCGGTGCAGGAGGCCATGCTGGCGGCGGCGACCCAGTGGCCCGCCGAGGGACTGCCGGACAATCCGCGCGGCTGGCTGGTCCAGGTCGCACAGCGCAGAATGGCGGACGCAGTGCGCGCCGAGGTGTCCCGGCGACGCAGGGAGACAGCGGTTTTCGATCGCGAGGCGCCGGGCGCCGAGACCGTCGACCGGGACGACACGCTGGCGATGTTCTTCCTGTGCTGCCACCCGGCACTGTCCTCGGCGAGCGCGATCGCGCTGACGCTGCGGGCGGTCGGCGGACTCACCACCGCGGAGATCGCGCGCGCCTTCCTGCTGCCGGAACCGACCATTGCCCAGCGCATCGCGCGGGCCAAGAAGCGCCTCGCGGGGCTGGATCGTCCGTTCGCCCGGCCCGGCGATGCCGAATGGCGGGAGCGCCTCGGCTCGGTGCTGCACGTGCTGTATCTGATCTTCACCGAGGGACACACCACCACCTCCGGCGCCGAATTGCAGCGCACCGACCTCTCCGGCGAGGCGATCCGGCTGACCCGCGCCGTGCACCGTCTGCTGCCCGACGACGTCGAGGTCACCGGCCTGCTGGCGCTCATGCTGCTCACCGATGCCCGCCGGCCCGCCCGCGTCGGACCGCACGGCGAGCTGATCCCGCTGGCCGAACAGCAGCGCGGCCGCTGGGACCGGGCCATGATCACCGAGGGCGTGCGGCTGATCACGGGCACCCTCCCGCACGGACTCACCGGCTCCTACCAGGTGCAGGCGGCCATCGCGGCAGTGCACGGGCAGGCGCTGCGCGCCGAGGACACCGACTGGCCGCGCATCCTGGCCCTCTACAACCTGCTCGAACGCATCGCGCCGAATCCGATGGTCAGTCTCAACCGTGCGGTCGCGGTCGCGATGGTGCACGGTCCGTCCGGGGGGCTCGAACTGGTCGACGCCCTGGACGACTCACTCGGCGCGGCCGGGCACCGGCTGGACGCCGTGCGCGGGCACCTGTACGAGATGGCCGGCGACCACGCGGCCGCCATCGCGCACTACACCGCGGCGGCCGGGCGCACCACGAGCCTGCCGGAGCGCGACTATCTGACGCTGCGCGCGGCGCGACTGCACCAAGCGTCGGCGGCGCGGCGCTGATCGCGGCCGCCCCGCGAACCGATCGGACAGGGCGTGACGAACGTGTCCTCCGAGCTGGTCAGCGGCGCGGCACCAACATCAACGATCGCGGACGAACGTGACCTCCGGACTGGTCGGCACCGACGTGGGCGATCCCGGCGGAGCCTAAATGCGCTGTACTGCGGCACGATTCTCGCGGGTCGAAGACCGCATGCTGCGATCCGGCGGGCAGACTGCTGGTGTGACAGCGACATTCAGCGCGGGCGTCCTGCTGTTCCGCCGCACGGAAGCGGGTGATCCCGAGGTCCTGCTCGGCCACATGGGCGGGCCGTTCTGGGCGCGCAAGGACAATGGCGCCTGGTCGATCCCGAAGGGCGAATACGTACCGGACGCCGAGGACGCGGCGCTGGCGGCTCGCCGCGAGTTCACCGAGGAGCTGGGTCTACCCGCGCCGGAAGGCGAATGGGTCCCGATGGGCGAGGTGCACTACAGCAGCGGCCGCAAGCGGCTGCTGGCCTGGGCGGTCGAAGGCGACCTCGACCCGGCCGAGGTGAACCCGGGCACCTTCGAGATGGAATGGCCGCCGCACTCCGGCCGACTCGTCGCCTTCCCCGAGATCGATCGCGCCGAGTGGTTCGATCTGGCCGCCGCCCGCGACAAACTGGTCAGCGGGCAGCGGCCCTACCTCGACCGCCTCGCCGAGCATCTGCGCGACCGAGACCCGGACCGGCCCCACGACGCGCGGCCCTGAGCACGCAGGACCGGCGCGTGCCTGGCGACGCTCAGGCGGACACCCACTTCTCGCCGGTGATGAGCTCGTACGCCTCCTGGTACTTGCGCCGGGTGGCGTCCACGATGTCGGCCGGAATCTCCGGGCCGGGAGGCTCCTTGTCCCATCCGGTCGAGGTGGACCAGTCCCGGACGAACTGCTTGTCGAACGAGGGCTGCGGGCGACCCGGCTGCCACTGGTCGGCGGGCCAGAACCGTGAGGAGTCGGAGGTGAGCACCTCGTCGCCCAGGGTGAGAACGTCGCCGTCCCAGCCGAATTCGACCTTCGTGTCCGCGATGATGACGCCCTTGCCCGCAGCGTGCTCGGCCCCGCGCAGGTAGATGTCGAGGGTGCGGGCGCGCAGCTGCTCGGCGACCTCGCGGCCCTCCTGGTTCACCACGTCGGCGAAGGTGATCGGCTCGTCGTGACCCTCGGACGCCTTGCTGGTGGGCGTGAAGATCGGCTCGGGCAGCTTGTCGCCGTCGCGCAGGCCGGGCGGCAGCGCGACGCCGGACACGGTGCCGGTGCGCTCGTACTCCTTCAGGCCCGATCCGGTGAGGTAGCCGCGGGCGATGCACTCCACGTGCACCATCTTCAGCGGCTTCACCCGGACGCCGCGGCCCGCGAATTCCGCCGGGACGTCGGTGGTGGACAGCACGTGGTTGGGCACGTCGGAGAAGAAACGGAACCACCAGTTCGACAGCTGCGTCAGCAGCGCGCCCTTCTCCGGGATCGGCGTCGGCAGCACCACGTCGTACACCGAGACCCGATCGGAGGCTACGAGCAGCAACGTGTCGCCGTCCTCGTACAGGTCGCGCACCTTACCGGCGTGCACATGCTTCAACGTGGAGCCTCCGAATCCCTCGATGTGTGTCTGCGCTGCACAGGAACGATACCGCCGCGCTCCGCGCGGGCCGGTGCCGCCGCCTGCGCCGACCAGCCGTACCTCCGCATGCGCTGCGGCCGTGCACGGTTCGAGAACGGACCGCGCCCGCCTGCGCCCACTAGCCACACCGCCGCATTCCCTGCGGCCATACACGGTTCGAGAACGGGACCGCGCCCGCCTGCGCCCACTAGCCACACCTCCGCATGCGCTCCGGCCATACACGGTTCGAGAACGGGACCGCGCCTGCCTGCGCCCACTAGCCACACCTCCGCATTCCCTGCGGCCATACACGGTTCGAGAACGGGACCGCGCCCGCCTGCGCCCACTAGCCACACCTCCGCATACGCTCCGGCCGTGCACGGTTCGAGGACGAAGGCGTCCGCCTGCGCACATCAGACGCACCTCCGCATTCGCCACGGCCCGCGCGGTCCGAGGACGGACTACGCGTCCGGCCGCGCGCACTAGGGTTGGCGAGAAAGTTCCGCGCGGGCGGACCCGCCCGGTGGCATTGTGGACGCTGTCGCGCTCCCGGTGGGCGATCCCGCCGCGAGCCCGCACCGTGCCGTGTTCGTCGAAGAGCGAAGGAGTTCCATGTCTGCCCCGAATCTCACCCGCGACCAGGCGATCGAGCGTGCCGCCACGGTCGTCGTCGAGAACTACCGCATCGAACTCGATCTCACCGACCGGGCGACCAGCGCCGACGCCGCGGTCGACGAGACGTTCGGCTCGAAGACCACCGTGACCTTCACCGCGACACCGGGTGCGAGCACCTTCATCGACATCGTCGCGGCGGGCGTGCGCTCGGCGGTGCTCAACGGCGTCGCGCTCGACGTCTCCGACTACGACGAGTCCAAGGGCATCGCGCTCACCGCCCTGGCCGAACGCAACGAGCTGGTCGTCGAAGCCGACTGCGTGTACTCACACACCGGCGAGGGCCTGCACCGATTCGTCGACCCCACCGACGACAAGGTCTATCTGTACTCGCAGTTCGAGACCGCCGACGCCAAGCGCATGTTCGCCTGCTTCGACCAGCCGGACCTGAAGGCCACCTTCGACATCACCGCCACCGCGCCGGCCGACTGGGAGGTCGTCTCCAACGGAGCGGGCAGCCGCGAGGAGGTCGGCGCTGGTTCGTCCGGGCCCTCCGTCGCTGTGCACACCTTCGCCACCACGCCGCGGATGAGCACCTACCTGGTCGCGATGATCGCGGGCCCCTACGCGAAGTGGACCGACTCCTACACCGACGAGCACGGCTCGATCCCGCTCGGCATCTTCTGCCGCGCCTCGCTGGCCGAGCACATGGACGCCGAGCGCCTCTTCACCGAGACCAAGCAGGGTTTCGGCTTCTACCACCGCAACTTCGGCGTGCCCTACGCGTTCGGCAAGTACGACCAGCTGTTCGTGCCGGAGTTCAACGCGGGCGCGATGGAGAACGCGGGCGCGGTGACCTTCCTCGAGGACTACGTCTTCCGGTCCAAGGTGACCCGCGCGTCCTACGAGCGCAGGGCCGAGACCGTGCTGCACGAGATGGCGCACATGTGGTTCGGCGACCTGGTCACCATGCGGTGGTGGGACGACCTGTGGCTGAACGAGTCGTTCGCCACCTTCGCCTCGGTGCTGTGCCAGTCCGAGGCCACCGAGTACACCAACGCGTGGACCACCTTCGCGAACGTGGAGAAGTCCTGGGCGTACCGGCAGGATCAGCTGCCTTCCACGCACCCGATCGCCGCCGACATCCCGGACCTGGCGGCGGTGGAGGTCAACTTCGACGGCATCACCTACGCCAAGGGCGCGAGCGTGCTCAAGCAGCTGGTGGCCTACGTCGGGCTGGAACCGTTCCTCGCCGGTCTGCGCGACTACTTCGCCGAACACGCCTACGGCAACGCGACGTTCGACGACCTGCTGAGCGCACTGGAGAAGTCCTCCGGACGCGACCTGTCCACCTGGGGCGCCCAGTGGCTCAAGACCACCGGCCTGAACATCGTGCGGCCCGATTTCCAGGTCGATGCCGACGGGAAGTTCGCTTCCTTCGCGGTGATCCAGGAGGGCGCGGCTCCCGGCGCGGGCGAGCGGCGTGTGCACCGGCTGGCGGTCGGCGTCTACGACGATCAGGACGGCAAGCTGGTCCGCACCCACCGCGTCGAGCTGGACCTCGACGCCGCCGAGCGCACCGAGGTAGCCGAGTTGGCCGGCGTGCCGCGCGGCAAGTTCGTGCTGGTCAACGACGACGACCTGACCTACTGCTCGGTGCGCTTGGACGCCGACTCGCTCGACGTGCTCGTCAACCGGATCGCCGACATCGCCGAACCGCTCCCCCGCACGCTGGCCTGGTCGGCGGCGTGGGAGATGACCAGGCAGGCCGAGCTCAAGGCCCGCGATTTCGTCGCCCTCGTCCAGCGCGGGGTCGGCGCGGAATCCGAGATCGGCGTGGTGCAGCGGCTGCTCATGCAGGCGCACACCGCGATCGGCAGCTACGCCGACCCGGCGTGGGCGGACTCGGTCGGCTGGCCCGCATTCGCCGACCGGCTGCTGGAGTTGGCGCGGGAGGCCGAGCCGGGCTCGGATCACCAGCTCGCCTTCGTCAACGCGCTGACCGGCGCGCGGCTGTCGGCCTGGCACACCGAGGTGCTGCGCGAACTGCTCGACGGCGACCCGGCCGCGCTCGGCTTGGCCGGGCTCACGGTCGACACCGATCTGCGCTGGCGCCTCGTCACCGCGCTCGCCGCGGCGGGCGAGATCGACGCCGAGGGCGTGGCCACCCCGGCCATCGACCGTGAGCTCGCCAACGACCCGACCGCCGCGGGCAAGCGCCAAGCCGCGGCCGCGTCGGCCGCGCGGCCGATCGCCGAGGTCAAGGAACAGGCGTGGAACACGGTGATGAACGACGATTCGGTCCCCAACATCACCGCGCGCGCGATCGTCGGCGGGTTCGCCCCGGCGGGCCAGGGCGGGCTGCTCGGCTCGTTCGTGGAACGCTACTTCGCCGAGGTCCCGGCCGTGTGGGAGCGCCGTTCCAGCGAGGTCGCGCAGACCGTCGTCGTCGGCCTCTACCCGGCGTGGGAGATCACCGACGACGCGGTCGCGGTGGCGGACAAGTTCCTCGCCGAGAACCACCCGCCCGCCCTGCGCCGCTTGGTCTCCGAGGGCAAGGCGGGCATCGAACGCTCGCTGCGCGCCCGCGCCTTCGACGCCAGGTAGCCCCGGTCGTCCGGTGGGGATGCCGCGCATCCCCACCGGACGAAACCCGCCCGCCCCGAAATCGACCGCACACACCGTTCCGACACCTCACAGCATCGACACCTGTGAGGCGCTTGATCCGCATGTGAAACCACCTGGCGGCAGTGCGTTCATCCGCCACGACGAGCCCTTGCTCGGAGCCGAATCGACACCCACACATCTTGTCGACGCGTCACACCGTCGACACCTGTGTGAGGCGTGTGATGCCTCTGTGCGACCGACCTGCTCAGCGCGCCAGGAAGTGCCAGCCGAGCCATGCCCAGCAGAGTGCGGCGATGATCCGCACTGGTCGGCGGGCAAGGGCTGCGGTGGCCACTTCGGTCAGCGGGGCGATCAGGTCGCGGCGCAGGTGCGCGAGCGCGGTCAGGCCGAGGGCCAGCGCGAGCAGGACGGCGAAACCCGTGACGACGACGGCGCGTTCGGTCATCGCGTCACCAGCCACCAGCCGACGGCCAGCCAGATCAGCCAGCCCGCGAAGCGCAGCGGGCCCTGTTCGAGTGCCGGGTCGAGCAGCGTCGAGAGGGTCGGGTGCTGGTCGCTCGGTTTCGTCCAATCCGGTTGGCGCACAAACGCGTACGCCTCCCAACCGGCGGCCGCGAGCAGCAGCGCGGACCAGACCGCCGTACCCCGGCGCACCGCAGCGTCCTTCGGCTCGGCAGAGGTCGGGGACCGTATCGCCCGGACCAACACAACCGCGCCCGCGAGGAGCACCAGGACGGTCGCAGGCCAACCGAACGGCCGGGTCAGCGCTCCGCCCGCCGCCAGCACGATCGAGCAGACCGCCAGCAGGGCGCGCCTTCCGCTCGACGGAGGCGCGGCGGACGTCGACTCCGCTGCCACCGTCGCAGAATACGACCGCGTCGGTGGCCGAGTGCGCGGGTCAGCGGAAATGAACGATCTCGCCGACCGCCCGAGCGTGGCCGTGCCCGTCGAGAGGGCGCGACCCGGCAAGAAGGGGACGACGCCGCCCTCTCGTTGCGGGGCGCCCGACCCCGGGAGGATCTCGGCGGCAGAACAGCACTTCACCGGTCGAAAGCGGGTGCCGTGGAGACCGACCGCGACATGGGCGCGACCGTGATCGCGCCGCCCTCAACGGAACAGTTCGACGTTGTCCCGCGCCCACTGCGCGAAGGTGGTGGCCGGTGCGCCGGTGACGTCCGCGACGGTGGTCGTGGGCCGCTGGGGATGCTCGACCATGCTTGCTATCCCGTCGACGTACCACTCCGCGTAGGGCCCCATCGCCGGTTCGAGCAGGCGGATGGCCTCGTCGCGCGGGGCCTGCACGACGGTGAGGTCCCGCCCGAGGGCAGCGCCGATGCTGCGGATCTTGTCGGCCCTGGTGAGCGTCTCCGGGCCGGTCAGCTCGTAGGTGTTGCCCGCGTGCCCGTCGGAGAGCAGCACCTTCGCCGCGACGCGGGCGATGTCGTCCATGGCGATCGGCGCGTTCGCGGCCGCCGGGTGGGGATCGCGGATCTCGCCGGAGACCTTGATCTGTTCGACCCATTGGGCGGCGTTCTCGCTGAACTCGCCCGCGTACAGGTGGGTCCAGTCCAGGCCGGAGCTCTCGACGGCCTTCGCGATCGGCTGCCAGTCGGTGTCCGCGTCACCGGACAGGTCGACGATGTGCCGGATGCCCGCCGCCTTCGCCAGCGCGACGACCTCGTCCACCGTCTCCAGCACCGGCGCGAGATACAGGCGGTCGACGCCGTCGAACGCGGCGGGCAGCGAGGACAGCCGCCGCAGATAGCCGTGCGCGACCTCCACGCCCGCGGGCAGTCCGGCTCGCTCGGGGTGATTCGACAACGCCCTGACGTCGGTGGCGCCGCCCGCGAGCAGGTGATCGACCACCTTCCGGCCGATGTTGCCGGTGGCTCCCGTGACAAGAATCTTCATGCATCCACCGTGCCTGCGCCCCGGAGTTCCCGACAACCCCCAATTCACGAATCCTTCAGCGCCGCAAGCACACCCGGAAACGCCTGCGGCGCGCTCACCCGAATTCGGATGAGCGCGCCGCGAGCACGCTGGTGACGTGTGGGTCAGCGACCGATGGCGGCGGCCATCACGCGAACCGCGGAGATCAGACCGTCGATCAGCTGACCCTGCCGGATCGAGCTGAGCGCGGCGGTGAGGCCGAGCTGGCAGACGCGATCGTTCGCGCGGTCGGCCACCTCGTGGCCGGAGCGGACCTCGATCGCCTTCTCGTTGGGCGAGACGGCGATGAGCACCGAACGCGCCGCCTCGGGGGTCGAGGGGAAGAGCGCGTCCGCGCCCGCGGCCGTGTCGGCGCCGAGATCGCCGACGTAGACGTTGAAGCGCACCTTGGTCGCCCTGGTCGCCTCGGTCAGCACGTTGTCCATGGCGAGCCGCTCTTCATCGCTGAACGGGGCTTCCTTGAAGACGTCGCCTGCCTCGTGCACACCGGACACGCGTCCGCTGCTGGTGAGGGCGTACCCGTGCGGGAGGTCGGCCTCGACCACCGCGGGCCAATTAGAACTTGCCACTTGCCCGGCCTCCGATCAGCTCAACCTGGGCAGATTCGATAGCCGCATGGCTGCCATGCGACTGAGTGGTGTCGTGGTGGCCGTGTCCGGTCACCTCGTCGGTCGCACTCCACAGCACCGGCGCCGCGGTCCACTTCTGACCCAGTTCGAAGTGAACCGGCTTCTCGCCGGGCAGCGGCTTACCGAGAAACGACAATCCGGCGATCGCCGCGTAGATCACCAGCGGGATGCCGACGAAGATCAGCACTGTCTCGAGAATGCTCACGGCCTTACGGTAGACGATGCTGTGTAGTAGACGCTCGACCGGTCGTCCACTCGCCCCGTGTCGAACCCGGCCGCGGCCTCCCGTTCACCGCTCGACCCTGCCTCAGACCAGCCAGGCCGTCGCGTCGGGCGGCAGCTGCCCGTTCGACAGCGGTGCGCTGGCCAACAGCAGTTCGCCGGGCGGCAGCGGGATCGGCGCCGCGCTCGCGTTGAGCACGCAGACCAGCCCGCCGGGGCGGCGGAAGGCGAGGCACCCCGCAGGGCTGCCGTACCACTCGATCCGTGGACCCGCGAATTCCGGTCGCAGACCGCGCAATTCGATCGCCATCCGGTACAGCGAGAGGGTCGACCCGAGTTCCTCCAACTGTGCCTCCACGCTCAACCCGGCCCACTCCGGCGGGATCGGCAGCCAGGAGCGCTCGGCCGCGGTGAACCCGAACGGCGGCCGCTCGCCCTCCCACGGGATCGGCACTCGGCAGCCGTCGCGCCCGCGTTCGGTGTGCCCGGACCGCTCCCATAGGGGGTCCTGCAAAACGTCCTCGGGTAGATCGTCCACGTTCGGCAGGCCCAGTTCGGCGCCGTTGTAGACGAACACCGACCCGGGCAGGGCCAGCTCGACAAGGATCATCGCCTTGGCTCGCGCCAATCCGGTCGCGCCGCCGCCGTACCTGGTGACCTCGCGTTCGACGTCGTGATTGGACAACGTCCAGGTGGGCGCGGCGCCGACGGGGGCCACCGCGGCCAGCGAGTTGTCGATGGCGTGGCGCACCGCGTCGGCGCTGAACGGGGTCTCGGCCAGACGGAAGTTGAAGGCCAGGTGCAGTTCGTCGGGTCGCACGTACTCGCCGAAGCGGGTGTTGTCGTCGACCCAGACCTCCCCGATGGACACCGCGTGCGGGTATTCGTCGATCACCTTGCGGATGCGCCGGTGGATGTCGTGCACGCCGGGGTTGTTGAAGCGCGGGTCGCTGTCGTCGTGGATCAGCATCTTGGTGGAGACGGTCTCCAGGTCCGGCAGGCCAGGCGGTTTGGCCATGCCGTGCGCCACGTCGATGCGGAACCCGTCCACCCCGCGGTCGAGCCAGAAGCGCAGCGTGTGCTCGAAATCCGCGACGACCTCGGGGTTTTCCCAGTTCAGGTCGGGCTGTTCGGGCGCGAACAGGTGCAGGTACCACTGGCCTGGCGTGCCGTCGGGCTCGGTGACCCTGGTCCACGCGGGGCCTCGGAAAATGCTCGGCCAGTTGTTGGGTGGTTCATCGCCGTGGGGTCCGCGCCCGTCGCGGAAGATGTAGCGCGCCCGTTCCGCGCTGCCCGGCGCGGCGGCGAGCGCCGCGTGGAACCAGGGGTGCTCGCGGCTGGTGTGGTTCGGCACCAAATCCATGGTGACCTTGAGTTTCCGGGCGTGCGCCTCGGTGACGAGCTGGTCGAAGGCGGCCATGCCACCGAAGAGCGCGTCGATGTCGCGCGGGTCGGCGACGTCGTAGCCACCGTCGGCCATCGGCGAACGCATCACCGGGCAGATCCACAGCGCGTCGATGCCGAGCAGTTCCAGATAGCCGAGCTTCTCGCGGACGCCACCGAGATCACCGATGCCGTCGCCGTCGGAATCGGCGAAGGACCTCGGGTAGACCTGGTAGAACACGGCGGATCGCCACCACTCTCGGTCACTGCGATCCGCAGGCGCCTGCGCGGCGGGTGTAGCTGTCACGTTCGCAATAGTGCCAAAGAGAATCATCGAATTCCCCTCGGGCGAGGGCATGTCCCACTATCTGGCTAATTCACAGCGAATCGATCTCCGCGCCCCGGGGCCGCGCAGCGGCTCACATCGGCGCGTTCACCAGCGAATACGCCGCCATCTCCAGGTATTCGAGCAGTGCCTTGCGGCGCAGGTCGTCGAGGACGTCCGGCTCGATCTCGGCGACGGCGATCCGCATGCAGCGCAGCCAGGCGTCGCGTTCGAGCGGGCCGATGGTGAACGGCATGTGCCGCATGCGCAGTCGCGGGTGGCCGCGTTCGTCGGAGTAGGTGCGCGGACCGCCCCAGTACTGTTCGAGGAACATGCGCAGCCTGCGCTCGGCGGGGCCGAGGTCCTCCTCCGGGTAGAGCGGGCGCAGGATCTCGTCGGCGGCCACCTCGCGATAGAACACCGCCACGATCCGCCGGAAGGTCTCCGCGCCGCCGACCGCCTCGTAGAACGACGTCGTGGTCTGCTCGCCCGAACTCATCAGGTCCTCTCGATTGGTCGAATCCCGCACTCCATTGTGCCCGTCGCGAAGCGAGCCGCCACGGCAGGACGGACCGCGCGACGGCGGTCCAGATAGCGGAGCGGCGGCTCTTCAGCGGCAGTTGACCCAACATTGTGCGAAATCACCGTGCAATGAGGCGGGTTCCATGGTCATATTGGTGGCAGTCTCCGCGGAGATATCACATGATCTTGAAGCTGACGAAATCGGGGTCACCCACATGAAGCAGCGGCATGGCCGGTCACACGAGGCCAGGACCCACCGACAACTAAAGCCCGCCGACGTCCACAATCGTGGGTCGGGGGCTACTCCGCTGCACATCTTGTCCGACCATCATCCGGGAACGCCGCATCGCCCCGGTGAGCCTCCTCGCGCCGATCACGGCCACCACCTCACGCCGGTCCAGTCCGAGACCGCCAACTGGTTGAAGCGCCGGGTGTTGCTTCTGAACGCCACCTACGAGCCGCTCACCGCGCTGTCCGCCCGCCGTGCCGTCGTCCTGCTCATCTGCGACAAAGCCGACGCCGTGCACCACAATCCCGAAGGACCGGTAGTCCATTCCGCCGGGGCCGAGGTGGCTGTTCCCTCCGTCATCCGACTGCGCACCTACGTGCGCGTTCCCTATCGCGCCCGCGTCCCGATGACCAGGGCCGCGCTCATGCACCGCGACCGCTATCGCTGCGGATACTGCGGCGGCAAGGCCGAGACCATCGATCACGTCATCCCGCGCAGCCGCGGCGGCGAGCACTCGTGGGAGAACTGCGTGGCCAGCTGCGCGCCGTGCAACCACCGCAAGGCCGACAAGTTGCTCAGCGAGCTCGGCTGGACGCTGCGTTCGCCGTTGATCTCCCCGCAGGGCCCGCACTGGCGGCTGCTGTCCACGACTTCCGACCTGGATCCGCTCTGGTTGCAGTACCTCGGCGAAGGGGCCGCCTGAGGTTCAGCCGTACTCGATGACGAGCGTCGCCCAGGTTCCGGGTTCGAGCGCCTCGAAGACGTGCGGCGCGTCACCCGGGTACGCGATGTAGTCGCCCGGTCCCAGCTCCACCGGAGCCTCGATCGGCCCCACCAGAGCCCGGCCCGTCGCCAGCAGCACATGTTCGACGACGCCGGGGATGTGCGGATCCGATTCGCGGGGGTGGCCGGGTTCGGCGGTGATGCGGAAGAGGTCGCGGCGGGCGTTCGGCATACCGGACGCGAGCAGCGTCGCCCGGTACTCCGACTGCTCGGCCGCGACGACGGGGCCCTCGCCCGCGCGGATGACGTGAACGGCGGGCCGCGGCGGGTCCAGCAGCCGCGAGAACGGCATGTCCAGCGCGACGCACAGCGCCCACAGTGTCTCGAGGCTCGGATTGCCGCTCCCCGATTCCAGTTGCGACAGCGTCGATTTCGCGATACCCGCCCGGTTGGCCACCTCGCTGAGGGAGAGCCCGGCACGGGTGCGCTCGCGGCGCAGCGAGGCGGCGATGACCGCCTGCGGCGTCGTCGTCGTGTGGTTCTGCGCCATTCCCAGCTCCCGTCGAGTCCGAACCGCCCAACAGAAAACCATATTGACGAACCGGCCTGCCATGTTCACTATAAGCTACATGCGTTCGATATGGCGAACACTGGATCGGGACACGTTGTCCGGCATCGCGGCGGTCTGCCTCGCGGTCGGCGTCATCGGCGTGTCCTACGGTACGACTGCGGTGGCCGAGGGTTTCCCGGTGTGGCTGCCCATTCTGCTCGGCACCGTCGTGCTGGCGGGCGGCGCGGAATTCCTGTTCATCGGCATCGTCGCCGCGGGCGGCAATCCGATCGCCGCCACCCTGACCGGGCTGCTGGTCAACGCGAGGCATCTGCCCTACGGGTTGTCGGTGCCCGACGTGGTCGGCACCGGGTGGCGGCGCCTGATCGGCGTGCACGTGATGAACGACGAGGCGGTCGCGATGGCGCTCGCCGAATCCGGGCCCGACCGCCGCCGCGCCGTCTACTGGGCCTGCGGGCTCGGCGTCCTGCTCGCCTGGCCGGGCGGCGCGGCGCTCGGCGCGTTCATCGGCACGGTGGTGCCCGACACCTCGGTCTTCGGCCTGGACGCGGTGTTTCCGGCGGTGCTGCTTGCCCTGGTCGTTCCCGCGCTGCGCGATCGGACCACCTGCGGCGCGGTGTGCGCAGGCACCGCCGTCGCGGTGCTCAGCGCGCCGTTCCTGCCCGCGGGTCTGCCGGTGCTGCTTGCGCTCTCCGGAGTGGTCGTCGCCGCGATCGATCTCGGACGAACCGCCAGGGACGCGCCGGGTTCCGTGAGCACCGGCAGCCCGGCATGCGCTGGGCCAACGCCAGTGCCGCGCGCCCCGGACGACGAGCGGGCCGACAACGAGACCGATATGCCGAACGACGACCCGTGCGACTGCGGAGTGAGGGAATCCCGATGATGCTGGCCGCCGGAGTGATCGCCCTCGCCGCGGGCACCTACGCGTTCCGCTGGGCCGGACCCGCGCTGCGCAGCCGCGTGCGCTTCCCGGAACGCGCGCGCCAACTGCTCGAGATCGGCGCGGTCGTGCTGCTCGCCGCGCTGGTGGCCGTGACGACGCTGCCGTTCGGGACCGGGCACGTCGGCGTCGCGCTGCCCGCCGGGGTGGTCGTCGGTGGTGTACTCGCGTGGCGGCGCAGTCCGCTGCTTGTCGTCATCTTGGCCGCCGCGGCCACTACCGCCGCGCTGCGGCTCGTCGGAGTTTCCTGATCTGCCGCACAGGCTCGGCGACACGCCTGCCACGCCGCGGCACTAGAGGCGCAGCCGACACCAGCCCGGCCCGGCGGGGTCCCCGCGTGGCGGCGCACTGCTGCTGGTCGCCATCCTGGCGGCCGCGGCGACGGCCGAGGCGCTACCGGCCCGCTGCCCATTGCTCCCGCGTCGTCTCGCCGACGGCGCTGTCCTCGTTCGCGGGCGTTCAGCTGGGCAGCAGCGGGATACTGCCCGCGCGGCGGCGGGCGACCGAACCGTAGCGCGCGTCGAGACGCAACCAGGTGGCGGTCGCGCGCACGCGGACGATCTCGGCGGGCGGGATGCGGCGGGACTCGGCCTTGTCACCGGAGTGCGGGATGAAATCCATGGCGGTGAGCGCGAAGACGACGCGCATCGGCACCTCCACCGCCGTGTCGGCGGCCGAGACAGTGAGCACGGTCTGGTCGAGCAGCGAGGCGGGCGGCCCGTGCTGGCTGCCGTGCTTCTTGGCCAATTCCGCACCGCGCTCGGCCAATTCGACGAGCGTGCGAGCGGGCACATCGTCGACGTGCGCGAATCCGGCGACCGGCGGCAGCGCACCGCGCCAGGCCGAGTCCATCGAGTACCCCAGGTCGATCGGGCTGCCCGTACTCAGCCCGGCCAGCACCGAGTCGGCGCCGACGGTCACATCGTCCACGCCGAGTTCGGCGATCACCGTGCGCACCGCGAGCGCCTCGAAACCCGTAGCCACCCAGGCGGATACATAGCGCTCGCCGCGGCGGCGCAGCCGCACCACCGCGGCGGGGTCGAGCCGCACCACCCTGCTCAGGAAGGTAGCGAGGTTCTCCCGTTCGGCCGGATCGGAAACGTGCAGCACCCGCTGCTCTGCCATCACAACCGTTCTGTCGTCAGCGGACCGGCGCTCAGCACGTCGCGGTCACTTGTCCATCCACTCGGCGAGGTATTCGCGCTCCGGCTCGGTGAGGCGGCGCAGGCGCTGGGTGTCGATGTCGAACGCGGCGAGCTGGGTGGTGGCGACCACGGCGGGCGGCGAATCCGGCGCCGCGCCGTTGGCCCGCACTTCGTAGCCGACCGTGAAATCGACCGCGCGCAGCCGCTCGATCCACATCGCGATGTCGAGCGGGGTGTCCTCGTGGCGCAGCTGTCCGCGGTAGCGCACGTGCAGGTCGGCGAGGACGCAACCGGACCGCATCGCGGCGGTCGGGCGGCCGTCCTCGAACAGCCACGGGATCCGCGCCTCTTCCAGCAGCGTCACCATCCTGGCGTGGTTGACGTGCTGGAACACGTCCATATCGGACCACCGGATCTCTACCTTGGCGTGAAAACGCTTGGGCAGCAGCACGGAACCACCGTGGGCCTTCCTGTCACCGTTCAACGAATTCGTCACTGTGTGGTACCTCCGGTGGACGCCCAGTCACTCACCAGGACGCACACGCTGCGGCGCCGCAACAGGCAGACGAGGCGAGATCGTGGGTCTGGAAAATCCGACAACTCCGACACTGCGACCCGGGGCGCGCCCGGACCGAGACCGATCTTCGACAACCAGTATCGCAATCTCGGCCGGACGAGTCCTGCCGGGGGCGGTCGGCGGGGGTCTCACCGTCTCGGCGCGACCCCCGCCGCGTGCCCGTGTCGATGCGGCCGGACACCACCCGTTCCCGGTCCGCGCATGGCCCGGAACCTACGTGATCGACGCCGCCGGACGCCGTCCGTGCGCGGCCGCGGCGAAGGCGGAAGTACGCCTAGCGCGGCACCTCCGACTGCGCGCCGACACCGCTGACCATGCTGCGCACCTGCCGCGCCGCCACCGACAGCGTCGCCAGGTCGTGCGCGCCGGATTCGAACAGTTCCGACAGCGCCGCCCGGGCGCGCCCCAGCCTGGACTGGTTCTTCGACTCCCAGTAGGCGATCTTCTCGTCGGCGGTCTCCTCCGGTTCACCGGCGGACAGCACGTCGAGGGTGAGCGAGCGCAGCGAACCGTACATGTCGTCGCGCAGCGCCAGCCTGGCCAGCGCGTGCCAGCGATCGCCGCGCTCCAGGTGACTCACCGCCTGGAGCAACCAGTCGATCTTGAGGTGGTCGTTCAGCGCGTAGTACAGCGCGCCGACCTCCTCGCCGTCGCGGTCGGTGATGTCGGCGATGTCGAGCACGTCGAGCAGCGGGAACATGTTCAGCAGGTCGAACACCTCGGTGGCCAGGTCGGTCGGCGCGCCGCGCGCGATCAACTCGGCGGACTGATCGGTCAGCGTCGCCACGTGGTGGCCGCGCAACCAGCCGGGCACCTTCGAGGCCAGCTCGCGCACGCCCCGGCTGTACCGGTTGATCTCGGCCCCGACCGCGACCGGCTGCGGACGGTTGCTGAGCAGCCAGCGCGAGGCCCGGTCGAGGGTGCGCTTGGTCTCCAGCTCCAGTTCGTCGCGCACCGAGATCGGGATGTCGGCCGAACGGATCCGCGCCCACATGGTGTGCAGATCGAAGATCTCGGTGGTCGCGGCGAAGGCGCGCACCGCGTCGATGGTCGTCGCCCCGACCTCTTCGGTCAGCCGGAACACGTAACTGATCCCGCCGTAGTCCACCACCTCGTTGGCGATCATGGTGGTGACGATCTCCCGGCGCAGCCGGTGCTTCTTGATGGCGCCGCCGAAACGGGCCCGCAGCGGTGTCGGGAAGTACTCCGGCAGCCGGGCCGCGAAGTGGGCCATGTCCGGCAGATCCGAGTCGAGCAGGTCAACCTTGAGCGAAAGCTTCACGTGCGCCATGAGATTGGCCAGTTCCGGCGAGCACAGGCCCCCGCCGTCCTCTTGCCGCCGTTTCATCTCCGCGTCGGAGGGCAGCGCCTCGAGCTCGCGATCCAGGCCGCGGCGCTGTTCCAGTTCGTCGACGAGCCGCATGTTGACGTTCATCATGCGCGGCGCCTCGAAGCGCGACATGCCCATCAGGAAGTTCTGGGACACGTTGTCCCGCAACACCATCCTGGCGACCTCGTCGGTCATCGACGCCAGCAGCGGATTGCGCTCCTCTTCCCGCAACAGCCCGCCGCTGACCACGCCGTCGAGCAGGACCTTGATATTGACCTCGTGGTCGGAGCAATCCACGCCCGCGGAGTTGTCCAGCGCGTCGGTGTTCATCTTGCCGCCGTGGCTGGTGAACTCGATGCGACCGAGCGCGGTGGCGCCCAGGTTGCCGCCCTCGCCGATCACCCTGACCCGCAACTGGTTTCCGTTGACGCGCACCGCGTCGTTGGACTTGTCGCCCACGTCGGCGTTGGATTCGGTGCTCGCCTTGATGTAGGTGCCGATGCCGCCGTTCCACAGCAGTTGCGCGGGCGCGAGCAGGATCGCGCGCACCAGCTCCGGCGGGGCGAGCGATTCGACCTCGTCGCCGAGGCCGAGCGCCGCCCGGGCCTGCGGGCTGATCGGCACGGACTTCACCGTGCGATCCCAGACGCCGCCGCCCGCGCTGATCAGCGAGGCGTCGTAGTCCGCCCACGAGGACCGCGGCAAGGCGAACATGCGCTGCCGCTCCCGGTACGACCGCGCGGCATCGGGATTCGGATCGAGGAAGATGTGCCGGTGGTCGAACGCCGCGACCAGGCGGATGTGCTCGGAGAGCAGCATGCCGTTGCCGAACACGTCGCCGCTCATGTCGCCGATGCCGACCACGGTGAAATCCTCGGTCTGGGTATCGATGTCCATCTCGCGGCAGTGGCGCTTCACGCTCTCCCACGCACCCTTGGCGGTGATGCCCATGGCCTTGTGGTCGTAGCCCGCCGAGCCGCCGGAGGCGAACGCGTCGCCGAGCCAGAATCCGTAGCTCTGGGCCACGTCGTTGGCGATGTCGGAGAAGGTCGCGGTGCCTTTGTCGGCGGCGACCACCAGGTAGGTGTCGTCGGCGTCGCGGCGGATCACCCGGGCGGGCGGCAGCACCCGGCCGGTGGTCAGGTCGACGTTGTCGGTGAGGTCGAGCAGGCCGGAGATGAAGGTGCGGTAGCAGGCGACGCCTTCCGAGCCGAGCGCCTGCCGGTCGGCGACCGGGTCGCCGGTCGCCGCGGGCGGCTGCTTCACCACGAATCCGCCCTTGGCGCCGACCGGGACGATCACCGCGTTCTTCACCGCCTGCGCCTTCACCAGGCCCAGGATCTCGGTGCGGAAATCCTCCAGGCGGTCCGACCAGCGCAGGCCGCCGCGCGCCACGGGACCGAACCGCAGGTGCACGCCCTCGACCCGGGGCGAGTACACGAAGATCTCGAATTGCGGTCGCGGCTTGGGCAATTCGGCGATCTCACGCGGCTCGACCTTCATCGAGACGTAGTCGCGCGACATGCCCTCGGCGTCGGTCACATAGTAGTTGGTGCGCAGCGTCGCCTTGACGAGGCCGAGGATCGCGCGCAGGATCCGGTCGGCGTCCAGGCTCACCACTTCATCGATGCGCGCGCGCAGCTGGGTCTCCAGCTCGGCGGCGTGCTCGGCCGAGACGATGTCCGGATCGAACCGCGCGGTGAACAGGTCGACGAACAACCGCGCCACATCCGGCGAGGTCAGCAGCACCCGGGCGATGTTGGCCTGACTGTACGGAAAGCCGGCCTGCTGAAGGTATTTCGCGTAGGTGCGCAGGATCGACACCGCTCGCCACGGCAGCCGCGCCCGCAGCACCAGCTCGTTGAGCCCGTCGGCCTCGGCGCGGCCGTACCAGACCGCCTCGAAGGCATCGGTGAAGCGTTCACGCAGCCCGCGCACCTCCGCCTCCAGCGCGTCGGCGCGCGCCGGGGACTCCAGCAGTTCCGCGTCCAGATCGCGGTCCAAGGAGCTGCGCAGCAGTTCGGGGCGGGCCAGCAGGCCGAAATCGTAGATCCAGCGCTCCACGCTCGCGCCGCCGGGCGCGGTCGGCTCCAGCTGAATCTGGTAGGGCCGCTCGTCGACCACCTCGACGCCGAGGCTCTGCAACACCGGAAGCACCTGGCTCAGCGAGATGCCGGTGCCGCCGATGTAGAGGGTGAAGCGCCACGAGCCGGGCTCCGACTCCGGCTTGCGGTAGAGGTGCTGGGCGATGGCGCCCTCCGCCAAGCGCTCCAGCCTGCCGATGTCGCGCAGGGCGCGGCCGGGGCTGAAGTCCTGCTTGTACCCCTCGGGGAAGGCCGCGGCGTAGCGCTGCACCACGGCCGGGTCGAGCACCGTCGAGGTGCTCACCTCGTCGTTGAGATGGTCGTCCCACGTGTTGCTCGCCTCGGCGAGCAGGCGCTGGATGCGCAACCGGTTGGCTTCGGAGGTGTCAGCGACGACGGGCGCCTCGCTGGGCACGGCGGGCGCGGTGAACTCGGCGTCGGGCATCCGCACCGTGAAATACACACTGGCGAGCTCGCTTTCGCTCACCCGCGCGGAATAGTCGATGGAGACGCCGCCCAATTCGCGGACCAGGATCTCCTGCATCTCCAGCCGCACCCGGGTGGTGTAGCGGTCGCGCGGCAGGTACACCATGCAGGCCACGAAACGGCCGTAGGTGTCCAGGCGCAGGAAGAGCCGGACCTGGCGGCGCAGGCCCACGTTGAGCACCGCGGTGGCGGTGCGCCGCATCGTCTCGTTGTCGGAGGAGAACAGCTCGGTGCGCGGGAAACTCTGGATGACCTCGAGCATGGCCTGGCCGGAGAAGGAGTCCAGATCGAAACCGCTCTCCTCGATCACCGCGCGCACCCGGCGACCGATCATCGGGATGTCGAGCACGTTCTCGTGCATAGCCGTCACGGTGAACACACCGATGAACAGGTGCTCGCCGATGATCGCGCCGGACGCGTCGAAATCGGCGACCCCGACGAAATACGGGTACACCGAACGATGCACGGTGGCGGGCACCAGACCCTGGATCAGGGTCAGCAACGGTCGATCGGCGCCGTTGACCGGTACCCGGAAATCGGTGCCGACGTCCGGGCGCAGCACGCCGAGGCAGGTGCCGGGCAGCGGATTCGACACCGTCTTCTCGCCCTCGGTGCTGAGGCGGTACCGGGCGTAGCCGAGCACCGTGAAATTACCCTCGCCGAGCCAGCGCAACAGATTGGCGCAATCGACCAGATCGGTCGCGGGGAACGGCGCGACACCGGATTTCGCCGCCTTCTCCAGGTCGTCGGCCAAGGCGCGCTGGACAGTTTCGATGGCCTCGGTGTCACCGATCACCTGCCGGACGTCGGCGACCACGTCCGGCATGGAGTCTTCGATCCGCTCGAGCTGAGCGCGGCTGGTCGACGGGTGCAATTGCAGGTGCATCCAGGACTCGCGCAGCGGCATCGAGCCGTTGGCGTCGACCTCGTGCGGCACCGCCCTTGTCAACCGGCCGTCCGCGTCGCGCTCCACCTCGAACATCGGATGGATGACCTCGCTGACGCTCACCCCGATCCGGCTCAGCGACGAGGTGATCGATTCGACCAGCAGCGCCATATCGTCGGTCACGACCTGGACCGCGGCGCCGAGCCCGGACCCGTCGTCCGGGTGATAGACCCGGACCAAGGCGCGCCCGGACTGGCGCGTCATGGCCAATTCCAGGTGTCGCCGGAAAATCTGGGTGATGCCAGTGATCGCACAGTCCACATCGCCCGCGTCGACGTGGCGGAAATACGCCTCCTCGAGGGGAGCGAGATCACCGCGCAGCGCCTGCGGCAAACTCGCGACCCACGCCGCACCGGACAATTCGGACGAGACCGTCATTTTTTCGCCAACTCCCTCGGATTCGGTTCCGCAACAAAGTGACGCCGGTCCGAGGGTAACTGTGCCGTGCTGGCGCGGGGGTGAATTCCCTTCCAATTGCAGGGTGTTCACCGATACCGAGCGTTCGCCGCTGAATTGCCGAGGTCGATGATCTCGGCACAGCACCCGATCGGACCGGCAACGTCACGTAGACGCGATCGCGGTGGGAAGGACCCATTGCCCGGACAGCGCCTGCGCATGCACGGTTCCTACCCTATACGCGTCAGCGGACTAAGTCCTTCTGAAATCGCGCATGGTCGAAGCCGAGACGAAAGTGCGCCGCAGCCGGTTTCGCGGGCGAGAGGGAGAGGACCGAATTTCCTTCGATCGAGCGCGGGCCCGCGGGTTATTACTCCGCAGTTTCTTCGATGAAGCGGCCGTGCGTCGGGGCGATGCGCGCGGCGATCGCCCCGACGACGGGTGTCAGTCGCGGGTGAGCTTGCGGTGCGTCACCCGGTGCGGGCGGGCCGCCTCCGGGCCGAGACGCTCGATCTTGTTGGCCTCGTACGCCTCGAAGTTGCCCTCGAACCAGAACCACTTGGCCTCGTTGTCCGAGTCGCCCTCCCACGCCAGGATGTGCGTGCAGGTGCGGTCCAGGAACCAGCGGTCGTGGGAAATGACCACGGCGCAGCCGGGGAACTGTTCCAGCGCGTTCTCCAACGAACCGAGAGTTTCCACGTCGAGGTCGTTGGTCGGCTCGTCGAGCAGGATCAGGTTGCCGCCCTGCTTGAGCGTCATCGCCAGGTTCAGGCGGTTGCGCTCACCGCCGGAGAGCACGCCGGCCGGCTTCTGCTGATCCGGTCCCTTGAAGCCGAACGCGCTGACGTAGGCGCGCGAGGGCATCTCCTGGTTGCCGACCTGGATGAAGTCCAGGCCCTCGGAGACCACCTGCCACACGTTCTTCGTCGGGTCGATGCCCGCGCGGTTCTGGTCGACGTAGCTCAGCTTGACCGTCTCGCCGACCTTCACCTCACCGCTGTCGGGCTGCTCGAGTCCGACGATGGTTTTGAACAGGGTGGTCTTACCGACACCGTTCGGACCGATGACGCCGACAATGCCGTTGCGCGGCAAGGTGAACGACAGATCCTTGATGAGCTGGCGATCGCCGAAGCCCTTGTCCAAGTGCGAGACCTCGACGACCACACTGCCCAGACGGGGACCGTGCGGGATTTGGATCTCCTCGAAGTCCAACTTCCGCATCTTCTCGGCCTCGGCCGCCATCTCCTCGTACCTGCCGAGACGAGCCTTGTTCTTGGCCTGGCGAGCCTTGGCGCCGGAACGCACCCACGCGAGCTCTTCCTTCAGCCGCTTCTGCAGCTTCTGGTCCTTCTTGCCCTGCACCTCCAGGCGCTCGGCCTTCTTCTCCAGGTACACGGAGTAGTTGCCCTCGTAGCCGTGGGCCCGGCCGCGGTCGAGCTCGAGGATCCAGCCCGCGACGTTGTCCAGGAAGTACCGGTCGTGGGTGACGGCGAGAACCGCGCCCGAGTACTGGGACAGGTGCTGCTCGAGCCACAGCACCGACTCCGCGTCGAGGTGGTTGGTCGGCTCGTCGAGCAGCAGCAGGTCGGGCTTGCTCAGCAGCAGCTTGCACAGCGCGACGCGGCGGCGCTCACCACCGGAGAGGTTGGTGACCGGCTCGTCCGGCGGCGGGCAGCGCAGCGCGTCCATGGCCTGCTCGAGCTGGGAGTCCACGTCCCACGCGTCGGCGTGGTCCAGGTACTCCTGGAGCTTGCCCATCTCGTCCATGAGCTCGTCGGAGTAATCGGTGGCCATGAGCTCGGCGATCTCGTTGAAGCGATCGAGCTTCACCTTGACCTCGCCGAGGCCCTCCTCGACGTTGCCGCGGACGGTCTTCTCCTCGTTCAGCGGCGGCTCCTGCTGGAGGATGCCGACCGTCGCGCCCGGCGCGAGGAACGCGTCGCCGTTGTTCGGCTGGTCCAGTCCGGCCATGATCTTCAGCACGCTGGATTTACCGGCGCCGTTGGGGCCGACGACGCCGATCTTGGCGCCCGGAAGGAAGTTCAAGGTGACATCGTCGAGCACGACTTTGTCGCCGTGCGCCTTGCGAACCTTCTTCATTTGGTAGATGAACTCAGCCATACGCGGAAGCCTATCGGTCTCGGGAACAGTGGAACGAAGCAGAGCCACTCACGGCACGCGGGCATCCTCGCGCCGGATTCACCGTGCTCGCACCCGACGTTCTACGGGCGGGATCAGGCGTCGACGGGCTCGGGTGCGGCGCTTCCGGAAGGTGCGGAAGCCACGGTCGCGGCACTCTCCCCCAATTCCTCGCCGACGCGTGCACGGTCTTCAGCGCTGGATCCGACACAAGTATTCCGCATCAGCGAGCCGGGCCCGCCGCCGGTCTCCGATCGACGGCTGACCCGCGCGGTGCAGCGGGACAGATCGGGGCCGACCGCGGTGGCCCGCATCTCCAGATCGCGCCGCTCGA
Organism: Nocardia sp. bgisy118; assembly: GCF_057708605.1. Lineage (NCBI taxonomy): Bacteria > Bacillati > Actinomycetota > Actinomycetes > Mycobacteriales > Nocardiaceae > Nocardia > Nocardia sp. bgisy118. The sequence continues at coordinate 140,494 of NZ_JBYISM010000015.1, read as the reverse complement.
TGCCCTCCTTGGTCCGGTACTCATGCGAACGCAGCTGCCCGTAGACGAGCACCGGGTCGCCGCGGCGCAGCGACGCGTCCACGCCGCCGACCAGGCGACGCCAGCAGGTCACCGTGAGGAACAGCGTGCCGTCACCGCCACTGCCCACCCATGCGTCCTAGTCAAGGCTCCTAGCGTCCATGCCGTCGAACGGAGAAAGGCCCCGGTTTCCCGGGGCCTCTCGGTGGAGCTATGCAATTCCCAGTGCCGCCCGCATCCAGTCCCGTGCGGTGTTGAGATCATCGCCGGGGATGGCACGGGTTGCGTAGGTCGGCTTGCTGATCCAACGACGCGAACGCCATCCGAGCATCGGGCGCACTGTCCACCAACCCATCTCCCGGTTCAGCATGTGGCCTCCACGCGTGTACTTCGGGTTCAGCCAACGCCGGGGCCGGGGTCGTGTCGCTGCCCTCCACAGGCCGGTCAGGTGATCGCGCATGGTAACCGGACCGTCGTAGTCGGCATACCGCCGCCCGTTCGGCAATCTCATGTCATCCGCCTATTTGCAGTCGTCGGCCGAAACATCACGCGTACCGGAAATGGTGTCGATAGGGCCGTATGGCCTGCCCTGGATCGTACCCACCACCTGGGCGTACATGCGCCACACTCCAGGCACACACGGAGCCGTCGCGGTGTGGGTCTGACGCGACCACGGCACCAGCCGAGTTCGGACGTGCTGACCAACGGATTCCCACTGACCGGAACCACTGAGCCGCTGCAAGCTCAGGTAGTAGTCGTGCGTGAGACCCGGATCGCCTTCGCGGGGCATGTCGCATTTCGCCCAAGCGTCTGCATGAACGTCCGGCGGTACGACTGTCGGCCGGGTGAAGATGAACCCGTTGTCACACAGCTGCCGTCGGGCCTCGGTAGGACTGACACTCGCGACGTTGCCTGTGCCAGTCAGCAGCATTGCGCTTAGCACCGCGACGATGACGAAGGTTCGAGAAATGTTGTAGTGCAAGGGATTCCCCCATCCTTTACTACCTAAGCGACCAGTGCCGCTCAGTGCTTCCGTAAGCAGCGGGCTTCAGTCGGTACCCGCGTCCTCGTGTTCGATCCGTTCGCGGATTGCCTTCACAGTGCGGTCCTTCGGTATCCGCTCAGGCCACACCAGCGCGGCTATGAACGCCGCTGCCGGTAGCCCGAACACCAATACCCAGCCGAGGGTGATCACGGCTGACGCTCCGCAGCGTCCAGCCACTCCGCAAGCCTCTCCAAGGACCCAGAGCACACCACGGCGTGACGGTTGGACATCTCCCACCCGTACGGCCAGTGGTTCACGCGCCGAATCGTGAGCGAGCGGACCGCAGCGCGGGCCGACAACGCTTCCAGCATCGGCCGGATTACCTCACTCATGCGGCCCCCGCTTCGGGTGCTCCCACTGTTTCAGCGCTTCGGCTACGCGCTGGATCAACTCCGGCCGCGCATTCCTGATCGGATACGGACGCTTGGCGTTCGGTGTGCGTTTCGGCAACGGCACGGTTTCCCTCCTGTTCCCGTTGGCAAGCACCCGGCACCGAGGAAACAGCCGAACCGATGACCTAGTGACTGGAACTCACCCGGTGCCGCGTGCTTGGACAGAGACGCTAGGGAGCCACAGAGCACGACGGCCAGGATCATGCACAACCGTGCACGGACTTCATATCGCCAGTACAGGGAATGCATCAATGGGCGATAATCGAGCTGGTATGTGCAGCATTGTGCACGAATCCGGAGGAGGGCACGTCATGCGGTTACGGTTCCTTGGCAAAGGTGGCAGCACGAACAACGGGTGTCCGTCGTTGTACGCCACTGATCAGGCGAGTTACCTGGTTCAGGGTTGGGTGACGGACAACCCCGATACGGTCGAAATCCCGCACCTGCTAACGGGGTTCGCTGAACCGGATACGTTCATCGGGTCGGCTATGACCGACACCGGCCGGGGCACGTTCACCCTGTCCGGCAGACCAGTGACCGAGCCTGAGACGCTGGCTCAGCTCGACCTTGCCGAAGACGAATCGGCTATCGAGGTCCCCAAGCTTGAAAGGACGTTCTACGGTGCTGCTAGTGCCCGATGAAGGGTTTCCGGATCTACTTCGGACCTGCAAGCGGGAGGCGTTTCACCTCGAGGTGCTCGACTCGTACGCCGAGCCAAACGAGCACGAACCGCTTCGGCGGTTTCTGGCAGGCGAACCAGACGACTACGCATGGTTCCAGCCGTGGACAGAGCTAGTACAGGAGACGACCAGCCGGGGCGTAGCGGTGACGCGGGTACGTATCGTCACGGAGCCCCACACCGACTACACCCGCTTCTCTATGCGAGTAGCCGAACTCAACACCAAAGCAGGGGAAGGCATCAGGTATCTGCCCCGGCATCTGGCCGGGGAGGTGCCACCAGATGATTTCTGGCTGTTCGATGACGAGAGAGTTATCTACTCGGCATTCGGGGAATCCGGAGGTTGGTCCGGAGCGGTAACCACCGATCCGAACATTGCCGCTTATTGCCGGAGGTTGAAAGAACGGTTCTGGTCGCTGGGTGTTCCGTATTCGGAGTACGTCACACGGTGACTGGTTCCGTTGATCAGCAGCGCGAATCTCTCGGGGCACGTCTTCGGGAGATTCGCTTTACCGCTGGACTGTCCGGCGCTGAGCTTGCGCGCCGTAATGGCTGGGATGCCAGCAAGGTTTCTAAGATCGAGTACGGCCGGATACGTCCGTCTCTGGATGACATCTCGGCGTATTGCCGTGACTGCAACGCGGAAGACCAGTTAGCAGACCTGCACGCCACCCGTCAGAACATAGATACCGCGTACCTCGAATGGCGGAAGATTCTCGGTACCGGCACCAAGCGCCGTCAGCAAGCCTCGATCAAATGGGAGTCTGAGGCTCAGATAATCCGGTCGTTTGAGCCTGTTCTCATTCCTGGTCTGCTCCAGACAGCCGACTACGCTACCGGCATTCTGCGGAAGGTTATCGAGTTCCAGCAGATACCCAATGACTTGGATGAGGGCGTATCCAAACGGATGGAACGTCAGCAAGTCCTGTACCAGCGTGACCACCTGTTTCATTTCGTCATCGCTGAGCAGGCGTTGTATACCACTGTTGGTGATGATCAGACCATGATCGGACAATTGGATAGGTTGTTGGCGGTTCAAGGAATGCCACGGGTGACACTGGGAATCATTCCGTTCATGGCACCCTTCGAGACTGCCACAACCAGTTTTCTGATGTTTGACAACAAGACGGTTCTTGTTGAGGGGATAACCGCAGAACTGAACATCACGCAGCCCCGAGAGATCAAGGTGTATCACCGAACGTTCGATGTGCTGGCCGGTCAGTCCGTGACCGGTGAGGCTGCTCGCGCGCTGATCAGGACCGCCTTGGAGCGGCGGCGCGGCCCCGAAGGACGCTAGCGGTCCTTAGGTCGGTTCTAGCTACCTAAGCCAGCACGTCTGAAACTTTTTCAACGAAATTCTTCAGCCTCGGCGCACGGCTAACACCAGCAGAAACACGCTTAGCTGGACGCTTAGCCACAGCTAAGCCCCAGGTTAGAGACCTAAGCACCGGTTGACACGTTAACTTCCGCCGCTACTCTCAAACTGTGTCCATCGGACACAGTGAGGCGAGGAACCTCCGAGTGAAGGGCAGTACGTCACCCGGCAAGCCAGACCCACGGGACAGCAGCGGACACGCGCAACTACGGCGGAAGTGCGACGGCTATAGCCCGATTCAATGACCACGACGAAAGGCCACTAATGGCAGCAACAGCACGATGCGTTACCGATATCGAATCATTCGGCGGAGATACGCTCGAAGCACTGATAGACCTCGAGGATTCGGGTTCGCTATCGATACTCACGCCGTATCGACCCGGATACGGAAGCGCTCACCTGAGTTATGCACACCAGCACTTCGGCGGGCGAGCCGACAAGGAATTAGAGACAACGTACATTCTCCCGAACGGTGCAGTTCGGGTATTGACCTGCTGGCAAGCCGTATAGCCATCACACATGAAGAGCCCCGGAGATGTCCTTAGCACCTCCGGGGCATAGCAAGTCTACCCCACGAGAGAGAAACCGAATGACCTACGAGTTCGATACGACAACATACACAGAGGCCCTGAAATTGGCTGATGAGGGAGAGACCTGGGTGGTAGAGAACATCATCGGGGCAGGGACGACACTCATCTACGGTGAAGCCAAGGTAGGTAAGTCATTCTTGGTTTCAGCGCTGATCAAGTCGCTAGCAATCGGCACCGAATTTCTCAATAAGCCAGTACCGCAGGATCGGGCGTTTTCGGTCGCCGTCTGTTGGACAGACGACATGGGAGCGCAGGAGTACAGCACCCGCATCCGAACGGTGATGCCTGCGGATGAAGCACCGGATGTACGTTTCTACCACCTGCCGATTATGCGGACTCCCGATATGTGGCAGGCGCTCTACGAGCGCGTCATGTCGGATGGGCATAACTTCGTTGTAATTGACAACCTTGCCCAAACACTGAACGGAAGCATCAACGACGATGCCGAGGTACGCAAGTTCTTCGATGGGGTTCGTCTGTTTGTCCGCGCAGGTATCCCGGTCGTCATCGTGGCTCACTCGTCGGACAAGGCAGGGGTTAACGGATTCAAGCCTGAGACGCCGATGGGCTCGGCGTATATTACTCAGGCGGTTCGGTGGAGGGTGTTTGTCAGACGGTCTAAGCGGGGCAACGTGACGCTTAAGCTGATGGGCAATCACGCTGAGCCGTACGAAATGACGCTGTACCACGGTGCCGGTGCTCGATTCGAGGTTATCGACGTAAAGACAGCAGAGGCTCTGAAAGCCAGCGCCGAGGGGGCCGCTAGGGCACGGGGCAAAGCCACCTTGGACCACAACGCGGAGGTGGCCGATTGGATCGTTGCCAACTGCCAGGGTCTTAGCGTTATGGATGTTGCTCGGAAGCTAGAACCCGAGTTCGGAGGCAAGGTCAACTCGTACAAAAGGTGGCTCAATCAGGAAGGCAAGCTTGGTATGCTGTTGGAGCGCGATGGAACCACTTGGAAGCGGCGCGGATAGTGGATATCCGCCGTATCCAGCCCTCAGGAAATCAGCAGGTCAGAGGCTGTGGATATGGATATGGATACCCCCTATAGAGGTGTTCGTACCTCACACCTCATACCCCCACTTAAACCCTTCCAGGGCCGCGAGCGGCCCGCAGTAACAGGAGAATCTATCTAGCCGGGGCTCTGGTGGCCCCGGCCTTTAGAAGCTAGCTAGAAAAGCTTCCAAATCTTTAGATATCTAGCTGGCGGGGCACGGCCCCGCTCGTTCTAGATATGTTAAAGCTCAAATCTATAAGCTTAGCTAGCCGGGACTTGTCCCGGCTTCTAGAAGTAAATCCAGCTGTCTAAGCAAGCCCGGCGATAGCCGGGTAGTCAATTAATCCATTAACAGTTTCTGAGCCGCCTGTCAGCCATCAGGCGGCTTTCTTTATACCTCGGAGAGAAGTAATGACTAAGCGTTGGATGTCAGCCGACGAGTGGCTAGCCCTACAGCCTGAACCACCCGATGATTTCGGGTGGTTGTGGCAAGAGGGCACCGGTACCCCACCTTTGCCTCAGTCGTCACTGTGCAAGCCGATCAGCGCAGAGGAGTGGCGAGAAGAAAAGAAGCGGGGTGGCTGGGGTGTGGAGAAGGTTAGCAAGCCCCGTAAGGCTGAGTGTGTGTTCTGCCGGTCGGTGTTGGATCAGTCCTCGGACAAACCCCGGTTGGTGTGTGGTTCCGAGGATTGTCAACGCAAGCTGAAAACCGCGCAGAAACGACGGCAGCGTAAGCGTGGTAAGCCGAGTGAGGTTCGTGGTTGCGGTCGTTTTGTCTCCGGTGATACTGCCGTGGATTACCCACGGGCTGAGTCCGGTTTATGCCGGACGAAGAACCGTGTAGCCGTGTCCTATTTCACTCCTAAGTAGCTGCGAATTTGTCTCCTTTTCTACCTATTGGTAGAGCGGTAAGAACAAGCACACCCCTGGCGCTTGCGCCCTCAGCTAGGTTCTCTGCTCTATTCGGGTCGAACGGTCTTAGGTTCTCTCCTAGTTCGAAGTTAAGCCCCGGTGTTCTCGCACCGGGGTTTTTCTTTGGCCTAGATATGACAGGTCCTATCAATCGAGAAAGGTTAAACCATGAAGCTGGTGTGTTCCCGAGGACACCCGACAGACAAGCCCGGCGACCGATACGCATCCGGCCACTGCAAGAGATGCCACCGAATCAAGTTGGCCGAATACCGTGCCCGATGCAGAGCGGCACTCCAAGAAAAGCGATCCGCGGAGTGCGTCAAGTGAGTTCTGAGTGGTGCGAGTGCGGCGAACGATTGGAGACACGACGCGCTAAGAAATGCCGCACTTGTCGGCTGTCTCCGCTTGCTGGTTCGTCTCAGTGCCCGTACTGCCGGACTTTGTACATGACACATTCCGGCGGTACCGCCTCTGAGATTAAGCATCATGCGACTGGAGCGTGTAACAAACGTGGCTAGAGCTGGTTACTACAACCCCGGTTTCTCTGAGCATTGGCGTGCTCGGACGCCAGAGGCTAGGGAAGCGGCTTACCGGCAATGGCGAGCATCTGCATCAGGTGAGTATGCAGCCTCCCGCCGAGCCTGCACAGAGGAAGAAATCAAACGGATGTGGTGCCGGAGGTACTCACGGCCCGAGCCGCGAGAGCTGTGGAGAGATCCTAGGAGAGATATTTATGGGTAAGCAGAAGCATGACCAGGGTTGGAAGAAACGTCAGACCCAGGGGACGCGGAAAGTCTCCGCTAACAAGTCGGCTAGAAAGGCTCTACATGATTTGTCTGTGAAGCAGCGAACCAATGGCTGAGGTTGCGGTACTCCGAAATAGTCGATTCCGCACCATGTTGGCCCAGCATCGTGTGTGCGACGAAACCGGGGAGTCTAAACCTTACCATATTTACGTCAACCCGAGTGAACTTCGGGAATTGCTCGACAAGCTCACAGACGAGCTTGAATACCTAGAACAGAATGGGAAGTGACCATGGATATTAAGCGGATTCTGATGGAGGCGCTGAACACCTCCGAGACTGATGCGGACGACAACCAAAGTACGGCTGTGTCCCGTCGTGACCTTCGGCAAGCATTGCTCGATATTGCGGCTGAACAAGGTTTCGAGACCAGGAACCACGCGCCTAGTCCTAAGGCTATTGCGTTGAACGACGATGAAGCCTTGACACGCCGGGCACTGGGCCAGTAATCAATCCGAACAAAGGAGAAAACCTAATGAGCGTTGACACACATTGGGATATCAATATCCGCACTCTGACGGACGCCGGGGTTAAGCTCCCGGATGAGTACCGCGAGATTCAGCGTCGAATGACAATCGTACTCGACGGCCCGAAGCAGTATCGAGCAAAGCTAGTTGCGGCTATTGGCAATCCTGGTTCGGATGTTTCAGATGAGGAACTGTCCGAGCTTCGCGCTATGGCTATCGCTGAGGCTGATAATGGTTACGGTATTGCCGATGAAGTCACCCGCGCGGGTTATGCTAAGCTGAAGGAAATCTATGCGGGAATTGCTGACGATGTTTGGTCCAAGCTGGCTGCCGAGTTCAACACAATTGCGGTTCAGTTCGCCGATGCGGTGAATACTGTTGATCCGTCCCTGGGTATGGCTGACGTGTTCACCATGTCCAAGAAGGCTCAGGAAGCCTGGACCAACGGAAACTCACTTGCCCATGAACTATCTGCCCTGGTGCCTGCACTTCATACCGCCGCACAGCTAGCCGGTTCTCCGGTTGGTTCTCGGTCTGGCCTACTCCGATACCTGGTAGACCACGAGGGTTTTTATGGTGAGGACGTTGTACCGCTGGGGTTCGATTGGCTGGCACTGATCAAGCTTGGTTTGCCGATTAGGGCCGTTACCAACCTTGAAGATGCCAAGCCCTGGACTGAGCGTGAGCCGGAGCCCGCACCGGCTAAGCCGGTTTACGTTGATCCTTTCACCCGTGACCTTATGGACGGTTGGGACTACCTAGGTACTGAGGCAAACCCGCTCGCATGACCGGGTGGAGGCTTAACGGTCTCGAACCCTCAGGACGGCTAACCGGGTTTGACTTCGGCGTAGGTGAGTCCACTCAACCAGCCGAGTGTGTTCGTCTGAGTGTTCCTGGATTTCGAAGTCGTGAATACCTGCATTCGATGAGGAAGCTCGGTAGAGCTACAGACGATTGGGGCACGCGGGCACATCCAGCGCCAGCCGAGAACTGTGTATGTGGCTGGTGCTTGTCTACCACGTTGTATCCGCTGTGGATGATATCGGCAGGAGAACATATAGCGCCTGCACTGCCGGGCGCTGTTCCAATACCGGTATATGGCCCGTTGTCCCGACTGGATAATCGTCCGTTGCTTATTAACTGCGAGGGCTTAGGCCTCGAGTACGTAGACGCTGAGGATGTAACCCGTGAGTCGTTTAGATACTCACGGCTTAGGTTCACTGGCTTAGCTCTGGTTCGTGAAGACACGGACCCCGAGTTAGTTAAACAGTTCAGGCTTTGGTATCCAGGCGCACTGCGTGGCACCTTCACTGTTAACAGCGGGGGTATACAAGCGGATTGGGGCTCTAACCCTGTGCCTGATGAGTACCGCCGTGCCGAGGAAGCTGCACGGTTCGACAGGCCGTTTCCGTACCAGTTCGGAATCCTGCCTTTCTAAGCCCTCAGAATATCTAAGGGTATACCAGAGTTGCCCCGACACGTGAAAAGCCCGCAGCATTGAAGCTAGCGGGCTTTATTCATGTCCAGGGTTCCAATCAAGGCATAGGTACCCCAGGGACATGCTCCCCCTCCCCCTATGTCAGGCCCACCCCAGGGCACCGGGCGCGTACCCCCGTTCATTTCCAGAAAAAACCCGCAACCTGCGGGAGAAAATCCGCCCACTGGTACCGAGCGAAGACCTTTACCAAACCGTTATCTACAGAATCGGAAGACATGGACACAGGATATTCAAGCAATGGTTATGAGGCGCTAGGCGATAGCGCTTTGATCGGCAAGGCTCGGGATTACGGCCAGCGCTACCGCAAAGGCGACCCCCGAGCCGCTTCCGAGCTTAGGAAGATCTTCCGAGGGGCTAAACGCCTTAGGATTCTGGATCAAGCCGAAGCTTATGCCCAGATTCGTCTAGTTGATCTTCCATGAAATGAGGTGAGTAAATGAGTGACCATCTGAGCCGATTGCGCGATGTACGCGACAACCTAACTCGAAGGATGAATACCGCGCCGGATTACGCGGCGGCGGGACTGGCTAAGACGCTTGCGGAGGTGCTAGAGCGCATCGAGGAGCTAGAAGCACCGAGTCGACCTAAGCCCAAGACGCCGCTAGATGAGGTCATGGAGCGGCTAGCGGCTAAGCGTGTGCCGGTAGCCGATGACGGAATCAGTCAGCGCAGCGTGTAACACGAAAATGCCCCCTTGCCAGCGGATCGGTTCCGCAAGCTTGGGGGCTATTTCTGTTGGTCCAGGACTCAGCGATGGAAACCGATGCACGCAGCACAGTCGCCGGGTTCCGCCATCTGATGTTTCGCATCCAGATCGTGGAAGTGATTACATATCCCGCAAGCCTCGAACACGTCAGAGTGAAGCTCACAGTCCATGATGTCGGCCCGCCTATCGGGCGTGGTGTAGATCTCTGCAATGAGCTCCCCGAACATCCAACCTGAATCTTCGAACGTCTCCGACCATGCCAGCACTAGCCCGTGCTGGCGGATGTGCTCTCGAACCGGCTGGAACAGTACGTCTTGGTCTCGAACGATCGGAGACCTGAACACATTGATTGCCGTTCCACTGGTCTCCGCGATGATGTACATCGCTCGGTCAACAAGCCGTGTCATTTCGGGTTCTCCTTGCCCATCTTGGACCATGTTTCGGTTCCGTCCTCTTCCGTGGTGAACGACCATCCCTCTGCCTCGGTGCGCGTGTAGCGCTCCCCATCCCGTGAAGTCTCGTCTACGTACCCGGCTTGTGTACGTTCCGACCATTCCCGATAGCCGTCTCCGGTGTCGCCGGTGTCGAACAGGTTCATCTCATACTTCGAATACACCTCGAGCCGGAAACCGGCATCCCTCAACATGTCCCGACGACCAATCGCATCCAACCGCGCCCAGGCGTCTGCGTACGTCTCTCCGGTCGTCTCGACTTCGTACCTCGGTGCAGTGACCGGGGAAGCCTCTAGGGCCGCCCTACGGGCCGTGAGGCCCTTCAAACGCTCGATGTACTGCGCCCGGTCCTCCGGCGTGACGATCAGACCCGCGTCGGACTCATCCCGTAGACGCTGGATTGCGTCCGTCACCCGTTCCAGCTCTGCCCGGTTGTCACTGCCGGGGACGAGCACGCGCCGGGTAACCGGGCGCGGGCCGTAGTGGTCTAAGAACGCTTCCTCTAAGAACGGCAACACAACGTCAGCACGAACCAGGACTTTGCAGCGCTGGTCGGGCTTGTTCCCACACCGGAAGTACCCGTCATGCCGAATCTTCTTCGTCGGAATGTGTTGGGACAGTGGGCGTTTGCACTTGCCGCAGAACCCGACACCGAGGATCGGATTGTCCGAATTGACCCGCCTCTTGCCAGACTGCCGACGTTTCACAACCTCCGTTTGGATGCGGTCCCACTCGTCATCAGTAAACGACGGATCTGCCATCTGGATCATGGAACCATCCGCAGTCAGGACCGGATTCCCGTCCGAAGCCACTTTGATGCCTTGCGTGCCATGGCTGGTGAGAATCCCGAGAAGCGCTGAATGCGTCCACGGTTCCCGGCGTAGCCGAGGCTTACCCGACTCGACACGGGACCGCTCCAAGCTAGTCAGTACCGCAGACCCTTGGCACGGACCCGGACATTCCTCGTTCCGCAGTTCGTGAGGGCACTTGTTCAGATGCGAGATGATCGACGTCAGAGAGTCCCCGGCGAACAGCCGGGGCTTGATCTGGTCGTGGAGCACTTGCTGTGCTGCTGGGTCCTGGACGATGCACCGGCCCTTGCCGGACGGGTGAGGGGCGGTTTTGAACCCGAACCGTGGGATGCCGTACGCCCATCGGTCGGTCTGCCGGATGATCCGGTGACCATCTTTAGTGCGGGTGCTGAACCGGTTCAGCTCAAGCTGAGCGAAGAACGAACCTATGTACACGAACAGCTCAGCAAGCATCCCCTCAATGCCCGGCTTCGGGTTCATGTAGTTCAGGACTAGCCCGTCTTCGGCGAACACAAGGATTTTCTTGTGTTCCTCGCACCACTCCGCAACCTTCAACATGTGCCGGGTAGACCGGAACGCACGGTCGATCTTGGAGAACACCAAGATGTCGAACGAGTCGGCGGACTCTTCCTTGAACCAGCGTCCCAGGTCCGGCCGATCGAACGGCGAGACTGAGGCGGACACGTCGAGGTCTTCAAACGCGCCGACAACCGTCGCGCCCTGTGCTTCTACCCAGTTCCCGCCGGTCTCGTGCTGGGCAAGGTGCGAAACCTTGCCCTCATCCTTCAACACCGACACCCGAGCGCCGACGACGGCGCGTAGTCCCGCGTAACTCATGTGGGCAGTATGAACTACAGGGTTCCGTTGTCGACCCATTCCCCCGTCGCGAAGTCGAGCCTGCGCGAGTTGCTGGCCATCCGGAAGGTGAGCACCTGTTCGCCATTGCTCAGGTCCCGCTTGACCGGGTGGGTCACCACGGTACCGACCACCGTCGCCATCGCTTCGTACATGATCACGCCCCTTCACCTGTCGGACCCGGTGCGGATGCTCCGGGTGTCTCCTCCCCCTCCGCGAGGGCGTATCCAGCCTCGCCCCGGCACAGGGTGTGAAGGAACCCCCTGTTTCGCGCCTGTGGACAACTCACCCGTGTGTGGACATCCGGCGCTTCGCTCGTGCCGCCGCACCGGCACCGGCTACCGGTCCGCGCCGACCACCGCCGACGCGCGCAACGGGAGATCCACCACGCTCGTCCCCGCGTGCACGGTGAACGCACCCGGCTCGGTCCGCCAGCCCCCGTCCCAGTGCGCGAACACCCGCGGTGGCAGGGCGATTCGCACCGGCACCGACGCTCCCGCCGCCGCGGACACGGTGGCGAACCCCGCCAGCCACCGCACGGGCCGCTCGATCGCGGAATCGGGACGGGACAGGTACACCTGGACAACCTGTTTCCCGGCCCGCCCGCCGGTGTTGCGTGCGGTGAGCGTCACCGCCACCGTCCCGTCCTGCTGCGGCGCGGACGCCGCGAGATCGGCGAGTTCCCAAGTGCTGTAACCGAGCCCGTGCCCGAACGGGTAGGCCGGAGTCACGCCGGCGCGCAGCCAGGCGCGGTAGCCGATGTGGATGCCTTCGGTGTAGCGCAGCACCCCGTCCTCCGGCGTGGTCGAGAGGACGGGCACGTCGGCCTCGGTGGCGGGCCAGGTGGTGGGCAGCCTGCCGCCCGGTTCGGTCCGGCCGAGCAGCACGTCGGCCAGCGCGTGGCCCGCCTCCTGGCCGCCGAACCAGGTGAGCAACACCGCCGACACCTCGTCGCGCCAGGGCAGCAGCACCGGTCCGCCGGAATTCACCACCACCACGGTGCGCGGGTTGGCCCGCGCCACGGCGCGCACCAGATCGTCCTGCGCACCGGGGAGCGCGAGCGTACTGCGGTCGCAACCCTCGCTCTCGGTCTGCGAGCCGGTGCCGACCACGACGACGGCGGTGTCGGCGGCGCCCGCCAGCGCGGCCGCGTCGGCGATCGCGTCCCCTGGATCGATCTGCGCCGCCTCGGTGCCCAGCGTGATCGCGACCAGACCCGCTGCCACGGCATCGTTTTCGAGCTGCTGGCGCACGGTGACGGTGAGCGGCCGTGCACGGTCGGCGGCTACCGGCACCGCGGCGACACCAGGGCTGAGCAGCGCGGCGCCGAGTGGTTCGCCGCTGCCGACGAGCAGGGTGTCGATGACCTCGGCGCCGTCGATCTCCATGCGTATCCGGCCCACCCCGGCGATGCCGAGCCGGACCGCGGCGGGTTCGTCGGGGCCGGGCCGGTACACCGTGCTCAGCTCGAGCGTGGCCGCACCCGCGGGCACCGTGCCCAGGTAGACCAGCTGTGCCGCGTACCGCTGCTCGCTCAGCAGCTCGCCGCCGTCGGCATCGAGGAAGCGGGCGCGCAACCCGGGTTCGCCGGTCTGCGGATCGGTCATCGAACCGAGCGGGAGCGCGTGGATGCCGGTCTGCGTGGGCACGCCGGGATGCACCGTGACGGACGCGTCCGGCAGCGCGGCGCGCAGCCCGTCCACCGGACCGATCACCTCGGCGGGGACCACCGTCGCGCTGCCGCCGCCCTGCGTGCGCGGCCAGATCGCCGCCTCACCGATCACCGCGAGTGAACCGGGACCCGAACTCGGCCAGGGCAATTCGCCGGTGTTGCGCAGCAGCACCATGCCCGCGGCCGCGACTTCGCGGGCGAGTTCGCGCCCCTCGCGGTCCGAGACGTCCGCGCCCGCAGGCCCGTTCGGAACCGAATTCGGTTCCCGCGCGGGGATATTCCGCAGGGCGACACCACCGTGCGACGCCACAGCGGCGGTGTCGAAGCCGTTGTCGCGCAGGGCGGAATCCGACAGATCGAGCGCGCCGACCCGCTGCGCCAGCCGCAGCAGGCGCAGCGCCTTCGCATCGATCGCGGCCTCCGGCACCGCACCGGACAGCACCGCCGCGACCAGCTTCGCGCCCCACGGCCCCACCGGGCCCGGCATCACCAGGTCCTGGTCGGCCTTGGCCGCGGCCTCGGTGCTGCGCACCGCCGTCCAGTCCGACACCACGACGCCGTCGAAACCCCACGCGGTGCGCAACGGCGTTGTCAGCAGCGGGTTCTCCGACATGGTGACGCCGCGAACGGAGTTGTACGCCGACATCACCAGCCACGCGCCCGCCCGTACCGCCGCCTCGAACGGCGCGAGATACAGCTCGTGCAGCGCGCGATCGTCCAGCGCGACGTCGGCCGTGTAGCGCTCGGTCTCGAAGTCGTTGGCCACGTAGTGTTTCGGCGTCGCGGCGACGCGGTGTTCCTGCACCGCGCGCACGTAGGCCGCGGCCAGTTCGCCGGTGAGCAGCGGGTCTTCGGAGTACGCCTCGAAGTGCCTGCCGCCCAGGGGGCTGCGCTGCAGATTGATCGTCGGGCCGAGCACCACGTCGACGCCCTTGCGCTTGGCCTCGCTCGCCGAGGCGGCGCCGTAGCGGCGGGCCAGGTCCAGATCCCAGGTCGCCGCGAGCGCTGTCGCCGAGGGGAGGTTCAGCGAAGGGTCGCGTTCGTCCCAAATCGGGCCGCGCACGCCCGAAGGCCCGTCGGAGAGCATCATCGACCGCAGCCCGATCGCGGGCTCCGCCACGGTCGACCAGAGGTCGGCGCCGGTCAGCAGCCGCACCTTCTGTTCCAGGTTCAACGCGCCGACCAGCGCGCGCAGGGCTTCGTCCACCGTGTCGAGCATCAGGGCTCCTCCTCGGATCGTCGGCCGGGCCTACCTGCACCTTTCGCCAAATCTACGCGTCAGGGCCGTGGGCGACCCGGCTTCGCGACACCGCGCGAGGACGGGGTCAGAGGGCGGCGAGGTCGGTGTTGCCGCCGCACAGCACGACGACCGGCCGTTCTCCCGGCGCGGGTGTGTACGCGCCGCTCATGATCGCGGCCAGCGCGCTCGCGCCCGCCAGCTCGACGACGATCCGGAATTCGCGCCACAGATACTCGCGTGCCGTGGCGATCGCCTCCTCGGCGACCAGCAGCGAGGGCACGTCGTAGCGCCGCGCGATGTCGAGGGCGATCTCCCCGACCCTGGTCGCGCCGAGCGCGTCGAGACCGATGCCCGGCCTGCCGACATCCACCGGCCGGTTGGCGAGCAGCGCGGCGTGCAGTGCGGGCATGCCGACCGGCTCGACGCCCACCACCTGCTGACGGCGCCCCACCGCCGCCGCGATCCCGGCGACCAGCCCGCCCCCGCCGACCGCGACCAGCACCGGCGGTTTGCCGCGCACCTGATCCTCGAGCTCCAGACCGACCACTCCGGCGCCCGCGACCACCGCGGGCAGGTCGTAGGCGTGCAACTGCAGCGCGCCGCGCTCGGCCGCCAGCTCGGTGGCGTAGCGGGCCGCCTCCGCGTAGGTCGTTCCGTGCCAGAGCACCTCGGCGCCGTGCGACCACATCGCGGCCACCTTGGTGTGCGGCGCGGACTCGGGAACGACCACCGTGCACGCCTTGCCGAGCCAGGCCGCCGACAGCGCGGCGGCGATCCCCGCGTTGCCCGCCGACGCGATGATCACCTGGTCGGTCCGCGTCGTCGCGGAGAGCAGCGCGTTGAGGCAGCCGCGCACCTTGAAAGTGCCGCCGTGCTGCAGGGATTCGAGTTTCAGCGTGACCGGTACCGGACCGTCGGGCCCCGCCACCGAGGTGTGGAAGACCGGCGTCTTCCTGATCCGTCCCGCCAACCGCCGCCGCGCCGCGCGCACATCGGAGCGATACACCTGCCTGCAGTGCTCGGCGACCGCCACGCCGCCCCCACCGTTCTCACTCGGATTCAAGACCGCACCCCGCGGTCGCACGGCCGGGGCAGCCCCGGCGGCGCGGTCTCACTCACTTGCGTACCTCTCCGTCACGTTTCGCCAGTTCGGCGAACATGGCGTTGTGGGCGGCCAGGTCCGCGTCGTTGTCGCGGTCGGCGGCGCGGTCGATGCGCTTCGCCATCCGTTCGTCGCTGCGCGACCACTGGATGAGCAGTGCAAGCATCACCACGACCAACGGCACTTCGCCGCTCGCCCAGGCAAGGCTACCGCCGGTGCGCTGATCTCCGAGCAGGTCGCTGTTCCAGCCCAGATCCAGGCTGCGGAAGAACCAGCCGCCCATGACCGTCGTCATGCTCATCAACGCGACGCCGAAGAACGCGTGGAAGGGCAGCGAGCCGAACACCATGCCCAGTTTGGTGAGCGGTTCCACCTGGCGCGGCTTGGGATCGATGCCGATCACCACCCAGTAGAAGAGGTAGCCGCTGAGCAGGAAGTGGATGTTCATCAGCAGATGGGCCGCGTGCGAGTCGACGAAGGTGTCGTAGATGCCGCCCATGTACAGCGCGTAGAAACCGGCGACGAAGATCACCGAGGCCACGATCGGATGGGTCAGGAAGCGCGACACCGGATTGTGCACGGCGGCCATGATCCACTCCCGGGGACCGGGTGCGCCGGTGCGTCCCGCGGGCGGCAGCGCACGCAACGCCAGCGTCACCGCGCCGCCGAGGGCCAACAGGATCGGCGCGAGCATGGACAGCGCCATGTGCTGACCCATGTGCACGCTGAACACCGCGGGCGAATACCGCCCGATCCCCGACGACGTCGCGAGCAGCAGCAGCGCGCAGCCGGACAGCCACGCGATGGTCCTGCCGACCGGCCACGAATCGCCGCGCGAGCGCAGCCGCCGGACGCCGAGCAGATACAGCACCGCCAGCACGATCGCCGCCGTGCCGAAGATCAGGTCGAAGCGCCAGTCGAACAGCAGCCGCGCGACCGTCGGCGGGCCCGCGAGGTCGTAGCCGAGTTCCACCTCGGCGGGCGACGGCACGGTCGTCGGCGGTGGCGGCGGCGTGCGGCCGAGCCCGACCGCCAAACCCATGGTCGCCGCGAACACCAGCGCCTCGACCGCGCCGAAACGAATGAGGGCGGCGCGATCGCTCGGGTTCGCCGCTAGTGCGGGCACGGCGGCGCGGCGCTGGAAGTAGCCGATGACGCCGAGGACGATCAACGCCACCGCTTTCGCGAGCACCAGACGCCCGTAGGTGCTGGTGAACAGTTCGTCGAAGGGCACGCGCACCCACGAGTTGATCACGCCGCTGACGCCGATCACCACGAACGCGATGGTCGCGGTGAGCGAGAACCTGCGGACCGCGACGTCGGTGTGCGCGCCGCCGCGCAGCGCGTGCGCGAGCACGGCGAACAAGCCGCCCACCCAGACCGCCGCCGACACCAGGTGCAGGATGAGGCTGTTGGTCGCGATGTCGTGCGAGCCGCCCGAGGACGAATGCCCGGTCAGCGCCAGCGGCATCATGGTCACGATCGCGCCGCCCAGCAGCAGCGGCGTCCAGCCCCAGCGCAGCGCGAGACGGCAGCCGATCGCCACGATCAGCGCCAAGATCACCGTGGTGCGCCAGGCCTCGGCCAGATCCACCTGCCCGATCGCCCGCCACAGCTGTTCCGGACGCCAGACGTCGGAGACGGGCTGGCCCGTGGTGTCCGACACCGTCAGCGGGACCAGCAGCGCGGCGCAACACGCCCAGAGCACCGCGAAATTCGAGGCCCGCCGCAGCGCGCGGTAGCCGCCTACGTCCAACAGTCCGTCCGCTTGCGGCGGCACCAGGAACGCGGCGAACAGCAGCGAGCCGACGGTCAGCGCCGCGGCGAGATCGGCCAGCGCGCGGGTCGCGGGCAGCCCGTAGGTGGTCAGCGGACCCGGATCCGGGATGCCGAGCAGGCTCAACGCCTGCGCCGCGGAGAGGCCGACCACCAGCGCCGCGACGACGGCGGCGAGGGCTCCCGCGAATGCGGTCACGACGGCGAAGTTGCCCGCCGAAGCCGCCCGCTGGACGTCCGGCTCAGCGGGTGCGAGGGGCGGGTCCTGCGGTGACGACATACGACTCAGCGTAGTTGTGTCGGTCGGGCGTGGGCGGAGCGGGCTCGAGCCGCTCGATGGAGATAAGGTAGGCGCGAATCACGGAGGTGGGATGTCGGTCGTGCTGATTGCCGTCGTGGCGCTGTTCTTCGCCGCCATGGGCATTTACGGACTGTTTCGCCCGGGCCAGCTCGCCGACACGGTCGGCATGCTCGCCGATCGAGCCGACGCGCACGCCGAAGTCCGCGCGGTCTACGGCGGCTTCGGCATCGCCGTGGCCGTTGTCCTCGGGCTGGCTGCCGCCGATGTCGGCGACCTCAGATTCGGGGTGTGCATCGCGGTGGCCGCCGCGTTGGGCGGGATGGCGTTCGGCCGGATCTGGTCCTCGTTCACCGAGCCCGCGTCCGCTTTCTACCCGGTCTGGTTCTACTTCATCGTCGAAGTGACCTTGGCCACCCTGCTGACTCTCGCTGTCCTGCTCGACTGAGGTATAGGGAATATTGCTGACGCTAAGAATCTAGTTTCTGGACAGTCGCTATAATTTCCGCGCTGGACACCACCGCCGATATCGGCCATGGTGGAAACCGCTGCCTCCGTAGCTCAGTTGGATAGAGCAAGGGCCTTCTAATCCCTAGGTCGCAGGTTCGATTCCTGCCGGGGGCGCACACATGAGCAGCCCTGTGGCCCGCACGTCGATGCGGGTCATAGGGTTGTTACCCGAACCGGGTGACGGTCAAACACCGCCGCGAGCCGTCGCCGCTGACCCTCCGTCGGCCAACTCCGATGAAGTGCGCCGGACCCAGGCGATCGGCCCGAGCCGCCTCCCAACGGAGCCCTATTGCAGCGCCCGCCACTCGATGCGGTCTGCGAGATCCGGATTGCCGAAGACCACACTGGCGCGGCAGCAGGCCGAAGCTCTCCGCGAAGCCCTGCAGTGGTACGCCTCACAGCACCCTCCCGACTCCGCTGACCGACCTCCCGCATCCACGTGCCGCCGAGCCGCGGCGACCCCTACTCCCTGCCTGACACATATAAGACCATTCGGTCTGCATGTTCGATGTAGTCGAGTAGGGCAAGATCAGGGGAATACAGCGGTACCGGCTCGCCGCAGCCATCGGGCAACCATCAACGTTCTGGAGTAGGACCGGGCGATGGCCGAGCTCGCGGTGCCGGTCGGTCCGGCGTCGCCGAGTCCGCCACCAGCACTGCCGATCTGGTACGCATCCAAGAATTTGCGGCTCAAGCCATCCGTCGGCACCGAATCCTGGTCGGCATGGCCTCTTACCCACCGAACTCGGGCAGTTGATCGACGCCGTCGGTGCCACCGTCTACACCTTCGTCTTCCGGCGTTACTGAACAAAACTACCCGTGGCTCGACGCGGTCGGGTCACTCGGCGGCAAGGGCACAGCGCCGTGGTATTTCCCGTTCTGATAGATGAGAGGCGCAGGCAATAACTTGCCATCAGACGGTACCGATAGGTCCCGTACAAGTCCAAGAATTATTGTGTGATCACCAGCTGGAATTCTTTGCTGGACGCCAACTCGGAGCCAGACTCGAGTTCCCGCGAGAAGTGGTTCTCCGGAAGCCAGATGCGACCATTCCGTCTCCGGCGAGAATCGCTCGGTAATTCTGCCCGAAAACCGCTCCGCAAGGTGTCGTTGCTGGTCGCTCAAGAAATGTATGAGGACAGAATCGGTCAGTTGCATTGCTCGCAGACAGGTGGATCTATTAGAGATATTGAAAGAAATCAGCGGCGGCTCGAGCGAGACCGAGGCCACGGAGCTTGCCGTGAATCCAGTCGGCCCGGATGCGGAGTTCATAGTGATGATGGTTACCCCAGACGAGTGAGCCCGCATTGCTGTTCGAAACAAGTCGCTCGTGATCAGCAGCGAGTTGCTCCCGAAAGCCCTCTCCGAGTTCGATCCGTGCGTTGATATATGCATTTCGATCCCTGGTCATTCTATTCCGTCTGGCCCGGTAACGAAACGGGCCACCGCCTGGAGCACCAAGCCCGCTACTCCCGCTTTTCGTGGTCGTCGCCTGGTCACCATGGGCACCACGACGTTCCAATCGGCTGATTGAAAAGGCGCTACTCAGCTTCAGCCTGGACGGCCCAACACGTGCCGCAGCCGGGCTGACCAGTTGCTCGAACTCCGAACGTCCCTCACAAGGGAGACGAGCTCACCATAGTTGACCACTAAGGGGTTGAATGAGTCAACATCATGAACCGTTCCATAAAGAACAGGCTCACGCTCGGCGGTAAAGGTTCCAAAAATGCGATCCCACAAGATCAGGATCCCTCCGAAATTCCGATCCAGATATTGAGCGTTCGAACCATGATGCACGCGATGGTGTGAAGGCGTATTGAAGATGAACTCCACAGGCCCCGGCAACACGCCGATACGCTCCGTATGCACTGGTATCTGATAAAAAAACACCATTACGTACGAGAGACCGATCATCCAAGCAGGAAAACCGATCATCGCCGCTGGCACAAATGCCAGACCGCGCAGGGTAAATATTCCTGGATACAGCCATGGGCGACGCATTCCAGTCGATAGATTGAAGTATCGACTGGAATGATGCACGCTATGTGCGACCCAAAGAATTCGAATCTGATGATCGGCCCGGTGCGCCCAGTAGTAGCATAAATCAGTTACCACCAGGCCGAGCGGCCATACCCACCAGCCTGATGGAGACAAATGGAAGGGGGTGACCGATTCTGCTGCCTGCGCAAAAGAGAATGGTATCAGGAGCTTCGTGAAACCACGAGTCAACATGTCGGCAGCAAGCGTTGCCAGGCTAGTCGCGGTATCCCTCCACTCGTAACCTTTATTTGAATTGTTCTTGTACACAAATATCACACCCTACAAAATCGGGAGGCAACCGACCGGAGCCAACGAGTTGATCGACAAGGAAATCTCCCCGAAGGGAGCGCGCCCGGTCCCCTTTGTCACTGACCCGCATCCCTCCTGGAGGATATTCGCCATGTCCAGGGTCGGCGAAGGGCTTACTCGGCACTGCTCCCGTCGTACACGCCCCCCAGCCGTAGCCAGGCATTCGACGGCGCCATAAATCTAGGTCGGTACGTTTACAAGAGATATCCACCCGCAGACTTCTGGCCGACGAACTCGTATGTGAGGCCGTCGATTCGGCGGACAATCCTAACCATTCCGAGATCCTTTCTAAGCCCTCATCTATTGCATTCATCGACAAAGGCCGTATCCCGCGTCAGGCTTGCGTACATTATTCCGTACGGGTCGATCTGCCCGAACCGATCGGATACCGACGTCCGTTCAGCAGCTCGCCCACAAAAGTGGGCCGCACCAAAAAGTGATAACTGACCAACAGTGTGAACAATGTCGCGACGAGGATCATTGCGAACTTGACACTCCAATGCAAGGGCCAGCCCTCTACGACCACCTGCAGTGCCATCACCAGCGGTACGTGGGTGAGATATATCCAGTAAGAGGCGGTGCTCAGGTACCGGCGCCATGCGCTGAATCCGGACATGAGACGCTGCGCGAGACCGACGAGTGCAAGCACCCATAGCCAGCTCGCCAGGCAATACCCAAACGCGTACAGAAGTTTCGAACCACCCTCCATGGGCACCATCGTCAGCGAGCCGTCCACCGTCGCAAGAAATGCGCTGGGTACGAACCTTCCAGTCGCTGACACCGCTGTGGTGGCGATGATCGCGAGCAGCAGATATGTTGGCCAACGCGCCCGCCAGGACAGTAGAACATGCATGTTCTTATGCGCGAACCACCCGAGCGTGAAAGCCGTCCCGTAGCCGATGAGTACCGGCGGCTGTGGTACGAGATCCATTACCGGTGCTGGATATCCGCCCCACAGGAACCACGGTGAATAACAGAGGAATCCCAGCGTCACCGGAACCGCCAGCACCAGAGGCTCGATATGCAACCGGGTGATCCCGTTGAAAACGGCTTCCACGGAGGCCCGAACGAACTGACCGGCCCGCGGAAATATAGTGAACAGTCCGTACAGCCCCGTGGTGATCAGCAGGAACCAATACAGGAGCCAAAGGAACCAGAAGTGCGCCAACGGGAACGGCACGACATTGTGTTTGTGAACGACGCTGTGCAGATGGCCGGTCCGCTCCCGCACGATGACCAGAACGGCTATCAACGGCAGGACGGCCAGCCAGGCGAACAGCAGCGGAAGCAAAATACGCTTGGCACGCGACCGTAGAAAGTCACGGCTGCTCGAGTTGCGCCGCAACTGCATCCGGGCGAAGAATCCGGCAAGCATGAAAAAGGTTGGCATGTGGAACATATGAATAATGAATGCAAGCAATCCCAGGAAGTGACTTGGGCTGCGATCTGCCGCCACCCACCCCGCATACGCGAATCCGGGGATGAATGACAACGTGGTATGGAAGGCCACCCCGCCCAACTGCACCATTCCGCGCAGCGCGTCCAGAGAATGCAGTCTGCCAGATAGTTCCACCGGCGCCTCCTCGGCCGCCGGCGAAGGCACTGTACTCATAGAGATCTCGATTCTGAGCCGGAATGCGCCGCTTAGCTGACCGCCTGCGCACCCGATTCGCGGACTGTCGACTCGAAGATCTCTGACAGCTTTTGCCCGCTGTCCCAGTCGAGATTCAGCACACCGCAGAACGCTTCCTCACTCCACGGGCGGCCCGTCAGCTCGCAGAGCCGGTGCACCAGCGTGCCGCAGAAGATCGCGTACGCGCGGACATCCTCCTGCGCCTCCAGTTGCCAGTCCCGTGGTTCGTACACCTTGGCCATCAACGACGGGTCCTGGTCATAACCGGCGGAATCGAGGTACGCCCCCTCGTTGTGGTCGTAGTACTGCCCGGCCTGGTCGAGTATGGCAACGAATTCCTCGGTCAGCCGGTCCGCGGCGGTGAGCAGCCGCGACAGCTTCCCGTTCATCACGACGTTCTCGCAGTCGCAGCCGACGGGGTGAGTACGGGAGAACTTCAACACGATGCGGTGGTCTTCGAGCGCGTCGGGGACGATGCGGTTGTAGTAGACCCGGGTGCGCAGGGCGATCCACGCCGACCACGCGTCGAACGAACCGCGGAAGAGATAGCTACCGGGCGTGTTCAACAACTTCTCGTACCGGCTGCGGAGCCGAATATCGAAATGGAACACCATGCCGTCGATCTCGTCGCGTTTCCCGGCCATATCCGAGCCGATGTATTCACCGATGAGCTTGTTGTTCTCGGTGAACAGCCAGGATGTGGTGGCGAACATCGGATCCAGCATCGTCCCCGCGTTCCCGGTAAGGAACCAGCGATCAGCGGAGAACTGCAGTTTGGACAACCGAGCGAAATTGTCCCGACATCCGAAACTGAGCTGCCGCGCACCCTCGCCGAGCAGGTCCGCGACGGCCCGGTGGCCGCGCAGGAAGGCGGTCAACTCGGCGCCACTGCGCACGGGCGGCTCGACGTGGCGGCGGTCGTACACCACACCGACGCTGTATTCGGTCGCGCTGATCGGTTGGTACCAGATCCAGTACCCCCGGTACAGGAAATACCCCATCGCGCCGCTACGCCCCCAGTGTGGCACTCGGCGGGCCCACGCACCGTCTTCGGTGTCGAAATCGTCCAGGGAATGGCAACCGTCGAAGCGAGCCCAAGCGGCGGCGATCGGATTGCGATCATCGGTGGCGACCAGGTCGAGCATCCGGGTCAGCGGTGAACGTTCTCCGGCTGCGTCCACCAACCATCGGCAGTGGATCGTGCCCGCCGAGGTGCGTACCAGATGGCCGTGTTCGGCATCGAGGGTGATGGCTTCGGCCGGCGATTCACCGGGCTCGCAGTGCAGCACCCGGGTGCCCAGCATGACCCGCACCCCGCTGGCGGCGTTGAGATCGCACAGTGTTCGCTCGACCTCGGGCCGGTTGATCAGGTAGGTGGGAATCGGATGTGGGCGTCTACCGCCGATTTCCGACATCTGGACCAGCGGCAGGTCATGGTCCGGGGAATCGAAGAAGAACCGCAGACCGGACCCCACAATCTGGGTTTTCCGCAGATGCGGGCCCAGTTTCAGCATGCGGTTCGCGTAATTGGTGAACTCCTCACCGGAGTATTCGTCCAGGCCGGACGGAAATTCTGTCGCCTCCTCGACCACGACGATGTCCAGCTCCGGATACTGCAGGCGCAATTGCCGAGCGAGTGAGCCGCCCGGCAGCCCGGCGCCGATGATCAGGACATCGCAAGTGATGTCAGCGTCGATGGTCATATTTCCCCCAGGGGTCGAAGAGTGTGCGTGAGCGGGCGATGCGTGGGTCAGGATTCGCGGCGGGGACGCCGCGCAGCGAACAGCGCGACCGATCCGGAGCGCCGGATATCGACGTCGTGGAAGCGGGTGAGCAGCTCGTCATACAGGTCCGCCGTGCGGTCGGTCGTGTTATGGAAATGGCCGCGCAGGTTGTACTCGCGCAGCAGGTATCGGGCGATGGCATTGTGCGGGCCGTCGGACTCGGCGACCACCGTGGCACCGAATACAGTGCCGCCGGGAGCGAGCAGCGGCATCAGATGGTCGAAAACCACGCATTTGTCGGCAATGGTGCCAGGCAGGCAATGCAGCAGATAGGTCAAGCCGATCGAATCGAACGGGGCGATTTGCGACTGTATCTGTTCCAAGACGTTCTGCTCGTGGATCTCCGGGGTATACCGACTTGCCGCACGCGCTGCGCAGTTCAGGGAATGGCGGTTGATATCCATCAGCCCGATCCGCGGCTGCGTGGCTGGGTAACGGCAGTTGGCGACGTAATAGCCGGTTCCGACACCGACGTCGAGATGACTGGCGCTGACGTGTTGGTTGTAGTGATCCAGCAATCGCGAGGTCGGGCAGCGCCAGGCGAACCGGTTGCTGAAACCGAGCACGAAGAACCGGTAGTAGGCGAGCCCGCGCGGTGTGTAGGCCGCCTGGCCCTCGGCGATGCTCGCTTCCGTGATGTCAGTACTACTCACGAGATATTTCGTCCTTCTCGATCAATGAGGTGGCTGGTCAATAGCTGACCGATGGTGGCAACGTGCGGCGGCTCCAGCATGGATACGTGATCACCCGGTACGCGATGGGTGAGCAGCCCGCCGCGGGCCAGCGGCACCCACGCCGTGTCCGGCCGCGGCGGATCGATGTGCGGACGGCGTAGTTCCGCCAAGAAGTACAGGATGAGGCCCGGGTAAGGCTGCGGGTCATAGGCGTGCATAGCGGCCGTGTTGGCCCGATACACGGCGGTCACCTGGGCCCGGTACGCCTCGGCATGGTCGCCGGAGAGTTCGCGACCACCAGGTTCGGTGCCGGAGCCCTGGTCCGGGGGCATCTGACCAGGCCCAGGGGTGTCGAACAGGGCCAGCAGTTCGACGTCTTCACCGGCCGTACGCAGGCGGTGGGCGAGTTCCAGGGCGACCAGGCCACCGAATGACGCACCCGCCAGCCGGTACGGACCGTGGGGTGTTATTTTGCGCAGCTCGGCCAGATAGGCCTGCGCCATATCCTCGATCCGGTCCCTCGGCACCGCTTCGCCGTCGAGCCCAGCGGCCTGGAACGCATGGACCGGGACGTCCGGAGGCAGCACCGCAGCGAGTTCACGATAGAAGTAGACGCTGCCCCCGATCGGGTGGATCAGGAAAAGCGGCGCGCAATCGGGCACTCCCTCATTCAAAGTGACGAGGGTCCTGATGGCCGATGCAGCCGGGTCGGAATCGGCGAGCAGTACCGCCATTCCGGCCGCGGTAGGGGCGTCCAAGACGGCATGGCTCGGCAGAGTGACACCGAAAAGTTCGGCGACAGCGACGACTACCTGCAGAGCCAGCATGGAACTGCCGCCGAGCTCGAAAAAGTCGTCATGCACACCGATCGGGCTGATACCGAGAGTCTGTTCCAACACCGTGACCGCGCGGCGCTCGGCTTCGGTGCTCGGTGCAACGTATGGAGTGCGCAGGGCTGGACGCGGGTGAGCTATGCCCGGACTCGCCGTCCGGGACCCGTCCGCACCGCCGCCGCTCGACATCTGCCTACCACCCACCCGCCCCGGCGGATCAATCCAGTACCGCTGGAGATCGAACACATAGGTGGGCAACGGAACTCGGCGCGGACTGCGATCAGCATGCAGAGCTGCCCAGTCGACCTCGACACCGTGCAGCCACATCTGTGCCAGTGCTTCCCTGGTTGCACGCATCGGGTCGGTGCTGGTCATCGTGACTACCGTGTGGTCGATGGCTTCCGGCAACGAGGCTCCACCGAGATCGAGCAGCACGACATCAGGTTCGCTCGCGAGAAGTTTGCTCACATCCGGTCTTGTGTGTGAGTGCCGACGTCCGGTCCAGTAGGCCGGGCTCATTGCCTGCTCGTCGGCGATCCACTCACCGGTAGCGGTGGATGCGAACCGCACCTTGGGACGCTGCGGTGTGATCGCCGGAGCTGTGCCGGTCCCCGAGTAGCAGGCAAGTCGCACGGCCTCCGCCGCTGACAGGACTCCGGCGACCACCGCGGTCGCGTACTCGTCGTCGCCGATCACCGCGCATGGCCGGATACCCCAGGACTGCCACAATCGAGCTAGTGCGATCGACACGGCCGTCGCCACCAGCGGCGCGGAGTTGCCGGCCCGGACCAGGGTGAGTAGATCGAGGCCGCATTCGCGCTCGGCAAGGGTGGCCATTTCTGTGATAGCCGTGCGAAATACGGGTTCGTGGTCGAGAAGCCCGCCGAGCGGGTACGAACCGAGCAAGAATACGACCTGCGCGCGCGGTCGCGCGGGGACGGGCTGGGCTGCGGCGAGCAGGTCGGCGCATTCGGCCCGGTCCCGGCCAACCGCCGCCACCCGGTATCCGAACTCGTCCCGGCCCGTCTGCGCGGTGAACGCCACATCACTGAGCGTCACCTCGTAGGGTGACCCGGTACCGCGCAGGAACTCGGTCAACCGCGCCCGCTGACCCAGTACCGACTCCGCCGACTTCCCCGAAGCGACCAGCACCTCCCATCGATCGCCGCCAACCCACATCGGCGCCACCGCTGGGGGCTGTTCCACCACTACATGCGCATTCGTGCCACCGATGCCGAACGACGACACCCCCGCGCGCCTCGGCCCGTCCGAAGACCATTCGCGCAGTACATTATTCACGAAGAACGGGGACGACGCGAAATCGATGGCCGGGTTCGCGGTATCGAAGTGCAGGCTCGGCGGCAGCCAGCCGCGTTCTACGCACAACACGGCCTTGATCAGCCCTGTCACCCCCGCCGCCGCATCTAGATGCCCCACATTCGATTTCACCGAACCCAGCGCACAGGACTCCGTAGCCACCGCACCCGCCGCCCGGAACGCCTGCGACAGCGCCGCGACCTCGATCGGATCACCCATCGGTGTTGCCGTCCCGTGCCCCTCCACCAAGCCCACCGAGTCGGCGTCGACCCCGGCGGCCCGCAAGGCCTCCAGCACCACTGCCGCCTGTCCACCCACGCTCGGTGCCGTGAACCCGACCTTCCCCGCACCGTCGTTGTTCACTGCCGAACCCCGGATCACCGCGCGCACGCTGTCGCCGTCCCGCATCGCATCCGACAGACGTTTCAGCACCACCACGCCCGCGCCGCTGGTGAACACGGTGCCGCGCGCATCGGCACTGTAGGGGCGGCACTTTCCATCCGGAGAAGTCATACTGCCCTCGACATGGAAATAGCCACTGCGTTCGGGGGTGCGCACCTTGGCTCCAGCGGCCAGCGCCACATCGCAATCCCTGGCGATGAGGGCGCGACAGGCCTGCACGACGGCGACCAGCGACGTCGAGCAGGCGGTACCCACGCTGACTGCGGGGCCACGCAGATCGAGCCGGTAGGCGACGGTGGTGGCCGCGAAATCCTTCTCGTTGCCCAGGCCAACCAGTGTCGGGTCGATTGAGGTGTCGTCGCGGTGCGGGATCAGGTTGTTCAGCAAATAACTGCTCAGCGCGGTACCCGCGTACACACCGACCCGGCCCGGATATTCGCGAGGCCGGTATCCGGCGTCCTCCAGCGCCTCGTACGAGCAGGTCAGCAGCAGCCGCTGCTGGGGATCCATCAGTTCGGCCTCACGAGGTGTGAAGCCGAAGAACGCCGCGTCGAACAGGTCGACACCCTCGGGGGCTCCCGCCACGGCGACATAGGTGCCCGGTGTGCCCTGCGCGGATTCGGCCGGCTCGTCGGTGGGCACCAGGGAATCGACGCCACCCATCAGATTCGCCCAGAACTCGTCCGCTGACCTTGCCCCTGGCAGGCGCAATGCCATACCGATCACGGCGATGTCAGTGTCCGCACCATGGTCACCGACCGTGACCGAGTCCGAGAGATCTGCTACAGCAGTCTTGGAAAGATGCGCGGCCAGCTGCGAAATAGTCGGATACCCGAACAGGTCTGCCACCGACACGGTGACCTCGAGGCGCTGCCTTACCTGCCGCCCCGCCTCCAGGATCAGAACCGAGTCGCCACCCAATTCGAAGAAGTTGCCGCTGCGGTCGATCTGCTCGCGACCGAGCAAACCCCGCCAGATCTCGATCAGGACCTGCTCGACCTCGTCCGCGGTCCTGGTGACCACGGGACGTTCGACGGCGGCCCCGATGCGGTGCCGATCAGCACCCGACGCCAGCCGCCCCGGCAAGGTTTCGGTGGATACGATCACCCGACGCAGCCCGCAGAACAGGGCTCGTTCGAGGGCACCTAGCGCGTCCGATGCCGGGAACCCGGCCCGCTCGTGCCCGGCATGTGCCCGCACTACTTCCTCGGGTAGCCGGTTCGTCGAGGCCATACCTGTGTCCCACCAGGTGTCCCAGTCGATGACGACGGTATTCGGCGGAGCCTCCGCGGAGTTGGCCCAAGCGTCGGCGAAGGCGTTTGCAGCACAGTAATCGAGCTGGCCGAAGCCGCCGAGTAGCGCACTCACTGAGGAGAAGACGGCGAAGAAATCCAGGTCCCGGCCATGCAGGGCGGCAGCGAGGGCACGGGTGCCCAGCGTCTTGGGTGCCAGTACCCGACGCACGTTCTCGGGGATCTGGAACTGTGCCAGACCGCCACCGGCGATCCCGGCGGCGTGCAACACCCCGTGGATCACACCGAAACGCCGTTCGACCCTTGTCACCGCCGCGGCGACTGCCGCAGCATCGGTGACGTCGGCAGTTTCCACCACCACCTCGGCGCCGGCCGCCTCCAGGGCTGCCACCAGCGCGGCACGGCCGTCCGGATCGGGTTCACCGGCCGCCGGAACGGGAGTGCGGCCGAACAGCGCCAAACGGACAGGCCCCAGCCCGGTCAGATGCTGTGCTACTCGCGACCCGATACCGCCGAACGCACCCGTGATCAGGTATACGCCGTCCGGGCGAAGGGACGTGCGAGGCGATGCGCGGGTGAGCGGCTGTACCTGTTCGACCAGCCGTGTGTCGCCACGTATGGCGACGAACGCATTCGGCAGACCAGCCGTCAGCTCGGCTATCAGTGCCGCGGCGGCATCCTCGGCGGTGCACGCACTAGTAGCCTTCTCAGCCGTGCCGACATCGATGGCGGCGGCGCGCAGGCTGGGGTACTCCAGCGGCAGCGTCTTCACCGGGCCGAGCACCAGCGCGGCCTCCGGTTCATGCACGATCCCGTCGGCCGATGCCTGACCTCGGGTCACTGCGGCCAGCCGGATGGTGCCGGACCAGTCGGACAGGCCGAGGGCACGAGCCAGCGCGATCGGGCCGTCCACACTCACGACCGCAGGGTCGTCACTCCCGGGATCGGCCGACCACAGGTAGACGAGATGACGCAGCGGGGCTCCAGGGAGCGCGGCGTAAAGTCGCTCGGCGTCAGCGCTGTCGCCCAGCCTGACCTGGTAGGCATCGGCGCCGAGCCTGGCGAAGCCGGGGCCTCGGACCACGGTGGTTACCCGATGCGAGCTGGCGCGCAATCGGGTCAGCAGAGCCTCGCACAGGGGGGTGTCGTCGGCGAACACGATCCACTCAGCGCCCGGGCCATCGATCGGCTCCGGCCGCGGCTGTGCTCCGAAGACATGTCGAAACAGCCGGGCGGTCGACACTGGCGCAGCACGAGGACGGTCGATCCAATGCCGCTGGGAGTCGAAAGCGTACGCGGGCAACGGAACCCGCCGCCGGGGCCGGTCAGCGTGCAAGCCGGCCCAGTCGATGTCGGCGCCGTGCACCCACAGTCTTGCCAACGCCTCACGCACGACACACAGGTCATCGGCGGTTGACTGTTTGCGGCGCATCGAGGTGACCGTGACCCGGCTGCGGGCCTCGTCATGCTCACGCAGCATCGTGGTACCAACGGCGCTGGGGCCGACCTCCAGTATGACTGCCTCCGGCTCATCGGCCAGCAGCCGGATCACGTTGCCGGAGTAGCGAACCGCGCTCCGGACCTGACTACCCCAGTACTCCGGGTTCAGTGCCTCCTCATCGGTGATCCAGGTCCCGGTGACATTGGAACCGAACCGGATCGACGGCCGATGGAACGGTACCGTGCGCAACCTGCGGACGAACTCGTCGAGCATCGGCTCCATCAGCGGCGAATGGAACGCGTGCGACGTGACCAGCCGGTGATGCCGGACGCCGGTGTCGACCAACCGTGCCGACAGTGCCGCCACCGCCTCCTCCGTACCCGACAGCACGGTCTGTAGTGGACTGTTGACTGCCGCGACCACACAGTCGCCCGCCAGCTCGGCGACGGCCGACTCGCCCAGCGCGACCGCTAGCATCGCGCCACGCTGCTGCGCCTGCATCAGATCGGCGCGCCAGCACACCACCCGCATCGCGTCTCGTGCAGACCAAACCCCGGCGACCGCGGCGGCGACACACTCGCCGATGCTGTGCCCGACCATAGCGGCGGGTTCTATGCCCCACGACCGCCACAGGGCGGTCAGCGCGTACTGGACCGCGAACAGCGCCGGCTGCACGACTCGGGTATCGACGAGTTCAGCGGTGGGGTCGCAGACCAGGGTAACCAGGTCGATGCCGAGTTCAGCGTGGGCGACCTCGGCACAATCGTCCACGGCTGCACGGAACACCTGTTCACCCGCATACAGACCGGCGGCCATTCCGGGGAACTGCGAGCCCTGACCCGCGAAGCAGAACGCCACTGGAGCATGCGGCGTGGCCGAGTAATCGCTCGAGTCGGTGCCGACCAGCCGTTCGGCGCATTCGGCCCCATACCGGCCCACCACTGCGGTCCGGTATGCGAATTCCCCCCGGCCGGTCTGCAACGTGAACGCGGTATCGACCAGCGATTCGGCGGCCTCGCTGCGCAGGTGCCGGGCCACGCGTTCACGGTGCCGGGCCAGCGATGCCCGCGACTTGGCCGAAAGTGGCAGCACCTGCCAACCGTCGGACTCGCCTGTGCTCGTGTTACCGGTTGCCGTGACCGGTGGTTGCTCCACCACCACGTGCGCATTCGTTCCCCCCATACCGAACGAGGACACCCCCGCTCGCCGTGGATGCGGTGAGACCCATTCCTGGAGAACGTTGTTGACGTAGAAAGGCGACGAAGCAAAATCGATGGCCGGGTTCGCGGTATCGAAGTGCAGGCTCGGCGGCAGCCAGCCACGTTCTACGCACAAAACGGCCTTGATCAGTCCTGCCACCCCGGCGGCAGTATCGAGATGTCCCACATTCGATTTCACCGAACCCAGGGCGCAGGATCCGGGATCCACCGCACCCGCCGCCCGGAACGCGTCGGTCAGAGCCGCCACCTCGATCGGGTCCCCCATCGGTGTCGCGGTGCCATGTCCTTCGACCAGCCCGATCGAGGCCGCGTCCACCCCCGCGGCCTGCAGGGCCTCGAACACCACCGCTGCTTGGGCGTCGACGCTCGGCGCGGTGAAACCCACCTTGCCAGCGCCGTCGTTGTTCACTGCGGAACCCCGGATCACCGCACGAATGCAGTCTCCGTTTCGTACCGCCTCATCCAGGCGTTTCAGTACCACCACACCCACGCCACTGCCGCCGACCGTGCCCAGGGCGGCGGCGCTGTAGGGGCGGCACCGGCCGTCCGGTGAGAAGATATTGCCTTCCTGGTAGCGGTATCCGCCGCGCTGCAGCACATTGATCGTCGCACCGCCTGCCAGAGCCACATCACATTCGAAATCCAGCAGGCTCCGGACGGCCTGATGCACGGTGACCAGGGAAGTCGAGCAGGCCGTGCCGATCGTCATGGCCGGACCGGTCAAGTCGAGCCGGTGCGCGAGATGGGTTGCCGCGAAATCCTTGTCGTTGAACAAAGACACCTGCCGGGCGAACGCGCCGAGCAGCTCCGCGCGCGGCAGCAACTGCGCCAGGAAATAGCTACTGCGGCCAATGCCGAGGAACGCGCCGACGGTGCCGTCCGCGCGGGCCGGATCGTGCCCGGCGTCGTCGAGTGCCTCCACAGCGACTTCGAGCAGGAATCGCTGCTGCGGGTCCATCAGCTCGGCCTCGCGCGGGGTGAACCCGAAATAGTCAGCATCGAAATTCTCGATACCGTCCAGCAGCCCGATCCGCCGCACGAGGGCCGTATCGGCCAGTACCGCGGGATCGTCATACACCGACAGCAGATCGTCCTCGGTCAGGTCGGCGATAGAGTCGACACCGTCGCACAGGTTGCGCCAGAACGTCTCTACATCGGGTGCGCCGGGGCAACGCAGGGCCATGCCTACTACGGCGACTGCGGTGCCGAGATCGTCCCCGGTCTCTCTGTCGTAGTCGTAGACCGTGGTCATCGAACGCTCCTCTCGCGCGCCGCGCGCCGACGTGCGATCCGGTTCTGCACCTCGGCGAATGCGGGCGACGCCTCCTCACCCGGCGCGACTTCCAGATGGCGGGCCAGGGCGGCGATGGTCGGATGCCGGAATAAGTCGGTGATGGCCAACTGGCCGGGGAAGACACGGCGCAACTGGCCGAACACCTGGGCCAAGGTCAGCGAATCGCCGCCGATGTCGAAGAAGCTGTCGTCGGCGCCAGGCTGTTCGATCCCGAGTACCGCCGTCCATACCTCGGCGACAGCGGATTCGATCGGACCGGACGGCACCCGAGAAGAACGCTGCGCCACAGTCGGTTCCGGTGCCGGCAGCGCCTGCCAATCGACCTTGCCATTGGGTGTCAACGGAATCCGATCCAGCACCAACACGGCGGTGGGGATCATGTACTGGGGTAGCACGTTACGCAGTGCATCGAGCAGACGACCAGGTTGCAGTGCGCCCGGCCCGAGAGTGGTTCCGACCGCGTAGGCAATAAGACGCCGCACCCCACGCTCGCCGGTGTACACCACGGAGGCCGCATCGGATACACCGTCCAGCGCGCGCAGCGCCGACTCGATCTCACCCAGTTCGATACGGAAACCACGCAGCTTCACCTGCCGGTCGTTGCGCCCCAGATACTCCAGCTGCCCGTCGTCGTGGCGCCGCACCAGATCGCCAGTGCGATAGAGCCGGGCGCCGGGAACCGATCCGAACGGGTCGGGGACATAGCGATCCGCCGTCAGCGACGGCCGCTCGTGGTACCCCTGCGACACACCGTCTCCTCCGAGGTACAGCTCGCCGGGCACCCCGACCGGAGCAGGGGCACCAGCGCTGTCGAGCACATACACCTGGCTTCCGCCGACCGGCACGCCGATCAGCGGTTTCCCCGAACCGCGGGGAATGCGTGCCCACGTCGAATACACCGTGTCTTCGGACGGGCCGTACAGATTGCGGACCAGCCGATCCGAGTCCTGCGCGTGCAGCCGGTCCACCAGGGTCCGAGGCAACGGCTCACCGGCCAGATTGACCGCGCGGACCCCGGCTGGCAGTCCGTCAGCGCGCAGCAGTGCATCCATCGCCGACGGCACGGTGTTGACCAAGGTCACCCGGTCCCGGCCAGGAGCCGATGGCAGAAGCAGCACGTTGGGCACCAATACCACTGCGCCGCCGGTGCACAATGGCAAGAACAGCTCGAATACCGACAGATCGAAGCAGATCGAGGTGGATGCCAGCGTGCCCGCCAGATCGCCCGGATCGAATTCCCGGCGGCCCCATTCCAGCAAGGCGCGTACATTGCCGTGGGTGATCCGCACTCCCTTGGGGGTCCCGGTCGATCCGGACGTGTAGATCACCATTGCCACCGACTGCTCATGCACCGTCGCGGCGGGCGACACCGCAGGATCCGCCACCACGGTGGCCGGATCGTCGACGAGCAGGATGCGCCTCGTCCCGGCAGTAATAAGATCCTGGGTGCTCGACTGGGCCAGCACAACCGGAGGCCGGGCATCGCCGACGATCTGCGCGATCCTGGACTCTGGATAGGCGGGATCAAGGGGAACGTAGGCGCCCCCTGCCTTCAGCACGGCCAGGATCGACACCGGTAGATGCGCCTCCCGTTCCAGGCACACGCCCACCAGCGTGCCATCGACCACGCCGGCAGCGCGCAAGCTACTGGCGAGGATGTCCGAGCGCTTATCCAGCTCCGCATACGACAGCACCTGCTCGCCGACCACCAGCGCATCGGCGGTCGGCGTGCGCCGCACTTGCTCCCGGAACAGCTCGTGCAACGCGAGCGCTCCGAAATGCGGCTGGACAGCTGGTGTGACGGCGGTGAGCACCGCCAGCTCCGGGCCGGTCAGCACCGGCAGGGTACGAAGCGTGCCCGGGGTGCCCGCAAGCGCCGTCAGCACGGTCTCGAGATGGCCGAGCATGCGCGTGATCGTGGCCGCATCGAATCGTTCGACGTCATAGCAGAGCTGCAGCGATAACTCATCGCCCGGCACCGCAGTGAGGGTGAGCGGAAAGCCGGGGTGCTCGGACATGGAAGCGTTCTCGACGGTCAACGGGCTGTCACCGAGCCGGGTGGTCGCGCCTAGGGGGACGTTCTCGAAGACGACGAGCGATTCGAACAGCGGCGTATCGCCGCGCAGACCCGCCCAGTTGCGGATGGTGCCCAGCGGGACATAGCCATGCTCCTCACGGTCCACCTGATCGGACTGCAGTTGCCGCAGCCAGTCGAACACGGGTTTCTCGTCGTCGACGAGAACCCGTACCGGCAGGATGTTGAGGAAGCAGCCAGCCATCGCGTCCGCGCCCTCCAACACAGGCGGCCGCCCGGCAACCACAGTGCCCGTGACCACATCGTGCTCACCGCTGTAACGGCGCAGCAGGATTGCCCAGGCGCCGAGCACGAAGGTGCTGAGGGTGATCCGTTCGCGCCGCGCCGCCCCGGCCAGCGCCGCGGTCGTGGCCGCAGTGAGCCGCGTGCGGTGTTTGCGGACCGAGCTCAGGCCGAGAGTGTCCCGTCCCAGCGGCCGATCCACGGCGAACGGGGTCGGCCCTGTCACCCCGGACAGCGTGCTACGCCAGTAATCCTCGTCCTTGGTCAGATCCCGCCCGCGCAGCCAGGAAATATAGTCCCGGAACTGTGGGGCGGGCGCGACCGCCGGGACCGCGCCACCCGCCAGGGCCGCATAGTCGCGCAGCACATCGCCGATCACGATCGGCATGGACCACCCGTCGGAGATGGCGTGGTGACGGGTCCAAAGCACACGATGTCGGTCCTCGGCCAGCCGCACCACCGTGATCCGCATAAGCGGCGCCTGCGCCGGATCGAAATCCTGCGATTTGTCCTGACCGATCAACTCGGCGAAGCGCCGCTCTTGCCGAGCTGGGTGCTCGTCCGACCAGTCCAGCTCCTGCCACGGCAGCTCCGCTGTGTGCCGGACCACCTGCAGCGGTTTGGGCTCTTCCAGCCGTACGAACAAGGTGCGATGCATATCGTGCCGGGCCACGGTCGAGGCCCACGCCTGCCGCAGCGCGACCGGATCCAGCGAACCACACAAGTCGAAATGCATCTGCACCAGATAGACACCGCTGCCCGGATGCAGCTGCGATTGCAGCAGCATCGCGCGCTGTAGCGGAGACAGCGGGTAGACGGCCTGGATATCGGCCCGATCGATCATCATCGGTCAGCCCTCGCTTGCCAGTTCGTTGAACAGATCGTCCAGCTCGTCGACGGTGAGGCCGGCTTCCCGCAGGTCCGCCTCGCTGAACCCGACCACACCCAGCTCGCCAGTCAGCGCCCGGCGCAGGGTGGCGGCGAAGGTGTCGCAGACGGCTGCGATCGTGGCCCGCTTGTGTACCGCCGCACAGTAGGTGAAGTCCACCCGCAGCTGGCCGTCGGCCACCAGCCCGTTGATGTTCAGCAGGTGACGGCGCCGCTGCGCTGGACCGTGCGGCGGACCAACCGGATCGGTGGACAGCCGGAACAGCGCGTCCGCAGTGCGGGAGGCGTCGGCCTGGCCGAGATAGTTGAAGACGATCTCGGTCCGCTCGGCTCCGGCGAGTACCGACCGAACTTGCGGGTCGGCGGACAGATACCGCAGGAGTCCGAAGCCGAGACCATGGCCCGGTATCGCGCGCAGCTGATCGCGGACGGCGGTCAGGTCGGCCGGGCCCCGGTCGCCTGGCAGCCGCAATCGCACCGGATACATCGCGGTGAACCACCCGACAGTCCTCGAGATGTCCACCCCATCGAGCAGATTCTCGCGGCCGTGTCCTTCGACATCGAGCAGAATCTCCCGGTCCCCAGTCCACTCGGTGACTGCATCGGCCAGCGCGAACAGCAGCACCTCGGGCACCTCTGCTCGGTACTTCGTCCGTACCTCACGCAGCAGGGTGGCGGTCTCGGCAGCGGTGAACTCTACCGAGAGCGTGGCGGCGTCGCGTTCGGTGTTGGCGGCAGCGTAGTCGCGGGGCAGCACTGCCGTATCCAGCGCCACCTGCGCCGTCCATTGCCCTAGTTCGGCGCGGACGGCGGGACTGTCGGCAGCGACGACCAGGCCCTCTGCCCATCGCTGGTAGGAGGTGGTCTTAGGCGGGAACGCCGGTGTCTGCCCGGCGCGCAGCATGGTATATGCGAGCTGGAGATCC
The DNA here is from genome assembly GCF_057708605.1 of Nocardia sp. bgisy118. NCBI lineage: Bacteria > Bacillati > Actinomycetota > Actinomycetes > Mycobacteriales > Nocardiaceae > Nocardia > Nocardia sp. bgisy118. Next base: position 103,961 of record NZ_JBYISM010000015.1, on the reverse strand, counting down.
TCCAGCAGCACCCGCCATGAGATGCCGTCGATGACGGTGTGGTGAATCACTGTGCACACCTGGGCCGGGCGCGCGACACCGAAGTCCAGATACGCCATTCGCAGTAGCGGCCCGTCGGCAAGGTCGAGCCCGGTGTGCAGCCTGGTCAGCGTATCCATCCGTACCTGCTCGTCTGCCCCGTCCAGGCGAAGCACTGCAATTGGGCCGCCACTGTGCGAGCCCACGGTGTGCTGGCGCGCGCCGGTCAGGTCGAACCGGTTGCGCAGGGCGTCGTGGTGGCTCACCACGGCGTCGCGCGCGGCCGCAAGCAGTTGCAGATCCAGATCAGCGTCGTTCACGTCCAGCAAGACGGCCTGGTTGTAATGAGCCGGGTCGGCGAGATCCTGCTCGAAGAACCAATGCTGAATGGGCGTGAGCGGGGTCTCGCCCGTCACCGGCCCCTGATCGGCGTCGATTGCACTACCGGCGCGCGCGATCGCGGCCAACTCCCCCAGGGTCTGGTTGCCGAACAGGTCTCGCGCGGAGAATTCGATTCCGGCGCGCCGGGCCCGCGACACCATCTGGATCGCGATGATCGAGTCGCCACCCAGGGCGAAGAAGTTGTCGTTGGTCCCTACTCGAGGGACGCCGAGCAGCTGCGACCAGATCCGCGCCAGTTCCTGCTCCGCACGGGTAACCGGAACCTGGGAACCGTCGATCTTGCCGACAGCGGGGTCCGGATCCGGTAGGGCACGGCGGTCGGCCTTACCGCTGGCCAGCAGCGGCATCTCGGACAATTCCACAAATGCCGCGGGCACCAGTTGCCTGGGCAGTCGGCTCTCCAGGTGGCGGCGCAGGGCTGTCCAATCCGCCGGCTCGCCGTCCAGGACGACGTAGGCGACCAGTCGTTTGCCGCCGCGTCCGTCGTCGGCGGCTAGGACCGCGGCGGCCCGCACGCCTGGAGCCTCGGTCAGGTATGCCTCGATCTCACCCAGTTCCACTCGGAAGCCATGGATCTTCACTTGGTGGTCGCGCCGGCCGAGGAACTGCAAGGTGCCGTCGGGGCGGCGGCGCACCAGATCACCGGTCCGGTACAGTCGGGCGCCCGGCACGGAGGTGAACGGGTCAGGCACGAATTTCTCGGCCGTCAGCGTGGGACGTCGTAGATAGCCGGGTGCCACGCCCTCGCCGCCGAGCACCAATTCGCCGACGATGCCGATCGGGACCGGCCGCAGCCGTTCGTCGACCACGTAGGCCTTGGTGTTGCTCAGCGGCTGTCCGATAGAGGTGTCGGCGCCGGTCACGAGATGGCTTGTAGCCCAGACCGTTGCCTCCGTCGGGCCGTACACGTTGAGTACGTTTCCGCCGACCGCGCCCGACAAGGCGGAGGCCAGGACCGGATCGAGCGCTTCCCCGCCGATCAGCAACCAGTCGAGGCCGCGCAGCGCGGCCCGGCATTCCTCGTCCGCCGACAGCAGCCTCGCCACCGATGGTGTGCACTGCAGATGGGTGACCTGGTGGCGTTCGAGCAGTGCCGCCACATCCTGGCGAGTGTCGTCGCGGGCCACCGGCATGGCGTCCCGGCGTACCTGGTCCAGTGCTCGCAACCCGGCCAGCACCTCGTCGGTACCGACACCGAAGTCGATGAGGCAAGCGATCTCGTCGACCCCGGCAAGTTTCAGCTTGTCGACCATCGCCGCGCATCTCTGCGGAGTACCGAACAAGCCGCTGGTCTCGTAATAACGGTCAAAGGCGTGATCGAGCAATGCTTGCTGGTCCTGTGCGTCGAAAGTCTCCAGCTCCAGTCCCCGCTCCACGGCGAGCGGGCGCACCAGCTCTACCGATTGGGACAGGTAGGTGCGGAACGGGTCCCGAACCAGCGCGCGCACCTGGTCATCGTCATCGCCGACGAAGGTGTGCAACATCAGCGACACGTGCCCGGGACCGTCGTGGCCCGCGTCCTGCCGCGCCTGCCGGTAGATCCGGATCGCGGTGGCCAGTTCGTCGACCGACTGGCCGAGCAGATGGGTGAGCAGGTTCGCGCCCGCCGCACCGGCCCGGCGGAAGGTATCGGGACTGCCTGCGGCGGTGATCCACACCGGCAGCTCCGGCTGCACCGGCCGGGGCAGGGTGCGGACATCGATCTCCTCGCCGGTGCCCGATCGCGTCCGCACCGAGCCGCCGCGCCACAAGGTGCGTACCGTCTCGATGTCCCGGAACATCACGTCTTTCCGGTCGGCGTAGTTGCCGGGTGCCAGCGCGAAATCGCGCGGCTGCCAGCCGGAAGCGAAGGACAGACCGATCCGGCCCCCGGATAGGTTGTCGATCATCGCCCAGTCCTCAGCAACCCGGATCGGATTGTGCAGCGGCAGCACCAAGCTGCCGGTACGGATGCCGATGGTGCTGGTCACCGCCGCCAGTGCGGCCGATGTGACAGTTGGGTTCGGGTACAGGCCGCCGAAAGCCCCGAAATGCCGTTCTGGAGTCCATACCGCCGCGAACCCGTGCTCGTCGGCGAACCGTGCGCCCTCGAGCAGCAACCGGTACTTCTCGTCGCCGCGGTCGCCCGTGTCGCTGGCGAAGTAGAACAGGCTGAAATCCATCGGCCGATGCGCGGCCGGCCGCTGCGCCGAACCTACGGCCAGTTCGTCGCCGCCGAGCACCACCCGGTAGCCGCGGGTGAGTGACCAAAGCAGTTCCAGTACCGAGATATCGAAGGTGTGGCTAGTCAGTGCCAGCCAGGTGCCCGGCACAGAATCACCGAATCGGTCGTCCATCGCAGCACAGAAACTATGAAGATTGCGCTGGGTGATCACGACACCCTTGGGTTGTCCGGTCGACCCTGAGGTGTAGATCACATACGCCGGATGGTCCGGCCCAGCCTCCCGGTCCGGTGCGGTGTCGTCATCCGGGTCGAGCATGCCATCCAGCACGGCCGGATCGACGACCTCGATTCCATCCGGCAGACCGTCCCGCTCAGCAGGGCCGGCGAGGACGAGCCGGGCCCCGGCATCGGCGATGAGGTAGGCCGTTCGGGCCGGTGGCGCGGCCGGATCCAGGGGCAGATAAGCGGCCGACGCCTTCATTACGGCGAGCATCGCGATCACCAGTTCGGGCGAGCGTCTCAGCCGGATACCGACGGGTGTCTGCGGCCGTGCCCCCTGCGCACGCAGGTGGTTGGCCAACCGATTCGCGGCCCGGTCCAGTTCAGCAAAACTCAACTCCCGCGCACCGCAGACCAGTGCGACCGCGTCGGGTTTGCGTTGCACCTGCTGCTCGAATTCGGTGACGGTCCCAGCGACAATCGGTCCGGGCGCCCGATAGCCGGCGTTCATCCCAGAGCCGACCAGCTCCCGTTCCGTGGCCGACATCAGGTCGAGGTCGCTGAGCCGTGTGGTTGGCGCGTGTCCGATCGCGGCGAGCAGCGTGTGCACATGCCCGGCCAGACGTTCGATGGTGTCGGCGTCGAATAGATCGGTGCGGTATTCGATGCGGCCACCGATTCCGTCTTCTCGCTCGACCAGATCCAGGGTGAGGTCATATTTGGCGACTGCGCTCGGCAGTGGCAGCTGCCGAACCGCCAGCTCACCCATGGCGGCATTCTCGCCCGGATCCTGCTGGTAGACGAACAGCACTTGAAACAACGGAGTGTGCCCGGGATCACGCGGCGGATTCAGCGCGTCCACCACCAGCTCGAACGGGACCTCTTGATGCGCCTGCGCGGCGATCATGACGGTCCGGACCCGGTCGAGCAGTTCGGTGAACGCCGGATCACCGGAGGCGTCGATCCGCACCACAAGGGTGTTGAAGAAACAGCCGAGCAGCTGTTCCACCTCGGCTCGGGTGCGGTTCGCGATCGGCGTGCCGACCGCGATATCGCTGGCGCCGGTGTACCGCGACAGCACTGTGGCGAACGCCGACAGCACCACCATGAACATGGTCCCGCGGTTGCCACCTGCCAGGCGACGCAGCATCTCCGTCGTAGCGGCGTCGATATCGATCGGGATGCTCGCGCCATCGAAGCCCTGCACCGCCGGTCGTGGCCGGTCGGCGGGCAGTTCCAGCAGGGCGGGCAGATCAGCCAGCTGGGCGCGCCAGTAATCCAGATGCGCCTGCTGCTCCGGACTGGCCAGCGAGTCGTTCTGCCAGGCGGTGTAGTCGGCGTATTGGATCGGCGGGGGCGATAGAGGCGACGGGCGACCGACGGCGTATGCCTCGTAAAGCGCCGACACCTCCCGCCACAGCAGGCCTGTGGACCAGCCATCGGACACCACGTGGTGCAGGCATAGCAACAGGACGTGATGGTGCTCGGACACACGAAGCACCATCGCGCGCAGCAGTTCGTCCTCAGCCAGATCGAGGGTGCGCCCGGCGAATTCGTCTGCCATGCTGAGGATTTCTGCCTCATCAGCGGTGACGACGGGGAGCGGCACCTGCGCTGGGTCACGGATCATCTGCCGAGGTTCCTCGTCGACAATCACCAGATTCGTACGCAGCACTTCATGGCGCCGCACCACTTCCGTCAGCGCGTCCTGCAACGCCACGGTGTTCAGAGCGCCGTCGATACGGATTGCGGCTGGGATGTTGTAGGCAGCGGTTGCACCGTCGACCTGAGAAAGCACCCACAGTCGGCGCTGGGCATAGCCCAGCGGCAGCGGGCCTGAGCGGTCGACCGGTTCGATCGCCCCGGCCATCACCGCATGCTCGCGCGCGGCGTCTACGCGGGCCGCGAGTTCGGCGACGGTGGGTGCCTCGAAGATATCGCTGACCGGTAGCTCCAGGCCGGTCGCGGCACCGAGCCGAGCCACAACACGGGTGGCGTCCAGCGAGTTCCCGCCCAGTACCAGGAAGAAATCGTCGCGCGATCCGATCTGCGGCACGCCGAGAACACCCTCCCAGAGTGCGGCGAGCGCACGTTCGGTGTCGGTGGCTGGCTCCACGTAGTGCTCGGCCCGCGACACAACCGATTCCGGGGCTGGTAGCGCGCGCCTGTCGACCTTGCCGTTGGCGGTCAGCGGCAGCGTCGGCAGCGCGAGCACGGCCGCGGGCACCATGTACTCGGGCAGCCGCTCGCGCAGGTAGGCGGTCACTTCCGCGGGCTCGATGCCAGCGGTGCGGCGGGCGGCCACATACGCCACCAACTGTGTGTCGCCGCGGTCGTCGGCGCGCGCCACCACCACCGCATCGGTGACCTCGTACTGGTCGCGGATCAGGGACTCGATCTCACCGGGTTCGACGCGGTTGCCACGGATCTTGACCTGAGTATCGGCGCGGCCCAGGAACACTACGGACCCGTCCGGTAGGCGGCGGGCACGGTCACCGGTGCGATACATCCGTCTGCCCGGCTCGCTGGTGAAGGGATCGGGCAGGAAGGAGTCCGCGGTTGCTGCGGGCCGCCGCCAATAGCCGTGTGCCAACCCGGCGCCGGCTAGGAACAGCTCGCCCAGCGCACCATCGAGAACCGGGCGCAGCTGGTCGTCCAGTAGGTAGGCGCGATAACCGCCTAATGGGTAACCAATGGGCACCGGGGAATCGGCGACGGTGACCTCGCGGGCTACCAGGGCGCCCACTGTGGATTCAGTCGGGCCGTAGTGGTTGACGATCCGCAGGCCAGGCCGCAGCGCGTGCACCCGGGCCACCAGATCGACTGGTGTTTGCTCACCACCCAACAGCAGGAACCGGCTGGGGAGCAGTTCCTGCGCGTGGTCTGCGTCCAGTAGCGCCGCCAGATGTGACGGAACAATCTTGAGGAGGTCGATGGGCCGGTCGCGGAAACGGCGAAGCAGTTCGGCCGGAGCCAACACCTCCTCAGTGCGGACCAGCATCAGGGTGCGTCCCGCGCAGAGGGCACCGAAAACCGCAGTGTATCCGAGGTCGGCGGCGGGAGTGGCGAGTGTCGCCAGCACCCCGTCCTTGGGCAGGTCGAGCGCCGCCGCCAGGCCGTCGAGATATCCGCAGAGGGCGCGGTGTGGCACCGCCACACCCTTGGGCCTGCCGGTCGTGCCCGAGGTGTAGACCAAGTAGGCGAGGTCTTCGGGGGAGACGTTCGTGCCAAGACCCCCGACGTCGTCCAGGTCCTCGGTGTCACCGCCGTGCTCGGCGTCGATGGCGAGCGCCGGAACGTCCCCCGAGTACCGCCCGTGATGGGTGAGGAGCACGGCTGGGGCGGTATCGGCGAGGATCTGCTCGATCCGGGCAGTCGGCCATGCCGGATCCACGGGCACGAAGGCAGCTCCGGTCTGGAGCACCGCAAGCAGCCCCACCACATAGTCGGCAGAACGGTCCGCGATCACCGGTACCACGGATCCGGTGTGCACCCCCGCGGCGCGCATCGCCTGCGCTAATGCCGTCGACCGCCGGCACAGGTCGCGGTAGGTCAACGAGTCCTCACCGCAGACCACCGCGACCCTGTCCGGTGTCCGGGCGGCCGAGGCGAGTATCCGATGATGGACCACGAGTGGTCCTGCCGGGTTGATGACTGCGCCCGCCGCCTGTGCCAGTGCCCTTATCCGCTGCTCCCCCTCGGCGAGACCGAGATCGGCGAGCGGTGCGTCCGGCCACTCGGCGACAGCGCGCAGCACCCCACCGAGCTGGTGGAGGGCTCTGGTCGCGGCGGTACCCGACACCGATGGCCCGCCGGGCAGCAGGCTCACGGTGACGGCACCCGAAGAGTGGCCGACAGCCTGCAGGTGCAGGGCGCTGTCGGGCTCGCCGTCCACCGTAGTCACCGCGATCTCTGCACCACCCACGGTCGCGGGCGCCGGCAGGGGAAGGTAGGAGAAGGTGAACGGCGCCGCCGACTCCGGCTCGTCGCCCGCCACCCCGAACTGGTCTTCTTCGGCGGCGTGTAGCAGCTGCTCGACCTCGGCGGCGAGATCGCGGAACGACTCGTTTCCCCGGATCGGGGTGCGCACCGGAATCGGCGACTCGAAATGCCCGACTACGCTGGCCAGGTCATCGAGCCCGCGCGCGGTCGGCAGTACCAGCGTGGTGATGTCAGTGTCTCCGGTGAGCCGCCACAGCAGCACATGCCAGGCGGTCAGCAGTACGGCGCGAGCAGAGATGTGTGTTGCGCTGGCCGCCGCGACCAGCGTGTCACCCACCTCGTTGTCGCGTGCCCACGCGGGCTCACCGGATTCGAACGGTACCGAAAGGCTCCGAGCGCGTGCTACGCCGTTACGCCAAGTCCCGCCGCGGGCCGCCACGTCGCCGGCCTCGTTCTGCTCGTGCAGCCATTCGGCGGCATCGAGGTACTGCAACTCCACCTCGGGAAGGGGTGCCCCGGCGAGTTCGCGGATCAGATCCTCAGCCACGATCAGGCAGGACCGGCGATCCAATAGGGTCGCGGATACGGTCAACAGCAGCACCGATACATCGGTGCTTGTCAGCAGCCGCGCGCGTACTGGATGCTCGGGCCCGGCCGCTCGCTCGGCACGCGCCACCGCGTCCACCTCGGACGGCTCGCCGAGAGGATCCACCTGCCAGTACGGCACTGCAGCGTCGTCGACTTGCTGCAATGGCGCGACCAAGCCGTCCACCGCAATCAGCCGGGTCCGCAACGGTTCGTGGCGGGCCACGACCGCGTGCAGCGCCCGCTGGATCTCCTGGGCGTCCGATGCGCCCCGCACCTCGATCCGGCACTGGATCCGCCGATCGGCCAATCGCGACCATGACAGCAGCTGCGACGGGGCGAGCCGGAACCCGTCGACCGGAGACATCGCGGTGTCGGTCATTGCCGGCCCGCATCCGCGATCGTAGGTACATCCAGTTCCAGGCGTAGCCCGGCATCGGTCGCATTCATCATGTCGCCGAGCGCCACCACCACCTTGCGCGGACCGGAGAAGGGGTTGCGCGAATGCGCGACAAGCATGTTGTCGATCACCAAAATGTCGCCCTCCTGCCAGATGAACTGGAACGACAGTTCGTGCATGAGCTCGCGCACCTCGGTGACGATCTCGTCGTCGATCGGGGTGCCATCGCCCCAGTACACGTTGCGCGGCAGGCCCTGCTCGCTGTAGAGGTCCAGTAGCGACTGACGAGTGGCGGGGTCCAGACAAGACACGTGGTGCAAGGCCAGTTGGTTGAAGAACACCGATTCCGCAGTGCGGGGGTGGCGTAGCACCGCGTCGGCCACCCGCCAGGTGCGCAGTGTGCCGTCGGGTGCCCAGGCGAAATCTGCACCCGACTCGATGATCTTGCGCTCGGCTTCTTGCGGATCATCGGTGCCATAGAACTGAGACCAGCTCACGTCGACCGACTTGATGAAGTTGCGCACATACCGAAGCTTCCGGTCGCGGAACATCGCCACCAATTCCGGGCGTAGCGCCGCGAACACTTTGCGGCAGTCCACGATTGGCGTTTCGCCGCCGCTCTTCGGCGCCACGATGCAGGAGAAGAATTGCCGCATCGGCCACGAAGGCAGGTGCGAACTTTCATTGTGGAAAAGAATGGAACGGTCTTCGGGATACGGCGTCGACTTGTAGATCTGGTCGGACTTGCCCTCGGGGGGCAAGTCACCATATTCGGAAAACAGCGACGGGCAGATCGCCGACGCGACCGCCTCGAAGCGTTCCACCGATCCGCTGTCAAACCCTCGAAGCAGCACCGCGCCGTGCTTGTGCAGCAGTTCTTCGGTGCGGGCCGCATGCGCGCGCAGCCAACCGGGCAGGTCTACGCCCGGCTCGGTCGGCGAGAGCACGGCGGGGGCATCGGCCAGGCCGGGCAGGAATCCAACGTCGACCGGGTCGATGCCGGCGATCGTCACCGACCGCCGTTTCGAGCTTCTCAGCGACTGGAGCCGGGTACTCCTTGCGGTGGATTCAGTCAAGGTCCTCAACCTCACTTCGTCGTCTATATCCATGCTCAGCGCGCCGATCCGCTCGTCCGGCTCGGCCATCGCGCTACGCAACAGTTGCGTCAGATGGGCCGCCATGCGCTCGATACTGGAGGCATCGAAGAGCGCGGCATTGTAGATAAATGTTCCGGTGATACCGGCACCGTCCGGACCCGCGTCTTGTTCCTCCATGAACAGCGTCAAATCGAATTTGGTGTGCAGCGCGTCGACTTCCATCGTGTGCGCGGCGATACCCGGCAGTTCCAGGGAGATGTTCAGCTTCTGTACCAGGAACAGCACCTGGAACAATGGCGGGTGCGCCGCGCTGCGGGGCACCCGCAGCTCATCCACCAGGGTCAGGAACGGCAGATCCTGATGCGCGTAGGCCTCCACCGCCGTGGCGCGCACGCGAGCCAGCAGTTGCCGGAACGTCGGCCGGCCGGTCAGGTCGGTGCGCAGCACCAGATTGTTGACGAACATGCCGATCATCTGCTCGAAAGCGGCCCTGGTCCGGTTCGCGCTAGTGGTTCCGACCACGACGTCCTCGGTGTCGGCGTAACGGCCGAGGACCACCGTGAAGGCACTCAGCAGCACCATGAACAGGGTCGCGCCCTCGGCCCGCCCCAGGTCGTGAACCTGGGCGGCCAGGTCCGGCGGTACTTCGAAGCGGTGCACCGCACCGCGGATGCGCTGCACGTCCGGCCGGGGCCGATCGGTGGGCAACTCGAGCAACGGGGACGCGCCTGCCAGCTTGCGCCGCCAGTAACGGGCCTGCTCGTCGAAGACGTCGCCGGTCAGCCACCGCCGCTGCCAGTGCGCGAAGTCGACGTACTGGTGCGGCAATGGCGGTAGCGGTGCCTCGGTGCCGAGGGTGTAGGCGGCGTAGAGGGTGATCACCTCATGCACCAGCACGCCGAGCGACCACCCGTCGGACACGATGTGGTGGATGTTGACCAGCAGGACGTGATCGGAGTGCGCGTCCCCGACCCGCAATAGCGCCACTCGGATGAGCGGGCCGGTGCGCAGGTCGAACACGGTGCGAGCGTGTTCTTGCGCCAGTTCGTGCACCTCGTTCTCGGCCACGACGCGCACCGGCAGGTCGAGAGGGCGGTCCTCGTGGATCCGCTGCAGAGGTTCACCGTCGACGGTGTCAACGGTGGCGGTCAGGATCTCATGGCGCCGCAGCACCTCACGCAGGGCGCGACCCAGGCAGTCCACGTCGAGTGCACCGATCAGCCGCACCGCGCCGGGGATGTTGTAGGTCGGGCTGGGGCCGTTGATCTGCTCGGACAGCCACAGCGACTGCTGCCCCAGGGACAACGACAGCGGCCCGCTTCCGGTCACTCGTTCGAGCGGGATGTCGGTGTGCGTACCTGCCTGACGCGCCGCGCGGACCTTATCTGCCAACCCGGCCACGGTGGGTGCGTGGAACAACGCGCTGACCGCGATATCGATGGCGAAGGTGCGGCGCACCCGAGCGATCACCTGGGTGGCGAGCAGCGAATCTCCGCCCAGTTGCTGGAAGTCGTCATGCAACCCAACGGTGTCCATCCCGAACAACTGCCGGAACAGCGTCAGCAGTTCGTGTTCCACTTCGTCGTCGGGAACGGTCCGCGATCCTGCCGAATCCTGCCGCTGCGTGATCCGGGTCTGCGCCTTGGCGGCCACAGCGGGGCCAGGGTTGTGCTGGGCGACCACCCAGGTGCCGCCGTGTCCAAGAGCGCGAACCACGTCGCCGAGTTCAGAGGTGCCGTCCCAGTGCACGACGGTGCCGAAGTCGTCCCCGCCGTTCATGGGGACCAGGCCGGGGCCGCCGTCTGGAGCGAAGAGTGCCACCACCGAGACGTGTGCGCCTTCGGCCCGCAGCGACCAGATCCGGTCGTCCTGCCGGCGCAGCGCGGCACACAATTCGGCGGGGGTGAGGTCACCGGGCAGAGGTTCCAGGATGTGGACGATCCCGCTAGCCCCGTCGGCGGGGTCTAGCGCCACCTCGTCGACCGGGACCACAGTGGCGCGCACACCGAGCGCTTCCAGCTCCCGCACCAACTCGATGCGCCGACGTACCCGGGTCAGGAGGGTGCGCCCCTCCCGGTCCAAATGTGCGCCGAAACGCGGGGTATTCGGCATCAGCAGCTGATGGCCGAGGATCAGGCCGTAGTCGGTGGCTGCCCGCGCGTTGTCGTCGCGAGGGAAGGAGACCACCTCGGCCAAGCCCTGCCGGCGCAATACGGTGTCCCAGGTGTCCAGTCCGACCAAGGGGGTGCCCGTCCGCACGTCAGTGTCCTCGAACAGCCACCAGCCCTCGGCCAGGCCCCACAGCATCTCTACCCAGCGCATCGACCGTACGGCCTCGACCAGACACAGCACGCCGCCCGGCGCCAGCACGTCACGCAGATTCGCGACGGTGACGTCCAGGCGCGGCGTGGCGTGTACCACGTCGAATCCGATGACCGCGTCGAAGGCGAACAGGTCGATACCTTGCTCCGCGGGGTCACGCGAGATGTCGAACACCTGGCAGCGCAGCCGGGAAAATCCGTACTCGCCACCCCGCTGCCGGGCCCGCCGTACGAACGAACCGCCCAGATCAGTGAAGGTGTAGTGGATGTCGCGGCCACGCAACGCCGCGGCCAGCACGGTGGTCAGCTGACCGTTTCCGCCGCCCACTTCGAGGATGCGAAGCGGCTGGTCCGGCCGGGCGTCTGCCTGTCCGGCGAGTAGGCGGCCCAGTAGCGCGGCGTAAGTGTGGTAGTTGCTGCCTTCGAGCATGCGAGCGAACGCGTGCTCGAGCCTCTGGGGGCTGCCGTCGGGGAACAGCACACCAACGGCGTCGATCCGGCCGCTCAAGGCCGCAGGATAGTTGTGCGCGCAGTGTTCGATGAAATCTAGAGTCGGCTCGAATCCGGGGATCAGTTGCCGCGCCGCGACCGGGTCGGTCCCGCCGACCATCTCCGGGCCGGCGATCACGGTGAAGTGTTCGCCATCCGAGCGCAGTACGCCATCCTCGGTCAGCACAGTGAGAAAGAAGTCGAGAAACCGCTCGAATGCGGGTCTCAAGTTCATGGCCACCGAGATCTCGGCGCGCTGGTGAACCCGGCCTGGGGTCAGATCCACCCCCGAATCCACCAGGGTGCGGTACACCAGTGCGCCGCACAGCCGATCGAGCGTGCCCGCAACCGCGACACGGTCGAAGGATGGTGCCGCCCTGGCGTCGTCCAGATCACGGTGCACCTGTTCGAGGGCATAGAGCCGAGCCGTTGCGGGTGCGGCGGTGATTGCGCGTCCGGCAGCGGCACGGGCCACCTGCTCGCCCGTGGCGCCGACCCACCGGGACCATTCGTCGCGATGCGGTAGCACGACATGTGTTTCAGTGTCCGCGACGGTCAGGGTAAGCCCGGGGTTGTATCCGATGTCGCCGGAGCGGGCGGCCAAGGCCCTGGCTACGTCCGCCGACGGTCCTTCTACGTCGCCGACAACGGTGTACGCGCCGACGGTCGGTTCGCCGGGTGCGGCGACCGGCGTGAAGGTGGCGACTTGCCGGATATCGTCCCGATAACGCACCACCGGGTCAGGCAGCCCCGCCGCAATCTCTGCTCGCACCTGCGCCGGATCGGTGGTGTCCACGCAGGCAAGTTCCCGGGCTGTCGGCGCGGCGGCCGCGACCCGGCACCAGCCAGCCGTCGCGGAATCAGCGGCGAGGACGACCAGCGGTACTGATTGACCACGGGCAGTCAGCGCCGCAATCCACTCGGCGACCAGTCGAATACCGTTGTCCGCCAATGGATCATCGTCGGGACGCAGCACGATCGCGGCGGGTGCGCGGTGCTGCGCGTCCAGCTCCGCCAGGTACGACTCGATATCGGCGAGGTCCGGGACGGTTCGAATAAGCCAAGGCATATCCCAGGCGTATTCCTGTTCCGGAGCCTCACCCACCAGCAACCAGGTCCCGGGCATGTCGGGTGCCGTCGGCAACGGAGCGGGCCGCCAGGCCGGCGCGAAGTGTGTGCGCGCCTCCGTGCCCGCTGGGTCGATCCAGTGCCGGCCACGATCGAACGGGTATCCAGGCAACGGCACTCGCTGTCGCGCCTGCGTACCCCAGAAATCGTTCCAGGACAACGGAACTCCGGCACAGTGCAGTGCGCCGACGGCGGCAAGCAGGGCGGTTTCCTCGCTGTCGAACTCCCGACGGCCGGTTCCCGTGCAGGCGATGCGACGCGGCTCAACACCGTTGCGCCGGATCAGCGGGGCTAGCGTGCGGACCGGCCCCACCTCGAGGAACACCAGGTTTTCAGTGGCGGCGACGGTGGCGACCGCGTCGGCGAATCGCACCGTGCCGCGCAGTTGCCGTGCCCAGTAATCGGGGTCGGCGAGTTCGGCGGCAGTCAGCACCGCGCCCGTATGACTGGACACCACCGGTATCCGCGGCGCGGATCGGCGCAGCCCGGCCACTCGCCGCCGCCACCGATCCAGGATCGGGTCGAGCGCGGCGGAGTGGAACGCGTGCGGGATGTTCAGCCGGCGGTATTCGACCTCGCGCGCGTCCAACAGCCGCTCCAGGGCTTCGACAGCGGGCACCGGGCCAGTCACGACACACTGATCCGGCCCGTTCACCGTCGCCAATTCGCAGGCGCCCAGCAGGTGCACCAGGTCGGCTTCGGGCATGGTCACCGCAACCATGGCGCCCGGGGGCAGCTGCGAGGTCAGCTGCGCACGCGAGATCACCAGTTCGAGGCCTTCCTCAGGGGTGAAGACACCGGCGACGGTGGCCGCGACGTACTCACCGAAACTGTGGCCGAGTACGACATCGGGACGCACGCCCCAGGACTGCCACAGGTCGGCCAATGCCAGGCATACAGCGAACAGCACCGGCTGGGTCAGCAAGGTCTCATCCAGCCGCGCCTGGGCGCTGTCCTCGGTGCCTGCAGGCGGGTACAGCACGTCACGCACGTCGACGCCGAGCACGGTGCGGCCATGCTCGGCACAGCGGTTCATGGTGGCCCTGAATACCGGCTCGTCCCGGTAGAGTCCGGCGAGCATTTCTACTCGCTGATCCCCTTGACCGGGGAATACGAAGGCAACCCGGGTAGTATCGCCCAGCGGAGCTTGCCCGGCAGTTGCCGAAGCGGTGAGCTCCGCAACCGCTTTTTCGTTGTCGTCGGCGACGATCGCCCTCCGGTACTGATGATGCCGACGTCCGATCGACAGCGTGTAGGCGACATCGGCCAGCGGTAGGTCATTATTCGTCAGTACGGCGGCCAGATCTGCGCACGCCCGCTTCAGGGCGTCTGCCGACCGCGCGGATACCACCAGCGGCACCACGGTTCGCGCCGGGGCGGCGGGCGGGCGCGGCGGTGCCTGTTCGAGGATGACGTGTGCGTTGGTGCCACCAATTCCGAAGGAGCTGACCCCGGCCCGGCGCGGCCCAACGGTGTCCCACGGCCGTAGCGTGTCGCTGACATAGAACGGGCTGTTCGCGAAGTCGATTGCCGGGTTCGGTATCCGATAGTGCAGGCTCGGTGGCAGCTGTCGCTGCCGCAGTGCCAGCACGGTCTTGATGAGACCGCTGACTCCGGCGGCCACATCGAGGTGGCCGACGTTGGTCTTGACCGATCCGATCGCGCAAAACCCGGTACGTTCGGTGTGCTCGCGATAAGCGCGGGTCAGCCCGGCGATTTCGATGGGGTCGCCGATGGCCGTGCCGGTACCGTGTGCTTCTACGTAGCCGACGGTGCCCGGCGGTACCTGCGCGAAGGCCAGCGCTTCGGCAATGACCGCCGCTTGCCCTGGCACGCTGGGGGCGGTGAATCCCGCCTTGGCGGCACCGTCATTGTTCACCGCGGATCCGAGGATTACCGCGTGGATGTGGTCGCCGGCGGCGACTGCCTCGTCGAGGCGTTTGAGCAGCACCAGACCGACGCCGCTGCCGAACAGGGTGCCACCGGCCTGCGCGTCGAAGGCCCGGCAGTGCCCGTCGGGGGAGGCGATACCACCCTCGATGTGCTCATACCCCACGCCGCGAGGCAAGGCCACGCTGGCACCGCCGGCCACCGCGAGGTCGCAATCGAAAGCCAGCAACGCCCGACAGGCCTGATGTACTGCGACCAGCGAGGTCGAGCAAGCGGTATCGACGCCGATGCTGGGTCCGGTCAAGCCGAACTTGTAGGAGATCCGGGTCGGCGCGAACCCCTTGTCAGTGGAATAGAAGATCTTGTGCATGCCCAGCCGTTGCAGGATCTCCGGATTCGGCAGCAGATTGTGGACCAGATACGAAGGAAAGCCGACGCCGACATAGACGCCGACCGGCGCGGTCAGCGTGGACGGATCGTATCCAGCATTGTCGAACAGGTGCTGGGTGTTCTCCAGCAGCAGTCGCTGCTGGGGATCGAGGACCGCCGCCTCCAGCGGCGTCATCCCGAAGTACTCGGCGTCGAATAGGTCGACGTCATCGAGGTCACTCGCGTAAGGCACATAGCCCGGATCACGGAAGGTCGTCTCGTCGACCCCTGCCCAGCGCAGTTCATCCTCTGACAACCGGTGGATCGACTCCACCCCGCCAGCGATGTTGCGCCAGAACTCTTCCGGATCGTTCGCGCCGGGGAATCGACCCGCCAGACCGATCACGGCGACGTGCTGGTCGACGAGCAGCTGTTCGGATTCGGTCACGCGCTCTTCCTTCTCTGCTTGCGGCGCTGCGCGGCGGCGAGCTGGCGGCTCGCCCGGTCGGCGGCTCGGCCCGGCACGGACACTCCCTCATCTCCGGCTCGCAGTCGGCGCGCCAGTCCGGCGATGGTCGGATAGGTGAACAGATCCACCAGTTCGAGCCTGCCGAGGTCGGCGGAGGTGATGCGCGCGTGCAGGGTGGCCGCGAGCAGCGAATGCCCTCCGATTTCGAAGAAGTTCTCCTGAGTGCCGATTCGGTCGATGTCGAGCAGTTCCACCCACATCGCGTGCAGGGCTACTTCGATCTCGTCCTTCGGCGGGATGTAGGCGACCTCGGCACGGTCGAGCTCCCCCGCCCGCTCCATCAGCTCGCCTCGGTCGATCTTGCCGTTGACGGTCAGCGGTAACCGGTCCAGCAGCACGATTCGTGAGGGAACCATGTAGTCGGGCAGTGTGGCCCGAAGTCGTTCCCGCAGTTCGGCGACGTCGGGTGCCGTGTCTGGTGCGCCCACCACGAATGCGACCAGGCTCACGTCTCCGCTGTGCCCGCGCGGTGCGGCGACAACACATTCGGCAACGGAATCCTGCGCCAACAGCAGCGCCTCGATCTCCCCGGCCTCGACCCGGAAGCCGCGGACCTTGAACTGAAAGTCGATGCGCCCCAGGAATTCGAAGCGGCCGCGGCCTAGGTGGCGGACGAGATCGCCGGTGGCGTACATCCGGGCCCCGGGCACTGCGCTGAACGGATCGGGCACGAAGACATTCGCGGTCTGATCCGGGCGATTCCAGTAACCGCGGCCGACGCCGGCACCGCCGATGTGCAGCTCACCCGCAACACCGGGGGGTTGCAGGCGCCCATAGCGGTCCAGTACGTACAGCGTGGTGTTTGCGATGGGCCCGCCAACGGTGATCCTGCCGGCGGGATCCGAGGGGGTGGGCTGTACTGCCGACCAGACACAGGTCTCGGTGGGACCGTACATGGTCAGGACCTGCTCGACTCCGGCCGCGCGCAGCTGTTCTCCCAGCTCCGATGGGACCGCGTCACCGCCGACGAGCACTGCGCGTGGCATGGCCGGTGCCGCGTCGGCACCCGACTCATGTTCCAGCAGAAGGATTTTCGCCAACGCGGGAGTACATTGCAGGTAGCTGACGTCATGTGCGGCGATCACCTCGGCCGGGCTGGCCACCCGTTCCTGGACCGCCGCGGCGAGCGCGTCGCGCACCGTGGCGAGATGGGTCAGCGCATCCAGCACCAACTCGTCATCGATACCGAAATCGACCAGGCAGGCGATCTCGTCCACTCCGATCGCCGCAAGTTCGGCCGCCAGCTCCGCGCAGCGCTGCGGGGTGCCGAACAGCGCGCTGGTGCCCGCGAATCGGGTGAACGCGTGTTCCACGATCACCTCGCGGTCCCGTTCGGGATCCAGTCCGAGTCCCTTGGCCAGACCTCGCATCAGATCGATCGAGGTTCGCAGATAGTCGCGGAACGGTTCGGCGATCGCCGCCCGCACCACGCTCTCGTCCGGGTGCACGAAGGTGTGCAGCATCAGCGAGACCACACCCGCGTCGTACCCAGCGTCTGCACGTGCTTTGCGGTACACCTCGATCTTGCTGGCCAGCTCCCGAGGGTTCTGCCCGAGCAAGTGGGTCAGCAGGTTCGCCCCGGATGCGCCCGCCCGCTGGAAGGTCTCCGTGCTTCCAGCCGCGGTCGCCCATACCGGCAGTTCTGCCTGTACCGGGCGCGGATAGGTGCCGACCTCGATGTCGGCACCGGCCCCGTTGCGGCGTGTGATGCGCTCACCGCGCCAGAGCGCGCGCACAGTGTCGATACCGCCCCACATGTCCTCGCGGCGTCCGGCGTAGGCGTCAGGGGCGAGCACGAAGTCGTTGGGCTGCCAGCCGGAGGCGAACGACAGTCCTACCCGGCCGTCGGACAGATTGTCCACCACCGACCATTCTTCGACGACCCGCAGCGGATCCTGCAGCGGCAGCACGACACTGCCGGCTCGGATACCGGTTCGCTCGGTCACCGCGGCCACTGTGGAGGCGAGAACTGACGGGTTGGGGTATGCGCCGCCGAAGGCGTGGAAATGCCGTTCCGGCACCCACACAGCGGAGAAATCGTGCGAGTCGGCGAAGCGCGCGCCGTCGAGCAACAGCCGGTATTGGTCACGCCCGGACCGTCGTCCGGAGTCGGCGGCGAAATAGAACAGGCTGAAGTCCAGCCGCCCGGGTGCGGGCGCACCAGGGCGGGCACCGGCGGTCCAGGCGGCGGTCTCGACGATCACGCGGAATCCGCGGGACAGCGTCCACAGCAGTTCCACGACGGAGATGTCGAAGCACACGCTGGTCACCGCCAGCCATACCGATTGCGCACCAGCGGTGTCCGTGCCGACGGAGGCGTCCAACCCGACGAAAAGGTTGACTACGTTGCGGCGGGTCACCATCACGCCCTTGGGCCGACCGGTAGACCCAGAGGTGTAGATGACGTACGACAGAGACTCGGGTGCGGCTGCAGGCTGGTCCGGTACTACCGCGGGGTCTCCCTCCAGCGCGGACAGCGGCACCACCGCATCCGAGCTGCGGCCGAACACCTGTAGCCCGACTGCATCGCAGATGGTGAACAACACGCTGGCGTCGGTAACGGTGTAGGACAGACGGTCAGCTGGATAGCGCGGATCCAAGGGCACATATGCCCCGCCCGCCCAGCAGACCGCCAGCATCGTGACTACCAGCTCGATCGAGCGTTCCAAACAAAGGCCGATCCTGACATCGGGCCCGACACCACGCTCGATCAGTAATCCTGCCAGTCGCCGCGCACGGGTCGCCAGCTCTTGATAGCTCAGTTCTTCGCCGTCGCAGACCAGCGCGATCGCGTTTGGGGTCCGGTCGGCCTGGGCGGCGAATTGGGCCAGCCAATCCGTCTCCGGCAGGGCTTTCACCGGCCCCGTGCAGTCGCGCAGCACGGCTTCGCGATCGGGCTCGGACAGGGTGGGTAGTACGGAGATCCGGGTCGCCGGAGCGTCAGCTACCGCCCGCAGGACAGCTTCGAAGGACCGGGCGAAGCGCTCGACGGTGGGGCGCTCGAACAGGTCCACGTCGTAGGACCAGGTGCAGGAGTATCCGGTGTCGCTCTCGCCGACCGACAACACCAGGTCGTAGGGGGCGCCGCGCTGACCTGAGCAGGGAAGAAGGGTGAAATCCCCGGCTGCTTGTTCGGATTCGGGGGTCTGCTGCCATACGTACATGACCTGGAACAGCGGCGAGCGGTTACGGTCCCGCACCGCGCCGAGTCGCTGCACCAGGAGCGGAAACGGATACGGATGGTCCAGCGCCCGTAGGACGGCGGAGCGGGTGCGCTCCAGGACGGTGCCGAAGGTGGGATCTCCGCTGAGGTCCGCGCGGATCGGCACCGGATCAGCAAAGAAGCCGACCGTGCCGTAAGTGCGCTCTGTGCGTGGCCCCACCGCGGGCATACCCACGACTGGCCGCTCGGTACCGCCGAGCATGCCCAGTAGTACTTGGAAGGCCGACAGAAACAGCATGTTGGCCGAGACATCTGCCGCCCGGGCGACTCGCCCGAGATCTGCCGAAAGCCGTGGGTCCAGAGCGACCGGAAGTAATCCCCCTCGAAAACCAGGCGCTGCCGGGCGCACTCGGTCGACCGGCAGATCCAGCGCCTGTGCGCGACCTCCCAATTCCTCCTGCCAGAAGGCCAGGTTGCGGGTGGCCTGCGTGCCCGCAAGCCAATCCTGCTCGGCCCAGACCCGCGTGTGGAAACCGTCGGGTCCTGCCGAGACGGAGCCGTGCCGCCGCGGGGACTGCCCGGCACGATTGTGGTATTCCGCGAGCCACTCACGCACGATGATGTCCACCGACGACAGATCAGCGGCGATGTGGTGTACCACCATCGCCACCACCGTCTCACCGGATTCCGAGCTATGCCCAATTGCGCCTGAGCGAGAGCCCTGCGTAGTGACGCATGCTGCCTCCGCCGGGCCCTGACCGCTCCTGGCGCGCAGCACAGCAGCCCTGATCGGCAGGTCCCGATCCAGGTCGAACGGCGAATCCAGATACTCGACGAGTGCATGGTCGAGTTCTGTCTCGGCGACGTCGATCACCTCGAGTAGCGATGCGGGTGCGGGCCCGGCCTGCTGCAGCAGCTCCACTTCGTCCCAGATGTAGGTGGTGCGCAGGATGGAGTGCCGGGACACCACGGCGCACAGGGCCTCGTTCAGCAACCGGATGTCGATCTCCACAGCCATGTTTGCCGCGAACGCCAGGTTGTATGCGGCGCTGCTGGGTGCAAGCCGCTGATGCAAATACAGGCTCTGCTGGCCGGCCGTCAGCGGGTGCGGGCGGCTCGGATCGTCGCGCCGGGTGAGCAAGTCGACGATCTCCGCCTCACGGGACCGCACATGCTCGAGCACGTCGGGGGTGAGCACGTCGCTTGGCCCGCTGCACTGCACGCGCCCATTCCGTAGCGACAACCGGACGCCGACCGCGGACAGCGCCGACACCGTTTCTTCTACCGTCACCGCTGCAAGGACATTGTTCGGCATGACTGCTGCCGACCTCCGGGTTTCGATTCGGTCGTCAGAGCTCAACGTGGACCTCGGCCGACACAGCTGTCATATCGTCTTTGCCGCGGACCAGGTCCGCGAATTCTGCGACCGTGTGCACCGTGGATATCTCGGACAGGCTCAGTTCGATCCGGTTGTGCACGCGGAGTCGTTCCAGCAAGCGGGCCGCCTTCAGGGAGTCGCCGCCCAGTTCGAAGAATCGATCGTGCACGCCAACCCGGGGGATCTGCAGAATCGCGCTCCATGCCTCGGCTACAGCCTGTTCCACCTCGTCACGCGGCGCCAGATATGGCACCGAGGTCGTTCGGTCGTGCACCGGCTGCTGCGCGAGATAGTCGGCTCGGATGGCACTGCGCCGCACTTTGCCGCTGGAGGTTCGTTTGAGACCGCCGCGCGGCAGGAAATAGATGTCCGACACCGGCACGCCGTGGAGTTCGCCGATCCGGTCACGGATCTTCTCCGCGATCTCTTCCCTCTGGAAATCGGGGACCGAAGATGCGACCTGCACCGCGAGCACCAAGCCTTCGTCACCGTCACCGTCGCCGGGAACCGAGAATGCCGCGCAGCGCGCGTAGTGAACAGCGTCATGGGCCTCACCGGCAGTTCGTTCGATGTCGTGCGGGTAGTGGTTCCGGCCGCGCAGAATTATCAACTCCTTGCGACGTCCGGTGACGAAGAGTTCGCCGTTGTGCACAAAACCCAAGTCGCCCGTGCTCAGGAAAGTGTCGTCATCGATGGCATCCGCTGGATGCGCGCGGAAAACCTCGTCGGAGACCTGCGGACGCCCCCAATAGCCTTGGCCTACGCTTGCCGTGCGGATCCAGATTTCCCCGATCGAACCAGGCTCGAGTGGAAGCCGTGTATCGGGATCGACGATCAGCACCTGCTGCCGAGGGTCAGAAACCGGTCCACAGCCGATCACCAGCCGATGCTCGTCCGACTCGGTCTCCACCGCCTCGTTCTGCTCGAGCCGCACCGGGTCCAGCCGCAGTTTCGAGGTAGCACCGTGATTGGCCGACACAAGGAGGGTGTTCTCGGCCAGGCCATAGGATGGGTAGAAGGCATCCTCGCGCAACCCCGCCGGAGCAAACGCCCGCAGGAATGTCGCCATCGTTTGCGCTCGCACCGGTTCTGCGCCCGAGATCAGCACATCAACCGCGGACAGGTCGAGTTCGGCGATACCGCGAGGGTCTGCTAGAGCTATCTCGGCACAGACTTCGTAAGCAAAGTTCGGGGCTGCCGTACCCATGGCACCGTAGTGGGACATCGCCCGGATCCACCTCATCGGATCACTCAGGAACGATGACGGTGCCATCGATTGCAAGCGCCCACCCGAATACAGTGCGGAATAGATCCCCCCGATGAGACCCATGTCGTGGTAGGGCGGCAGCCAGAACACGGCGTTCATGCGGTCCGCTAGCCGGTAGACATCTGCGATGTACTCGAGATTGGACAGTAGACCGGCGTGGGTGAGCATTACCCCCTTGGGATCACCTGTGGATCCCGAGGTGTACTGCAACAGGGCAAGTTCGTCGCGGCGGCAGCCCGGATCGTGCCACTGCTCGGCAGCACCTTCCTCCGTGATGGCCGCTGTATCGACCCACGGAATGCCGGCCAGGTTCCCGAGTCGTGAACTTTCGCGCAGCGCCGTCGACGCAGCGGGGTCGACCAGCACGCAGGTAGGACGTGCGTTTGCGGCTATTGTGGCAATACGTTCGACGCTGCGATTCAAACGTCCTGGCTCGGGTGGGTAGATGGGCACAGCCACCGCCCCGGCGAGCATGCTTCCGTAAACCGCCACCACATAGTCCAACCCCGGGTCCTGCAAGATGAGCACTCGATCGCCCGGGACAGCATGGCGCTGGATACGGGTGGCGAGCGCCATCGCACGGGTTACCAATTGCGCATTGGTAACCGAGCGCTCGCGCCAGGCGCCGGAATCATCGAACTCGTCGAGAAATGTGTAGGTGATCCCGTCTGGATCGACCTCCGCGCGGGTGCGCAGCAGCGTATTCATATCCATGTACGAACTCATGAACTATCGTTCCTCTATTCGGAGGACAACCGTCTGATCGACACACGCCGCTCATCGGCACACGCCGCCGCGAAGTCAGCGCGCAAAGATTTCAGCGCTCGCCGAAACAAATTAATTTGCGAGGACACGCTACGGATAATTCGCTCTCGCAGCGTAAATTTCTTCCCAGGAGTGACGTACGCGTTTCGGAGGTACGCAACCATCCCCTCGGGTTTACACCGAAGGGGGAGTATCCGCCATGCGAAGGCTCAGCGGTCGCATATCGATCCATATTTTCTCGATATGCGCCAGGCACTCCGACTTGGTGCCGCGAAACCCCGTGCGAGACCACCCGGCAGGAACACTATCGTCCGCACGCCACGTGGAGTACTGCTCTTCAGAATTACACACAACATCGAACTGAACGTCCATGTCGAATCTTCCCCCAAGTCTGATCATGAAAGATGACTGCTTGTCGACTGTTCGAAATCACTCCCCACAGCGATATTAACATTGCGTCACGACCACGTCCAGAGGAGATATGTGACGTGTGCCATGCAGGCCATCCGCCAAGACGACACCGCTTCCGACGGCGACTGCGAGGAGTTCCGCGAGTTCCGGCCCAACTGCCGCTTCAGCTCGGCTGGCTCGACGTGCAGCCGCACGATCGTGCCGGCTGGAGACACCACCAGCTCGGCGAGCTCGTCATAGGTCGGCTTCGGCACGAAGATGCTGTGGCCACAGCCTGATTCGAGCCAGATCAGCAGGACGCCACGACCCAACCCGGCCAGTCGCGTAAGAGCAATCTCCATGTTGGCAATCGTCGACCCAATCATCCGCATCGAGCGACGAATGTCGACGTGGACAAGGTCCGAGATCAGCTGCATCAGCACCGAATCAGCAATTCCCCGACTGCATCGAGGGGTATCAGCCCAATTGCCCGGCAAACCAACTGCTCATAGCGGAACCGTATGGCATACGTGTCGCTTCCGGAGGCAAACGACCGTCCCCCCCGACAACGCTCGCAGTGACGAGCAATCTGATCCTAGCCTTGACCACGACCTCCTAACAGCAGTAGATTCGCCTCGTCAAGCTTTGACAGGGGGAAGTCGCTTAACATTCGGATGGGGATCAACGCGAACCTAATACAGGCGCGGAGACCTATCCATGCCCTTGTCCGGCCTGGCAAGGTGAATCTTTGGCCAACGGCTGAGCTTCTCACTCGCCCGTACTCCGGCGGCTCCGCCAGAGGGAGGAATATCTTCGATGCACTTTCCACCAAATCTGCTGGCGCCTACGCGGAAAGTCGTTGCAGCCGCATTTCAGCAGGCGATCTCCTCGAAGCCGACGGGCATTGCATTGCGCCGGTACATCACCTGGCTCGAGAACAGGATGCCGACAAATTCGCCAGCGGGTGGCGACGCGCTGGTACCGAACGACCCGTTCCCCTGGGCCACCCTCCTCGAGCGCAGCTGGAAGTCGATACGTTCCGAACTGGACCAGTTGTCTCACAATTTCGATGCCCTGCCCCGCTTCGACGATATCTCACCTGAACAGCAACGGATCAGCGAGAACGCGAACTGGCGGACCTATTTCCTGTACGGATATGGGGCGCCGGTGGCGCGCGCGTACGATCGGTGCCCGCAGACCGGCGCACTGCTCGACCAGATACCCGGACTGATCACCGCTTTCTTCTCGGTGCTCGGACCAGGCTCACGGGTCACTCCGCACCATGGGCCATACAAGGGTGCCCTGCGTTACCACCTCGGCCTGCAGATTCCTGCCGACCGGGAGCGCTGTGGACTCCGGGTCGGCGATCACACCCTGCACTGGGAGGAGGGACAGGGCTTCTTCTTCGACGACACCTACGAGCATGAGGTCTGGAACGAGACCGACGAATGGCGGGTGGTGTTGTTCCTCGACGTAGCCCGGCCCTTGCGCTTCCCATACTCGGTGATGAATGAGGCCCTGATCGGTCTCATCAGCCGGTCTGCGCAGGTCGCGACCGCACGCTCGAACCATGAGGCATGGGAAGAAAGTTTCGAGCGGCTGTTCGATGCTTCGGCCGGACCGCGGAAACCATGAGCGGCAACAGCCATCCGCAGGGATCGGAGAACAAGGCCGCCCTGATCAGCAGTGTGGAGTCGGATTGCGCGGTCGTGCTCGACAATGTGACAAAGAAGTTTGGCGACAACGTTGCTCTCGACAGCCTTGACCTCCAAGTTCCGGTCGGCGGAGTTTACGGACTGCTCGGTCCGAATGGGGCCGGCAAGACCACTGCCGTCCGCATCATCGCGACACTGCTGCGCCCCGAACATGGGCACGTCTTCGTATCAGGACGAGATGCACTCAACGATGCGGACCGAGTGCGAGCTTCGATCGGCTTGTCCGGACAATACGCCGCGGTCGACGACAAGCTGACGGCTTTTGAGAACCTCCACCTGGTGGCGCGGCTGTACGGCGCGGGCGAAGCCGCGGCACGGAGATCGGCCTACGAGCTGATCGAACGGTTCCACCTCGAAGGGGTCGCCGACCGCAGGGCGCAAACCTACTCTGGCGGAACGCGTAGGCGGCTCGATTTGGCCAGCGCGCTGATCGCGTCGCCCCCGCTGGTCATACTCGACGAACCTACGACCGGCCTGGATCCACAGAGCCGCCTTGATACCTGGTCGGCGATCGGCGATCTCGTGTCCGGTGGGACCACCGTACTGCTGACCACGCAATACCTCGAAGAAGCGGATCGCCTCGCCGAGCGGATTGCCGTGATGAACCGCGGGAAGATAATTGCGGAGGGCACCAGCGACGAGCTCAAATCAGCTGCCGGAGGGGGGCGCATGGAGATGAGACTCGCCACCGACGAGGACTTCTCGACGGCGCGAGTTTGCCTCGCGGAGTTCGGCATTCCATCGGTGGATCGGCGCGAGCGCCGTGTCACGCTGCCCGTCAACGACGGTCAGCGAGACCTTGTGGCCATTGCTACCCGTCTCAACGACCAAGGTGTCCAAGCGCTCGATATCGGGCTCAGGCGGCCGACTCTCGATGAGGTGTTCTTCGCTCTGACGGCGCAGGCTGGTCCGACGATAGATCTCGATCGCGCAATCTCCGGATCATCGTCACCGCCCGAACGGTCCCGCCGTCCCGTCCCGCTCCCCGCGCCGTCGATTCCATCCCACGTCGCCGCAGTCCCCGACCGCCAGCACCTGACCAAGACCCTTCTCGACGGAATCATGTTGTCCGGCAGGGGTATTCGAAACATTCTTCGAACCCCGGGCGCTGCGTTCAACTGTGTCGTTCAACCCATCGTGTTCGTGCTGCTGCTCGGCTACGTTTTCGGCGGGAGCCTCGGCGGCGCGTCGTACCGGGAATTCATCATCGCGGGGATCTTCGCCCAAACCGTCACCTTCAACTCCTCCTTCACCGCCATCGCCCTGGCCACGGACGTGCAGAAAGGCTTGTTCGATCGGCTTCGCTCGCTGCCTGTGTCGCCGTTGTCGATCATCCTCGGGCGGACATTGTCCGATCTCGCCGTCAATATCTTCAGCATCGCAATCAGCACTATGTGTGGCTTGCTGGTCGGCTGGCAGGTCAACGGCACCGCCGCCGAGGCTGTCGGCGCCTACGTTCTTATCCTGGCGTTCTCGTTCGCCATGTCCTGGGTGGGCGCCTTCATCGGACTCGCCGCGCGCAGCGTAGAACTCGCCCAGAGTCTTGGCTTGATATGGCTGTTTCCGGTCACCTTCGTCTCCTCCGGCTTCGTCTCGGTGTCCGCACTGCCAGGACCGCTGGCGAAACTGGCCGAATGGAATCCGGTCACGTCCCTATCCAGCGCAGCACGCGCCATGTTCGGCAACAACGTCCCCACCACCCTGGCGCAACCGCATGGCTGGCCGGCCCAGCACCCCGTACTATCCACAGTGTCATGGATCGTGCTTATTCTGGCCATCTTCATGCCGCTGACCATCCGGCAGTACTCTCGCATCGCTCAGCTGTAGGAGCGAACGCCTGGTCCCTCCCGGATGGCGGCATACACGACAGGCGAGGCTGAGATGTCGGGTGGATTCATTGGGTGATGGGCAGATTCGCGCGGACGGTCCCAGGCCCATCGCCCCACGGCACCGGGTCATCGCTTGTAACTGACCAGGTTGGGCCGTGGCGTCCTGCCGATCTGGCTTGAATCAGGCTGTGGCACAGTATGTTCGTGCCGAAGTCGACCTATGACGAGCTCGCCGAGCTGGTGGTGTCGCAGGCCGCCACGATCGTGCGGCTGCACGTCGAGGTAGCCGAGCAGTCTTGGCTGCCCGCATAGACCTGGCCAGTGACCATCGCTTCGACTATCGCAAACACATACAACGGAAGGTATGCGCGTGACACAATACGGCTCTCCGGTCCCGGACAAGCCCTCCCTCGAGGGGCTGGAGACGAAGTGGTCGGCATTTTGGAACGAGACGGAGCTGTACCGCTTTCGTCGGCCGGGCACCCGTGACGCCGTATTCTCTGTAGACACCCCTCCCCCGACCGTCAGCGGATCGCTGCATGTCGGGCACGTGTTCAGCTACACACACACCGATATCATTGCGCGCTACCAGCGGATGCGCGGAAAGCATGTGTTTTACCCGATGGGTTGGGACGACAACGGTCTGCCCACCGAGCGACGCGTTCAAAACTACTACGGTGTGCGTTGCGATCCATCACTGCCGTACGACCCTGCCTTCGAGGTCCCAGTTCCCGTGATGGAGCGTACCGGCGCGGAGAAGAAGGCTGCGGCGGTCAATATCTCACGGCGCAACTTCGTCGAGCTGTGTACCGAGCTGACCGGCGAGGACGAGCGAGTCTTCGAACGGCTGTGGCGGAATCTCGGGTTGTCGGTGGACTGGTCGATGACGTATTCGACAATCGGTGAGCGTGCGCAGCGGGTGTCGCAGGCGGCTTTCCTACGTTCGGTGACACGGGGCGAGGCGTATCAGGCCGAGGCTCCGACGATGTGGGATGTGACCTTCCAGACGGCGGTGGCGAACGCCGAAGTAGTCGAGAAGGAAGTTTCCGGTGCCTACCATCGATTGGCGTTCACCTACGACAGCCAGATCGTAAATATCGATACTACGCGGCCGGAGTTGCTTCCTGGGTGTGTGGCGCTGGTGGCGCATCCGGACGATCAGCGCTACGCCGCATTGATCGGCAAGGAAGCAGTCTCGCCGATCTTCGGTGTGCGGGTGCCAGTATTGGCACATTCTGCCGCGGACCCGGAGAAGGGCACGGGTATCGCGATGATCTGCACCTTTGGCGACACCAATGACGTCAAGTGGTGGCGGGAGTTCGCATTGCCGACACGAACGGTCGTCGGCCGCAACGGTCGCATGTTGCCGCTCGACTTTGCCGGCCTCCCGGCGAAGGACGTCGCGAGTGCGCAGGAAGTGTACGACCGCTTGGTCGGTCTTACCGTCCACAGCGCTCGCGAAACAATGAGCGAGTTGCTTCGCGAATCCGGCGCGCTGATCGGCGAGCCTCGGCCGACTACACGGGCGGTGAAGTTCTTCGAGAAGGGTGACAAGCCCCTCGAGATCGTCAGCAGCCGTCAATGGTTCATCAAAACCCTTGACTACCGTGACGAACTCCTCGCGCGGGGAGCCGAACTCGACTGGCATCCTTCGCACATGAAGGCTCGATATGACGGGTGGGTCAACGGACTCAACAGCGACTGGCTGATCAGCCGGCAACGCTTCTTCGGCGTGCCGCTGCCTGTCTGGTACCCCCTGGATGACGACGGTCAGCCGATCTATGAAGCGCCGATCTTTCCGAAAGAAAGTCACCTCCCCGTCGATCCATCGAGCGCCTGTCCCCCCGGCTACGAACCCGATCAACGCGGCATGGCCCGCGGCTTCGTCGGCGAACCTGACGTAATGGACACCTGGGCAACGTCATCGCTGAGTCCCCAAATCGTTTGCGGATGGCTCGTCGACGACGCCTTGTTCAACCAAACCTTTCCAATGGATCTGCGTCCCCAGGCCCATGACATTATCCGCACCTGGTTGTTCGCCACCGTGGTTCGTTCCCAACTGGAAGCTGGGCAGTTGCCCTGGCAACACGCCGCGCTGTCTGGGTGGATTTTGGATCCGGACCGCAAGAAGATGTCGAAGTCGCAAGGCAACGTCGTGACGCCCGGCCATTTGCTCGACGAATACGGCGCGGACGCCGTTCGGTATTGGGCAGCGTGCGGTCGGCCCGGCACCGATACCGCGTACGACCCGAAGCAGATGAAGATCGGCCGCCGGTTGGCGATGAAACTGCTCAACGCCGCAAAGTTCGTCCTCGCGGTTCCCGCACCCTCCCGGACAGCGGTGGTGACCGAACCGCTCGACCGTGCGATGTTGGCCAGACTTTCGGAGACGATCCAAGAGGTCACCGCCGCTTTGGATGGGTTCAACTACACCACGGCACTCGACCGAACCGAGCGGTTCTTCTGGTTCTTCTGTGACGACTACCTCGAACTGGTGAAGGAACGCGCTTACGGGCTCAATGAGTTCGGCGCCAGCGAATCCGCACGCCAAGCCCTTCGACGGGCGTTGGATGTGATCATCCGACTTTTGGCGCCGGTGCTGCCTTATACGACCGAGGAAACGTGGTCGTGGACTCACGAGTCGTCGGTCCATCTCGCACCGTGGCCGACTGCGGACGAGTTGCTTGCCGAAATCACTGACGCCGACGCCGAGTTAGCGGACTTGGCATCGATAACCATCGGTGGAGTGCGCAAGGCAAAAGTCACCGCCAACGCGCAGCGCCGTGACGATGTCGCGCGAGTCGTGGTGGAAGCATCCGATGCAATTTTGGTACAAATCAAGCGATTCGTCTCGGACGTCCAAGCCGCCGGGCGGATTGGTGAAATCATCTACAAGGCGAACGAGAACGCCGATGTACCGTTGGTGACCGTGTCGGCTTGATCTGCCCTCGCAGCGAAGCCGGGGACCGGTTCGACACCTCGATCGGCACCTGGCTTGCCGGGTGCGAGACATGATGCGGTTCCGCGCAGCGCATTGAGCCAATCCGGAGATGCGGCGTGTCGTGCGGTCACGAAGTCAGGCCGTGTTCGACCTTCGCTCGTCGGCCAACTCCACGTCAGAACGCTGATCGAGCCGGAACACGCACTTCGTCCCGGTATAGATGCTCGGCATGCACAGGTTGCAGTGGGTGCAGGCCGAGCGGTTCGCTTCGTCGGATCGGATGCGGAGCAGCAGGTTCGGCTCGCGTAGCAGGGCTCGGCCCATGGCGACGAACTCGAAGCCCTCGGCCATCGCCTGGCGCATGGTGTCGAGGTTGGTGATGCCGCCGAGCAGGATCAGCGGCATGGACAGCTCGCGGCGGAACTGGCGGGCCCGTTCGAGCAGGTACGCCTCGTGGTACGGGTACTCGCGCAGGAACCCGCGGCCGACCAACCGGAAACCCCAGCGAGCCGGTCCAGGAAGGACTTTCGCGAACTCGCGGCGTGGGGCGTCGCCGTGGAACAGCAGCATCGGGTTCAACAGCGAGCTTCCCGCCGTCAGTTCGAGGGCGTCCAGCGCACCGTCCTCCTCCAGCCACGCGGCGACCTGGAGCGATTCCGGCACCGTGAGCCCGCCGCGCACGCCGTCTTCCATGTTCAGCTTCGCCGTCACCGCCAGCCTGCCGCCCACGGCTTCGCCCACCGCGCGGGCGATTTCGCGGACGAATCTGGCCCGGTTGGCCGTCGACCCGCCGTAGCGGTCGGTGCGACGGTTCAGCAGCGGGCTGAGAAACGAACTGGCCAGGTAGTTGTGCCCGAAGTGGATCTCCACCGCGTCGAAGCCGGCCTGTTCGGCGAGCTTCGCGGCGTCTGCGTGCGCGGCGACCAGCCCGCGGATCTCGGACTCGCCGGGCACCTTCATCGACCGCATACCGAGCGGACTGAACATCCGGCTCGGCGCGAGCGCGGGCAGCCGGTTGGAGGCGGCATTGGCCACCGGTCCGGCGTGCCCGATCTGCGCGCTGGCCGCCGCGCCTTCGGCGTGCACGGCATCGGTCAGCCTGCGCAGGCCGGGCAGCGCCTCCTCGCGCATCCAGATCTGATGCCGATCGGTGCGCCCGCCCGGCGCGACCGCGCAGTAGGCGACGGTGGTCATGCCGACGCCGCCCGCCGCGGTCTCGCGGTGGAATTCGATCAGTTCGTCGGTGACCAGCGCGTCGGGTGTGCGGCCCTCGAAGGTCGCCGCCTTGATCACCCTGTTGCGCAGGGTGATCGGGCCCAGTGCCGCCGGTGCGAAAACATCGGTCATCGCGCACCGCCTTCCGGCGCGGAGAGTCCGGCGATCACGAAGTCGCGCAAGGTGGCGACGGCGGGCTCCGACAGGTCTCGGTCGCCGGCCCCGAACGACATGATGACGAGGTCGAAGGCAAACGACCAGCGCCGCCTGCTCTCCGGCTCCGCGAGCTCGGGGAGCAGGCCGACCCAGGAGTCCATCCGGAACCAGCGCTGCTGCCACAGCAGCGGGTGACGCCCGAGCACCAGTTGCGCGAGCAGCCGCAGATGCAGGCGGCCCGCCGGGTCGGCGGACAGTTCGACGAACGGCTCGATCACCGCGTCGACGATCTCGGGCACCGAACCACGCTCGGCGCTCACCGCCGCGAGGCGGTCGGCCCACAGCGGTCCGAGTCGGCCCTCCAGCAGCGCCGCGACCAGCGCTTCCTTCGATCCGAAGTGGTAGTGCACGGCGGCCGGGTTGGCGCCGGCCTCCGCGCAGATCGCCCGCACGGAGACGTCCTCGTAGCGGTCGGTCAGCAACAACCGCTCGGCCGCGGCGAGCAGCCGCTCGCGGGTGACCGCCGAAACTTTCTGAGCCATGGGTGAAGTAAAACACGTTTCAAACATCGATTCAATCACTGATTGAAATCGCTACCGCGGCGACGGCACGGCCCGTGAAGAACCCCTCGCCCTCGGTGTGGCAACCCGATCCATACGGTTACCGATGGTTTGCTGACTTCGCACGATCTGGTTCCGGAATCAGACCATCTGATGCGAAGGGAGCGAGTCGATGCTTCGATATATCTACTCCGCCGCCGCGGTCTGCTGCGCGGCGACGATCGCCCTGGCCCCCGCAGCGAACGCGGCGCCATCGCCCGAGGACCCCAACGACGCGCGCGGCACGGAGGCAGTGAATCCGGCACTCTCCGCGGGCGTCGACCTGTTTTTGACCTCGGCCCGCCTCGGCGCGAAAGCCATAGCGCTGACCATCGTTCCGATCCACTATTTCCCGTCGTTCGATGCGATCATCACGCGGGAGAGCGGCTGGAATATGTTCGCGGTCAACCCGACCAGCGGCGCCTACGGCCTCGGCCAGGCGCTCCCGCCGGAGAAGATGTCCACCCACGGCCTCGATTGGCGGTTCAACCCCGTCACCCAGCTCCGCTGGACCTACGACTACATGGTCGACCGCTACGGCAGTCCCGACGCGGCCTGGGTGTTCTGGCAGCAGAACCACTGGTACTGACGCGGCGCGTCAGTCCTCGACGGCGAGCGCCTGTCGCATCGTCAGACGTCCCTGCGTCTGCATCAGCGAGCGCCGGTACATCTTCTCCGCGATCAAGACGGTGCCATAGGTCCCCACCGCCATCAGGATCAGCGCGACGACAGGCTCCCACCACGCCGCGGTGCCCTCGGCCAGCCTGGCGGGCATGGCGACGATCGATACGAGCGGGACATAGGAGGCGATCACCAGCCACGTGTCCGTGAGGAAGATGCCCGCGAACAGCACGATCATGATGAGCATCGACATGGGCATCGAGGTGGATTGCAGGTCCTCGGTGCGCGTCGCGAGCGCGCCCGCGACCGCCCACAGACTGGCCAGGGCGAGGAAGCCCACCACGAAGAAGACGACGAACCAGCCCGCCGCGCCCGCGATCGTGGCGACCTGATCGCCCCTTCCGGTGGCGGCCAATCCGATCAGGCCCGCCCCGACGAACAGCGCGAGCTGGGCGAAGGCCATCACGGTGTTGCCGAGCACCTTGCCGATCAGCAACTGCCGCAACGGGATGGCGCTCGCCAGGATCTCCACGATCCGGTTCTGCTTCTCCTCGACCACGCTCTGCGCGATGCTCATGCCGAACAGGATCGACGCGGCGTAGAAGAGGAACGCGAAGACGAAGCTCACGATCCTGGCCAAACCCGGTTCGATCGCGGACCGATCGAGCAGGTCATAGGTCACCGCGCCGCCGCTACCCAACTGCGCAAGGCTCAGGCCCGCGGCGGCGGCATTGCGCTGCACCGCGAGCTGCTGCACGGCGGCGGTGAGATACGTTGCGGCGTCGTCGTTCTGGGCGGAATCACCGATGAGCCGCCAGCCGCCCGGCTCGGCGGGCGTCAAGCCGACCTCGACCTCCTCGTCGCGCACCCGCCGTTCGACTGCCGCCACATCGGGCTGTGGGCGAGCGGTGAAGGTTACCTTCTTGTCGGCGCTCGCCGCCAAATCATTGGCGGTCGCGACGATCTGGTCCGCTCCCGCGCCCGCGACGGCGACGTCGATCTCGTCGGTGCGGTTGCTCATGAAACCGGTGATGGCCAGGGACGCGACGATCGCCACGATCGTGATCACCGTGGACACCAGGAAGTTTCGATCGCGCAGCTTCACCGCGATCTCGCGGGCCGCTACGATCCGCCACACGCCGCGCGGAGCGAAATCCGTACTCATGCCGTCACCTCGCGGTAGATCTCCGACACCGAGGGCCGGACCTCGGCGAGTTCGCGCACCGGGCCGCGGGACAGCGCTTCGCCGAGCAGCGCTTCGGTGGTCGCGCCGTCGAGTTCGAGCAGCACGCTGGAACCGTTGGTCTGCAGCACCCGCACGCCGGCGAAGGCGTGCAGCCAGGCCGGGTCGCCGCCGAGCGCGAGCCGATAGCGGGTCGCACCGGTGGAGCGGAGCTCGTCCACCGAGCCCTGCCCGACGACCCGTCCCGCGGCGAGAATCACCAGCCGATCGCACAGCCGCTCCACCAGATCGAGCTGGTGCGAGGAGAAGAGCACGGGCACGCCCGCGGTCGCGTATTCGCGCAACAGTTCGGCCATCGAATCGACGGCGGACGGGTCGAGACCGGAGAACGGCTCGTCCAGGATCAGCAGCGACGGCTGCGCGATCACCGCCGCGGCGATCTGCACCCGCTGCTGGTTACCCAGCGAGAGGGATTCCAGCTTGTCCCTGGCGCGGTCGCCGAGGTCGAAGCGGTCCAGCAACTCTCGCGCGCGCAGCCGGGCGTCGGCAGCCGTGCGCCCGCGCAGCCTGGCCAGGTAGACGAGCTGCTCGAGCACCGGCTGCTTCGGATACAGGCCGCGTTCCTCGGGCATGTAGCCGAACGACCTGCGGTCGGCGGCGCTCACCGGCCCGCCCTGCCAGCGCAGTTCCCCGCCGTGCACCGCGAGCACGCCCATGATCATGCGCATGGTCGTGGTCTTGCCCGCTCCATTGCCGCCGACGAATCCGGTCAGAGCACCGGGCTCCACGGTGAAGGACACGTCGTTTACCGCGACGACGCCCCCGAACCGGCGCACCAGGTGCGCGACTTCCAACATCGAACTCCCCTTGTCCTCAGCTGTTCCACCCACCCTAGTGCGGCACGGGCGAGTATGGACCGGCCTGCGCACAGTCTTCGGCCGAACGGCGCCGAGCCCGAACAATCACGCGGCAGATCGCAGCTCGCCATGATGTGCAAGCGCGCGGTGACATCGATCCGGCGCGGGCCGCACGACGCTTCAGCCGATTTGCCGCTGTACTCGAGCATCGCGTGGATTCGCAGGCACCCCCGGGCATTTCGGCTCGGTATTGGCCCGTGCAATGCCGGTACGCCTCGGCGCATCGACCGAGGACATGAGGCTTTCCATCGCGGATATCGCGTCAGCCCTGCGGCGCGGGCAGTGGGATGACGATGCCGAACGGCAGGATGATGCCGGGCTGAGGCACTGGAGGCTGGGGCACAACAAGTTCCGGATCGCGAGCGGGCTCTGCCGTGTCATCGGGAGCCGGGGCCGGTACGTGCTCTGGCTCTGGCTCGGGTTCGGAGTTCACCATCGGCGCTTCGGCTTTCGGCTCCGAGTACGGCAGCGGTCCACCGGGCTGCGGGCTCCCGGTCCCGCACGCCGGATCCGGCTGGGCGGTCGCGACTTCGGGCTCTCCGGCACGACCGCCGTAGGACCGGCCCGGCGCGATCGGCAGTTCTCCGGGTGCGCCCGGTCGCGGCATCGGAGCCGGAACCGCCTGCGCGCACGGATCGGCTTGCGGCGGTGGGCAGAAGATCCCGCACGGAATCGGCGGCAGACCGGGGATGGTGATCATCACCTGCGCCGGTGCGGGCGGAGAGGGAACGGTCGCGACCGGCGGCGGTTCCGCCGGGGACGGCGTCGACGGCAGGGCGGTATCGCGAGCGGACAGCTCCGGACCGGCCTGGATCACGGGCGCCGAACCCGGCGGAACCAGATCAGGGCCGATCTCGACGCGAGCCGGAGCGCCGCCCGTGCGATACGCCGCCGACCAGCTCAGCACGTCGCGCGCATAGGACACCGAATTGTTGTAGCGCAACACCGCCCGCAACTCCTGCGCCGAATCCAGCAGGTTCGTCCCGCCCGAACACAGATACTTTCCGGCGGCCAGCGACGCGTCGAACACGTTGTGCGGGTCGGCTACTCCGTCACCGTTGCCGTCAGCGGCATACGCGCTCCAGGTACTCGGCAGGAATTGCATGGGCCCTATCGCGCGGACGAATCCGCCGCCTGCGGCCTGGATGATCTCGTTGCCCGGCAGGGTCCCGTCCAGGGCGGGGCCGAAGATCGGCCCGAGTGTCGTCCCCGCCGCGTCGGTACGTCCGCTCGCGGCGTGGCCGGATTCGATCCGGCCGATCCCGGCGAGCAGATTCCACGTCAAGCCGCATCCGGGCATCGAAGACTCCAGCGCCAGCTCGGCATTGCGATACGCCGCCAGCACGATCTCCGGAATGCCCAAGGGGCCGCCGGTATTCGGCAGCGAGATGTCGTGCAACGGCACCGCGCCCGCGAACGCGGGTGACCTCGCCGGAGTCACGGCGCGGAGCGTGCGCGGCGAATCCGGTGCGACAGGAAGCAACCCGACGGCCCGTGACAGACCCGCACCGGCGATGTCTTCTGTGCCGTCCCCCGCGGCCGACAGCGCTTCGGAAACTTCGGGCGGGGCGCTGGAACCGGCTTGGTGCACGGCCGAACCCGTGACCACCAGTCCGGCGACGGCCAGCGCCGATGCGGTCAGTGCTGCGGATACACGCATTCGGCTCGACCCATACCTCTACGTCATCGGAGAGCGGCTGTGTTGCCTCGGCGCGCCCCAATGGGGTCGCTGCTACGCGTCTCCCCACCGGGTGCCGCACCGAAGTTCCTCAACCCCCACCTTCAGAAGAGGAACTGCCATTAACATACACGATGATTTGCCGACGCCGAGTCGATACCTCGAAAAGACTTAGCGATTACTTATCCCAAGTCCGACGCTGCTCGATCATCGAGAGCCCCTCGGCATCCAGCTCCGGACACGGCGATACGCGACGGCCGGACCCTCGCCTAGGAAGCATCCGCCGCCGACCGGAATACGTTGTACCGCCGGGCATCCCCGGCATGGTCACCAGTCGACGAAGCCCAGCTCGTGCAGCTTGCGGAAGACGAGCATGGAACCGGGAGCGACATGGTCCATGGCGGCGTACTCGCGCACGGTGAAATACCGGAGTTCGGCGATCTCGCCGCTGGGGTGCGGGTCGCCGTCGAGTTCGGCGGTGAAGCAGGTCATGTGCAGCCGCGTGCCCGGCGCGTGGCCGTACGCCTCGGCCTGGAAGACGCCGAGTTCGGCGCAGGAGGCGACGCCGACGCCGAGTTCCTCCCGCACCTCGCGGTGCAGCGCCGCGACGGGCGTTTCCCCCGCGTCGATCTTGCCGCCCGCCATGTAGAAGACGTCCTTGCCGAGGGTTCGCGCCTGCAGCAGACGCCGATCCCGGACATGAGCCAACGCAGCTGTGCGAATCACCGGCCCACCCTACTGACCGGCCCGGGCCGCCGGTCAACCGAATAGGCAGCCGCCCGCCGGTGCGGGCTGGTCGGCCAGGTGTCGGAACGGGTGGCACGAAACCCCGAGTGCGTCCGACGACGGCGCGCGGTGTTCTACAGTCGCCTCACACCGATCCGCATCCGGCCGACACGGCGCGAGGAGGAATCGTGTCCGACGGTTCACGGTCCACCGTCCTGACGAATATCGGCACGCTGGTCACCAACGACCCGGGCTCGGGCGTCGGCCGGCTCGGCGTGCGGCGCGACGCGGCGGTGGTGTTCGCGGACGGGCTGGTCGCCTGGGTGGGTGACGCGCACGAGGCCCCCGTCGCCGACGTACGCGTGGACATGGCGGGCCGGGCGGTGCTGCCCGGATTCGTGGAAAGCCATGCGCACCTGGTGTTCGCCGGGGAACGAGCCGAGGAGTTCGCGGCCAGGATGTCCGGGACCGCCTACGCGGCGGGCGGCATCCGCAGGACCATCGCGGCGACGCGAGCGGCCGACGACGATCGGCTCGCCGCCAACGTCCGGCGGCTGATGGACGAGTCGGTGCGCTCGGGAAGCACGACGGTCGAATGCAAGACCGGCTACGGCCAGACCACCGAGGACGAATTGCGCAGCGCGCTGGTGGCCGGACGCTTCACCGACGAGGTGACCTTGCTGGCCGCGCACGTGCCACCGCCGGAGTACGCCGGGCGAGCGGACGAGTACGTGGAGATGGTGTGCCGGGACATGATTCCGGTGTGCGCGCCGCACGCGAAGTGGATCGATGTGTTCTGCGAGCGGGGCGCGTTCACCCGGGAGCAATCGGAGGCCGTGCTGCGGGCGGGCATGGCGCACGGGCTGATTCCCCGGGTGCACGGCAACCAGCTCGGTCCCGGCCCCGGCGTGGGCTTGGCCGTCGAACTCGGCGCGGCCTCTGTCGACCACGTCAGCTACGTCACCGCCGCCGATATCGACGCGCTGGCGGGCAGCGCCACGGTGGCGACACTGCTGCCCGCCGCCGACTTCTGCACCCGCAACAGCTATCCCGACGCCCGCGCCCTGCTCGACGCGGGCATCACCGTCGCGCTGGGCGCGGACTGCAATCCCGGCACGTCGTACACCACGAGCCTGCCGTTCTGCATCGCGCTGGCGGTGCGCGAGCTGCGGATGACACCGGAAGAGGCGGTGTGGTCGGCCACTGCGGGCGGCGCGCGGGCGCTGCGCCGCGACGATGTCGGCAGCCTGCGCGTCGGGGCGCGCGCCGACGCGCTCGCGCTCGACGCCCCGTCCTATCTGCACCTGGCCTACCGGCCCGGCGTGCCGCTCGTGCGTTCGGTGTGGCGCGGCGGAGTCCGCGTCGCCGGATCGGACGCCGCGTGAATCCGCGCCGCACGGTCGATATCGCGCCGCGGCCGTGGACCGGCCGGGTCGACGGCGACGCGCCGGAGCACGCGCGCTGGCATCAGCTGATCCGGCCCTACGATCCGGCGCGAACGGTCGGAAAAGGTTGTGTGCTGATCGGTTTCGCCAGCGACGAGGGCGTCCGCAGGAACAAGGGCCGTCCGGGGGCGGCCGCGGGTCCGGACGCGCTGCGCGGCGCGCTGGCGTCGTTGGCGCTCCCCGAACCGCTCGATCTGGAGGACGCGGGCACTGTCGCGGTCACCGGCTCGGATCTGGAGTCGGGTCAGCGACGGCTGGGCCTTGCCGTGGCGGCCGCACTCGACGCGGGCCGCTTTCCGGTGGTGCTCGGCGGCGGTCACGAGGTCGCCTTCGGCACCTATTCCGGCATCGCGGCGGCCCAGCGGCGCGGCGCGCTGCGGTTGGGCATCCTGAACCTGGACGCCCACTTCGATCTTCGCGCCGATCCGGCGCCGAGCTCGGGCACCCCCTTCCGGCAGATCGCCGAGGCCGAGCGCGCGGCAGGGGCGTCCTACCGCTACGACGTGCTGGGCATCAGCCAACCCGGCAACACCGTCGCACTGTTCGAGACGGCGCGCGGGCTCGGCGTCCGCCATCTGCCCGACGACCGGTGCGGCGTAGGGGACCGCGCGGCCGTGGACGAGTTCGTCGATGCCTTCCTGAACGACGTCGACCTGGTCTATCTCACCATCGACCTCGACGTCCTCCCCGCCGCCGTGGCCCCGGGCGTCAGCGCGCCCGCGGGCTACGGCGTACCGGTGGAGACCGTGCAGCGCGTGTGCGACCGGGTCACGGCCAGCGGGAAACTCGTCGCCGCCGACGTCGCCGAACTCGCGCCGGTCTTCGACATCGACGACCGCACCGCTCGCACGGCCGCGCGGCTCATCCACCGGATCGTCACCGGCCACCGAGCTGTGCACTGAGAGGCGTTGCCCACTGACCGAACCGGACCACCCGACGCCGCACCGACGGCGGGAGGTGAAGCCGGGTACGCGCCCGGGACCGGTCGAGTCGCCTCGGTCCGTCAGCCGCAGACGGCCGCCACGGCGGCGATGAGCAGATCCAGGCCGCGGTCGAGCTCATCCTCACCGATCGTCAACGGCGGCAACAACTTCACCACCTCGTCGACGGAGCCGGACGTCTCCACCAGCAGTCCGCGATCGAAGGCCACCTGGCAGACCTTGCCCGCCAGCGACGGGTCCTCGAAGACGATGCCGTGCACCAGCCCCCGCCCGCGAGCCGAGACGCCGGGATACGCGGCGGCGACTCGGGCGAGCGCCTTCTCGATCCGCTCGCCCTTGGCCAGAGTGGCCCGCTCGAGCGCGTCGTCGGACCAGTAGTGCCGCAGCGCGACCTCGGCCGTGACGAAGGCGGGGTTGTTGCCGCGGAAGGTGCCGTTGTGCTCGCCGGGCGCCCACTGGTCCAGCTCGGACTTGAAAAGCACCAGCGCCATGGGCAATCCGTAGCCGCCGATCGACTTGGACAGCGTCACGATGTCGGGGGTGATCCCGGCGACCTCGAAGGAGAAGAACGGACCGGTCCGGCCGCAGCCCATTTGCACGTCGTCGACGATCAGCAGAATGCCGCGCGCCCGGCACAGCTCGGCCAGCTCGCGCAGCCACTGCACGCGCGCCACGTTCACCCCGCCCTCGCCCTGCACGGTTTCCACGATCACCGCCGCGGGCTTGTCCACTCCCGAGGAGGGATCGTCGAGCGCCCGCCGCATCCAGTGCAGGTCGTCGCCCGCGCCGAGGTAACCGTCGTAGGGCATCGGCGTGACGTGCACCAGCGGCACTCCCGCGCCCGCCCGCTTGGCGGCGTTGCCGGTCACCGACAGCGCGCCGAGCGACATGCCGTGGAAGGCGTTGGTGAAGTTCAGCACCGGCTGTCTTCCGGTGACCTTGCGGGCCAGTTTGAGCGCGGCCTCCACGGCGTTCGCTCCGGTCGGGCCAGGGAACTGCACCTTGTAGTCCAGGCCGCGCGGAGCGAGCACGGTGTCGCGCAGGGTTTCCAGAAGCCTGCGCTTGGCCACGGTCGACATGTCCAGTCCGTGGGTGATGCCGTCGCCGACGAGGTAATCGATCAGGGCGCGTTTGAGAACCGGATTGTTGTGACCGTAGTTCAGCGCGCCCGCGCCTGCGAAGAAGTCCAGGTAGTCGCGGCCCTGCTCGTCGCGCAGCCAGGCGCCGCTGGCCGTGTCGAACACCGTCGGCCAGGATCGGCAGTACCCACGGACATTCGATTCGAGGGCCTCGAAAATGGTCGACTCGGCGACAGTCATCACGATCCTTCCTGTCGTGCGCGAGCACTCCACAAAATCTGAAGTGACTGTGTTTCTAACATTGGCGCGTCAGGTTCGTCGCACTTTCGGCGAAATCGCGCGGTAACCTACCGCGCGTCGACGAGCGGACAGTAACGTTGACTTCTTGTGCGCTGGAGTGCGGGAGGGGAGGAGCGGCTGGCCGCAGCAACCCAGGCGCGACGCGAGGCGACGCTGTATTGGCGGCTCGCGGTGGCGGGGTTCCGGCGGCAGTCGCAGTACAAGCTGGCGATGTTCGCGGGGCTGTTCACCAACTGCGTGTTCGGGTTGGTGCGCGCCGCGGTGATGCTCGCGGCGGTGCGTGGCGCAGGCGAATTCGGCGGGTACGACGAAGGCACCATCGGCGCCTACGTCTGGCTCTCGCAGGGACTGCTCGGCGCCATGCAATTCATGGGTCCGCCAACGGAGTTGGCGGAACGGGTCAAGAACGGCGACATCGCGATCGACTTCCTGCGCCCGGTCGACATTCAATTCGGCTATCTCGCGGCCGATCTCGGGCGCGCGACGTGCACCATCGTGCCGCGCTTCCTACCGAGCGTGCTGTTCGGTTTCCTGACCGTCGGGCTCGCGATGCCCACCACGCCCGGACCCTATGTACTCGGGACGATTTCGGTGCTACTGGCCGTCGCACTGTCGTTCCTGCTGCTGTTCGCCATCGGACTGATCGGCTTCTGGGTAGTGGAGACCCGGGGCATCCGGGTGCTGTACCAGATCTGCGGCACCTTCCTCGCCGGCCTCTTCGTGCCGGTGCACATGTTTCCGGACTGGCTGCGCACACTCGCGAACGCCACCCCGTTCCCCTCCATCCTGCAAGCCCCGATCGACGTGCTCTCGGGGCGAATCACCGGCATGGACAGCGTGACCGTGGTTGGCGCACAGCTCTTCTGGGTGCTCGCAATCGCCGTGGTCGGCCGGCTGATGCTGACCGCGGGCCGTCGCAAGCTGGAGGTGCAGGGTGGCTGACGCGTCGCCGATCGCCGTGCCCTCGGGCCGATGGTTCACACCGTATGCCGCGGTGTTGCGCTCGCGCATCCGATCCCAGCGCGCCTACCGGCTGTCCTTCGCCAGCGAGGTGTTCAGCGCCTTCCTCATCGGTGTCGTCGAATTCGCCGAGGTGTGGGTCATCTTCCACAACGTGCGGGTGCTCGGCGGGCTCGATCTGCACGCGGCGCTGCTGCTGTTCGGGCTGAGCAACACCACGTTCGCGCTGGCCCAGGTGCTGGTCGGGCATCTGGACACCCTGCCGACGCTGATCAGGATGGGCACACTCGACGCCTACCACTTGCGCCCGCAGCCGCTGTTGCTGCAACTGATCACCGGTGACGTCTCGATGCGCCGATTCGCCCGCGCCGCAGTCGCCATCGCGGTGCTGATCATCGGGTTGCTACAGAACGACATCGATTGGGACGCGTCCGCATTCGTCCTCGTGGTGATGACGCTCTGCTGCGGTATTCTGCTGTTCGGCGGGATCTTCGTCTGCGCGGCCGGGTTGCAGTTCTTCCTGATCGACGGTTCCGAGCTCACCAACAGTTTCACCTACGGCGGGTCGTTCGCCGCGATGCAGCCTGCCTCGGTATTTCCGCTGCCGCTGAAACTGTTGTTCGGATTCGCCGTCCCGGTCGCGTTCACGGCGTACCTGCCCACCATCGCCCTGCTCGGGTTGCCCGGCCCGCCACTGCTGCCGTCCTGGCTGGCCTGGCTGACTCCGCTGGCGACGCTGTGGATATGGCTGCTGGCACTCGGTTTGTGGCGGCTCGGGACGAGGCACTACCAGGGAGGCGGGGGGTAAGCGTGGCGGACAGCGACTTATCTGACGCGATCATCGATATCGAGAATCTGACAAGGCAATTCACGCTGTATCGCAAGCACGGTCGCCGATGGCGCAGGCAGCGCGACATCCTCACCGCGGTCGACGGGATGACCTTCCGAATCGAACGCGGCGCGGCCGTCGGTTACATCGGGGCGAACGGAGCGGGGAAATCCACCACCATCAAAATGCTCACCGGCATTCTGGTCCCCTCCACCGGGCGGGTGCGCACCTGCGGCCTGGATCCGGTCCGGCAGCGGCGCCAGCTGGCGAGCCGCATCGGGGTGGTGTTCGGCCAGCGGTCGCAGCTGTGGTGGGATCTGCCACTGCGCGAATCGTTCACGATCCTGGCCGCCATCCACCGGCTGGAACCCGACATCACCCGCAAGCGCACCTACGAACTGGTCGAGCAACTGGAGATGGCCGAGACGCTGGACACGCCGGTGCGTCAACTCTCGCTGGGGCAGCGGATGCGCGCCGAGGTCGCCGCGGCGCTGCTGCACTCCCCCGAGCTGGTGATCCTGGACGAACCGACGATCGGCCTCGACGTGCTGTCCAAACAACGGCTGCGGGAGTTCCTGCGCGCCGAGCGGGCCGACCGCGGCACCACATTGCTGCTCACCACCCACGATATGGGCGATATCGAAAGGCTCTGCGACCGCGTGCTCGTCGTCGACCACGGCAGGCTGGTCTACGACGGTTCGCTCGCCGGACTCGGGGCGACGGTGGGCGCGCGCCGCGTGCTGGTGGTGGATCTCACCGAGCCCGCCGCGGATCTGCGCGAGCTGCCGCCGGGCGCGGAACTGCTCACCAGCGAGGCCGACGGCATGCGCCAGCGCCTGGCCTTCGACGCCGAATCCATCACCGCCGCACAGCTGCTCGCCGCCGTGTCGGATCGGGTCGAGGTACGAGATCTGTCGATCGAGGAGCCCGGCATCGAAGACGTGGTCCGCCGCATATACGAATCCGCCCGCTGACGAGTCGGCGGGCGGATTCGCGGTGATCGGTTCGATCGGGGGTTACGGCTCGCGCGATCCCTGGTCGAGCCGGAACGGCGGGTACTCGTCACGCATCAGCGAGGCGTATGCCTGCAACCGGATCGCCCACCGGTTGATGCCGACGACGAAGTCGTACAGGCCCTGCGGGTAGCGAGCGGTGAACAGCAGCGCGATCAGCGCCACCGCCAGCAGGAGGTAGATCACCGGCCAGGTCACCACCAGATCCCAGGCCTGGGAGCCGTCGTCCTGCACCGCGTTGCCGATCGCACCGCTCATCAGCGCGCCGATGATCAGATAGTGCGGGATGGCGAGCAGCCACCATTTGATCAAAACCAGGCCGCGATGCAGGGTTTCAGGATAGTCGACCTCGAGATCGGCCGGATAGTCCGCGTCCTGCCGCAAATGGAACGGCGGATACTTGTCGGTGCCGAGCACGGTCAGCGCGTAGAAGCTGA
This sequence comes from Nocardia sp. bgisy118, assembly GCF_057708605.1. Classification (NCBI taxonomy): domain Bacteria; kingdom Bacillati; phylum Actinomycetota; class Actinomycetes; order Mycobacteriales; family Nocardiaceae; genus Nocardia; species Nocardia sp. bgisy118. Next base: position 60,861 of record NZ_JBYISM010000015.1, on the reverse strand, counting down.
CCCGCCAATTCCACCGCATCACACCGACATTGAAGTCGAACAGGCCGCGCGGATACTTTCCGGTGAACAAGATCGCGAAGAACGCGATCACCGAAACCACGAAGTACGCGATGTGCAGGAAGAACAGCACGATGTAGTGCGGGATGGCCAGTATCCACTTCACCAGCCACATCCATCGCGACAGACCGGGATCGAGATCCCCGCGGACGCGAATCGGATTCGCTGCGACCACCGGCTTCTCGGGTTCCATTTCCATGATCGACGCTCCTTAATTTCACAGGGCCACTGTGAGGTATCTCATAATTGTCCAGCACCCCCTGAGCGGTTAGGCCACGATGCGATACCGACACGCCAACAAAAACGACCGACCAGCCTGACCAGTACGTTGCGAAAGGCAAGCGCGGCCGCGATACTTGCTGGCGTTTGGATCGAAAACCGTTGTGTTTGGGGGGAATCCGATCATGCGAAACTCTCGTCGCCTCGTGTTCGTCGCCGGCCTGCTGCTGATCGCGGTGCTCGCGATCTCGGTGAGCGGCTGCGGCTCGAGCAAGAAACGGCGCCACTCGTCCTCCGGGCCGGTGGCCACGGCGACCACCGCCGCGGCAGATGCCTTCCGCACCTGCGAGGACGCCTGGGCGGCGGGTAGGGCTCCGCTGCGCCGCCATGACCCCGGCTACTCGGCGCAACTGGATCGCCTGGACGGCAAGGAGGACGGCGTCGCCTGCCTGGTGCGCTCCACCACCGCGCCCCAGCGCTGATTCGACGCCGTACGCCGGAGTCGATTGACGCCGCGCCCCGGCGCTGATGCGACACCGCACGCCAGCGCTGATGCGACGCCGCACGCCCGAGCCGAATCGACGGGCCCGGCCATCATGCGACGCCATCAGCCGGTGCCGCGTCGACGGTCGAGTAGCGGCTCCGATTCCGCGCGACGATCGATAGATGACAACGCCTCGGCGCGGAATCCGCGGTACGCCAGAAGCTGAACGAGCGATCATCCACCTGCGCAGGTCCCCATCGCCACCACAGGGCGGCGGCTGAGCGCGCCGACTGTCCCGCCGCAAATACCGCGCCGACCGCGGCTGGACCGGCGGACCGTCCGGGGCTTGTACTATCGGCAGACGTGATGTTCGGTGCGATACGGGGCCCCGGTATGCGGGCAGTGATCGCCTGCGTCTTCGCCGCGTGGGCGCTCGCCATGGCGCTGCCGGACTGTCACCTGTTCACACCCGCCGCCACCATTCACGCGCACATCGAATCCTCCGGTCCCGGCGTCGCGTCGCAGGTGGTGCCGTGGGCGGGCGCCGACCCGCACCAGCATGTCGCCGAACCGGACCGGCACCTGCCCACCGACGCGGTGATCGCGGCGCTCCCCCGGTCCGGTCCGTCACTCCAGGAACTGCTGCTCGTCGGCCTCGCGCTGCTGCTCGTGCTGCCCTTGACCGCCGGGCTCGGCGTCGGTCCGCGTGCGCCGCCCGTCGCCACCCTTCCGGTCCGTCGCGGCCGGGATCTGCTCACTCGATTCGGCATCGATCGGAACTGATCGGTCAGCGTCAGGTCGTGGCCTGCCGGGGCCCGGCCGGTGTTCGTGCGTTCCCGCACCACACCCTCGCTGCCACAGCGACCGCACAGAATCGATGATTCCTCATGACTGCTGCACTGCGGAACGATGCCGTGTTGAATCCCGCTCTGCTCGAAGCGAATTCGGAACCACTGCCCAGCCCTGCGAGTCTGCTCACCACCGCGGGCCGCTGCCCGCGCCCGGCCACCATGGTCGGCAACACCCCCGTCCTCTGGATCACCGAACCGCTCGCGCCGACGGGTCGCGGATTCTGGGCCAAATTGGAAGGCGCCAACCCGGGCGGCATGAAGGACCGGCCCGCGCTGCACATGGTCGAACGCGCCGCCGCCCGCGGCGAGCTGACACCGGGCGCGCCGATCGTCGAGTCCACCAGCGGCACCCTCGGCCTCGGCCTCGCCCTGGCCGGGATGGTGCACCGCCACCCGGTCACGGTGGTCACCGATCCGGGCTTGGAGCCGATCATGCACCACATGCTGGCGGCCTACGGCGCGCGAGTGGAGACGGTGACCGAACCGCACCCCGTCGGCGGCTGGCAGCAGGCACGCCGCGATCGCGTCGCCGAACTGCTCGCCGCCGATGCGCGCGCCTGGTGCCCCGACCAGTACCGCAACCCCGACAACCGCGCCGCGTACGAATCGCTGGCCATGGAACTCGTCGCGCAACTCGGCCGCGTCGACGTGCTGGTCTGCTCGGTCGGCACCGGCGGCCACTCCTCGGGCGTCGCACGCGCGCTGCGCCGCTACTTCCCGCACCTGCGGCTGGTCGGCGTGGACACCGTCGCGTCCACCATCTTCGGCCAGCCCGCCGGACCGCGGCTGATGCGCGGACTCGGTTCGAGCATCCACCCCGACAACGTCGACTATCCGGCGTTCGACGAGGTCCACTGGGTCGCGCCCGCCGAGGCGGTGTGGGCCTGCCGCGCGCTGGCCGCCACCCATCACGCCAGCGGCGGGTGGAGCGTCGGCGCCGTCGCGCTGGTCGCCGGGTGGCTGGCCCGCACCGGCGAGCCGGACGCGCGCATCGCCGCCGTCTTCCCGGATGGACCGCTGCGCTACTTCGACACCGTCTACAACGACGCGTATTGCCGGGAGCACGGTCTGCTCGGCATCGAACCGCCGACCGACCCCGCCACGATCGGACACCCCTACGCCGAGGTGGTCGACTCGTGGACCCGGTGCACGACTGTCCTCGATCCGAAGCAGCACGCACCTGATCCCACCCAGCACCGATCCGATTCACACCTCCAGGAGCTCACCGTGCCCAGCGACAACCCGGTGGCCGCCCGTCGGCCCGACACCACCGCGCCGGGGGCCGCGCGATGAGGGATGTCTACGCGACCTATCGCGGTTTCGGCAGGCCGAGCCGGATGCTGATGGTCAACCAATTCGCCATCAACACCGGTTTCTTCATGCTCATGCCTTACCTGGCCGGTTATATGGCGGGCCCGCTCGGACTCGCCGCGTGGGCGATCGGGCTGGTGCTCGGCATCAGGAACTTCTCCCAGCAGGGCATGTTCCTGGTCGGCGGCACCCTGGCCGACCGGCTGGGGTACAAACCGCTGATCGTGGCCGGATGTCTGCTGCGCACCGGCGGTTTCGCGCTGCTCGCCTTCGCCGACACGCTGCCCGCGCTACTGATCGCCTCGGCCGCAACCGGTTTCGCGGGAGCGCTGTTCAATCCGGCGGTGCGCGCGTACCTCGCCGTCGACTCCGGCGAGCGACGGGTCGAGGCGTTCGCGGTGTTCAACATCTTCTATCAGGCGGGCATCCTGTTCGGCCCGATCCTCGGACTGGCGTTGATGGCCTTCGATTTCCGCGCCACCGCCGCGGGCGCGGCCGCGGTGTTCGGCCTGCTCACCATCGCCCAGCTGCGCGCGCTGCCGCAGCACCGGGCCGAACCGAAAACCGCCTCGGTGCTGGACGATTGGCGAGTGGTGCTGGCCAACCGCCCCTTCCTGCTGTTCTCCGCGGCGATGATCGGCTGCTACGTGCTCTCGTTCCAGGTGTACCTCGCGCTGCCCATGCAGGCCGCCCGCATCGTCGGCAACGGGTCGGCCACTGCCCTCATGACGGCGGTGTTCGTGGTCTCGGGCGTGATCGCCATCGCGGGGCAACTGCGCATCACCCGCTGGTTCTCCGCCCGCTGGGGCCGCTCGCGCAGCCTGGTGTTCGGCATGGCGATCCTGGCGGCGGCGTTCGTCCCGCTGCTGCTGGTCCCCGGCGTCGCACTGGGCGTCCCCGCCGCGGTGGGCGCGCTGCTGCTCACGGCCGCGGTGCTGGGTGTCGGTGCGGCGGCGGTCTTTCCGTTCGAGATGGACACCGTCGTCGCGCTCTGCGGCGACCGCCTGGTCGCCACGCACTACGGCCTGTACAACACCGTCGTCGGCACCGGCATCCTGCTGGGCAATCTGGGCACCGGCACGGTTCTGGACGCGGCCCGCTCGGCGGGACTGAGCTCGCTGGCCTGGGCCGCGCTGATCGCCATCGGCGCGGCCTCCGCCGCGGGACTGTACGGACTCGCCCGCTCCGGCCGGCTGAACGCGCCGACCCCGGCGACTCTCGCGGCCACGACGTAGCGGTTTCGGCTCCCCCGGGAAGTGGAGGTCCGCCCTCAGCTGGGCGCCTCCCCCTGGGCGGAGTACAGGCTGACCTCGCCTTCTTCGCCGAGGAACGCGTTGACCAGCATGATCCGGTTGATCCGCAGCTCCTCGGGATCGGGCGCGCTGGTGGTGATGGAGATCTGCGGGATCACGGCCCAGTTCACCACGTAGCGCTCCGGTGGACCGTCGTCGTCGGACAGCCGTGCGAGCCGGAACACCGAGACCGTCTTGCGGACGATGAGGTTGCGCACGACTTCAGCAATTCGCTCGGGATCTTCCAGCGCGAACATGAAGCCGAATGTGAGCTCCGGCGATGACACATAGGCGGGCACGAACATCGAGGCTAGTCCATCGCACCGGGGCGCGCAGCCGCCGCGCCGCAACGATAACTGGAGATGCGCCAATGGATCAGTTCACTTTGGGCAAAGGTGGATTTCGGGTGACCGCACCGTAACGGACGGTAACGATTTCCAACTGGCGCATGGATTTTTACACCATACTGTTGCGCCGATTCGACTATCGCGCTTTCCTGAAAGTGTCCCGATTCGTCGGGCCGTCTTCCTCATCGCATCGTCGCGGATTTCCCGGTTACTTTGCCGTGCTGGTGGACTGTGTGGGGGGCGTCTCGGGCTCGGGGCTGCGCCGGAGCCGAGGGGTGCCCCTCCCCGAAATCCCCCTCGGCCCTGGCGTATCCACGATCGGATCGTTACAAGCAGGGGCGTGCATCATGCCTACCGAATACGCCGGGAACCGTATCGGAGCCGGCGAGCTGCCACCGCGATCGGCGCTGTTACGCGCGTTTCGCGAACCCGACGACCCGAATCGAAAGAAACACCGAGTCCTCGCCGCGGCACGCGAGCTGGTCGAATGCCATGAGCGCAGGCATCGGGCGCTCGCCGCGGCGCACGCACCGGACGTCACCAACGGCAGGGTCGCGGCGTGCAGTCAGCTGGTGGACGACATCGACGAGCGCCGCGCCGAGCTGGTCGGCCGCATCAACGACTGGGTGGCGACCAACGTCGCGCACCGCTCCGGCGCCTCGCTGCACACCGAGACGCTCGGCGCCGTCATCGACCGTATGGCGGCGAAATGGACTGCGGCGCAACTAGCTTTGGGCAAGACCGGCCCGGCGACGCAGCCACCGCAGGTGGACGGGGAAGCCCACCTGCTGTGGACGCGGCTCGCCGAGCTGGCCGATGGCTATCAGGACCTGATCACCGATGTCACCGAGCACCGGCGCAGGCTGCCGGTGTGGTGATCAGCGACGGTCGTCGAGGTCGGTCTCGACGACCTCGGCCTCGACGAAGGCGGAGCCCGCGGCAGGCGGCTCGGGCTGGGTCTCGTCGGGGACCTCGTCCGGCAGCGTCTCCCGATGGGCGGCGGCATCCTTGCGAGCCGCCGCTGCCGCCTCGTTCATCTCGATCGCGTCGGTGATCCACTCACCGATCTCCCGAGTGACCTCCTGGACGGTTCCGGTGATGATCGTCGCAATATTTCCGACATGCTTGGCACCGGAGGCCGTCAATTCCTGAATCAAATCCTTGTTGCTTTCGAATTTCCCGATCATTCACACGCCCACTTCGGTCGCCTTCCGCTGACGCATCACGATAACACCGGGAGATGACGGGTTCTTCGTGAAGCGCGGCGGCAGCGCGAGCTCGAGAATCTTCAGCCACACATCGCCGATCTGCTTGCTCAACGGCCCGGTGTGGTACGGCAATCCATACTTCTCGCACAGCGCCCGCACTTCCGGCGCGATCTCCGGATAACGGTTGGCGGGGATGTCGGGGAACAGGTGGTGTTCGATCTGATGCGACAGGTTACCGCTCATGATGTGGAACAGCTTGCCGCCGGAGATGTTCGCCGAACCCAGCATCTGCCGGACGTACCACTCGCCGCGGGTCTCCTCGGCGGTCTCCTCCTCGGTGAACGTCTGTACGCCGGAAGGGAAGTGGCCGCAGAAGATGATCGAGTAGGCCCAGACGTTGCGCACCAGGTTGGCGGCGGCGTTCCCAGCCAGCGTGCTGAGGAACAGCGGACCGGTCAGCGCGGGGAACGCCACGTAGTCCTTCAGCGCCTGCTTGCCCGCCTTGCGCCACCAGCCCTTGACCAGCGGCTTGAGGTCGGACCACTTGCGCTTGCCCTGAATGATGTTCTCGGCCTCGGCGTCGTGCAGCATCACACCCCACTCGAAGAACACCATCAGCAGGAACGCCCACAGCGGGTTGCCCAGGTAGTAAGGGTTCCATTTCTGGCCCTCGTCGATGCGCAGGATGCCGTAACCGATGTCGCGGTCCATGCCGTGGATGTTGGTGTAGGTGTGGTGCATGTAGTTGTGCGAGTGCTTCCACTGGTCCGCCGGGCAGACCGTATCCCACTCGAACTCACGGGAATTCAGGCCGGGCTCACGCATCCAGTCGTACTGGCCGTGCATGACGTTGTGGCCGATCTCCATGTTGTCCAGGATCTTCGACACGCTCAGCGCCGCCACCGCGGCCAGCCACACCGGTGGCAGGAAGCCCAGGTACATCAGTCCGCGGCCGGCGATCTCGAAACCGCGCTGTGCCTTGATGATCGAGTAGATGTATGCACGGTCGCGGTCGCCGAGATCGGCGACGACGCGGTCGCGCAGTTCGTCGAGCGCCTTGCCGAGTTCCTCGACCTGATCCGGCGTCAGGATCAGCGGTCCGTTCTCGGTTTCGGTCAATATGGTCATCGTCGGTCCCCTTCGTCTGGCTAGATTTCGATGTCGACGTCACCCACCGCGGCGCTGACGCACAGCTGGATGGGCTGATCGGGATCGCCGTCGGTCTCGCCGGTGCGCAGGTTGCGGGTGCAGCCGGAGCGGCGAACGGCGGTGCAGGAGAAGCAGATACCCATGCGGCAGCCGTACTCCGGGGTCAGGCCCGCGGCCTCGGCCTGTTCCAGCAGGCTGGCTCCGGTGTTCTCGGCGCTCACCCCGCTGGCCGAGAAGGTGGTCGCGCCGTACGCCTCGTCCGCGTCGACGGGGACGACCGAGAGCGTGAACTCCTCGGAGTGCAGCCGGTCGGCCAGTTCCTCGGCCTCGTATACCTTGCGCACCGCATCCATCAGCGGCGGCGGGCCGCACACGTAGGTCTGCGCGTCGGCGAACCACGGCGCGACGCGCTCGAGCTCGTCGTAGTCGAACGGGCCGCCGCCCTGTTCCGGATAGCGCATCTCGATGCGGAAATGCGGGTTCCGCTCCGCTATGGTTTCCAGCTCGGCCCGGTGCGGCACCGCCTCCGGTGAACGGGCGTAGTGCAGGAAGGTCAGCTCGCCGGGATAACCCTCGTCGGCGAGGGTTCGCATCATCGACAGCACCGGCGTGATGCCGCTGCCGCCGCTGATCAGCAGCACCCGGTCGGGACGGACCTCGGGCAACCGGAAGACACCGGCCGCGGGACTCAGGTCCACCACCATGCCCGGCACGGCCTTGTCGTGCAGGTACTGCGAGACCAGGCCGCCCGGATGCGCCTTGACGGTGAGCTGAATGTGCCGGTCGCGTCTGCGCTCCGGATTCACCGGCGAATAGCACCTGGTGTGCCGTACGCCGTCGATCACCACGCCGATCTGGACGTACTGGCCCGCGGCGTGGCCGCGCCAATGCCGGGTCGGGCGCAGCGTGAGCGTCACCGAGCCGGGCACCGAGCGGCGAACGTGGGTGATCTCGGCCCGCATCTGCCGGACGGTCAGCGTGGGGCGCACGAGTTCCAGGTACCGGTCGAGCGGATGGGGCGTGGTCAGGGTCTGCACCAGGTCGATGAGATCCACCATTCGGTTCTCCGTGCCTCTGCTTGTCGGTCGATCAGGGCTGTGGCGTGCCGACTGTCACTCGGTCAAATTTCAGTGCACGCCTGTACACTCATCCAGTGTGACGGATAGGCAGGGCCCAGTGTCAACCGGCAATTCGTGTGACACGAACAACACCTACTGGATGAGTGAATGGTGAACGGATGTATGCTCACCGTGATGAGCGAGCAGGCAGCGACCCGAATCGAGCGCAAGGAGCGCACGCGGCAGGCCTTGGTCGACGGCACCCTCGAACTCGCCGCCGACCGTGGTTTCGCCGCGCTGAGCCTGCGTGAGATCGCGCGCTCGGCCGGGATCGTGCCGACCGCCTTCTACCGCCATTTCGCCTCGCTCGACGACCTCGGCGCCACCCTCGTCGACCAGGGCGTGACCGCGCTGCGGCTGGCGCTGCGCGAGGTGAGGCGCAACCCCGAGGCCAGCGTGGCCGACACGGTGCGGTTCGTCTTCGATCAGGTGGCGGCCAAACGCGCGCTGTTCGGCTTCCTCACCCGCGAGCGCCACGGCGGCTCGGCGGCGTTGCGCAAGGCCATCGCGCTGGAACTCCAGCTGATCGTGCGCGAGCTGGTCGCCGATCTGTCCCGGGTCCGCGCGCTGGACGACTGGAGCCCGCGCGATCTGGAGATCGCCGCCGACCTGCTGGTCGGCACCGTCGCCGACGGGATCGCCGCCTACGTCGCGGCCACCGAGCGCGATCAGCGGACCATCATCGACCACACGGTCCAGAAGATCCGCCTGATCGCCCTCGGCATGGACAACTGGTGGCCGCCCAAGGATCGGTGAGCGGCGACCGTCCGATTCCCACGGGGCGGACTTCCGCATTCGCCGCGGTCGTGCGCGAGCCGACGAGGGACTTCGCCCGGTCGCGCCAGTAGGGTGCCGAACATGGGTTACGACACCAGCTTTCACGCCTTGGATATGCGACTCGTCGAGGAGCGGATCCTGCCGTACCTGGCCGGGCTAGGCGGCGACGGCGATCTGGACGACCTGATCGCCACCGCGGTCGAGCAGGCCCGCGTGCGTTTCCGGGCCAAGGCGTGGGCGCTCGGCGCGCTGAAGGTCGCCGACGACGAGTTCGACGACTCGCTCTACGTGTGGGGCAGGCCGTACCTGATCACGGCCGAGACGCCCGCCGAGGTCGCGGAAACCGCTGTGCGGTACCGGGATTGCACCGTCGGCACGGTGGACGAGCTGGCGCGCGCCCAGCTCGGCCTGCTCGATCCCGCGCTGGCCGCCCGCACCGAACCCGACATGAGCGGCACGCTGCCCGGCGCCGACGATCTGGCCATCGACATCGCGTGGAAGATTCGCCTGCTGCGCCAGGCCGCCCTCGCGCTGCGCTCCGGACAGCCGACGGTCGACGACCCGCACAGCGCCGAAACACACGACGCCGCCGACCTCTTGCGCAACAACCTCCAGTTCTGCCTGGTCGAATTCACCGCGCGACTGCTGCCCGGCTGGATGGACCGCGGCGTCGTCTGGCCGACCGCGCTGGCCGAGGAAGCCGGAATCGGCTGGCCCACCGGCTTCGGCGGCAACGGTCCGCTGCTCGGCGACGTGCCGACCCTGTTCCCCGAGATCGCCTGGCGCACCGAGGACACCATCACCGCGAACTACTCGGTGGGCGGATTCGTCGGCCCGGGTGACGCGTCCGCGACGCGCGACTGGCTCGCCGCCAACGCCGAGGCGCTGTCCGGCGGCGACGACCGGACGCGCCTGTCGCTGCGCAAGTGCGACGAGGCGCTGGCACTGGCGGATCTGATCGGCGGCGGCTTCGCCGAGGCCACCGAGATCTACAGCGGCATGGAAGGCCGGATCAACTAGCGCGCCTCGGGCGCGCGCACCGGGAGCAGCACCGCCAACCCCGCGGCGAGGACGACGGCCAGTCCGACCATCCCGGCGCGGTCGGCATCGAACACCCAGACGAACAAGCCGAAAAGCGAGGGGGCGAGGAAGGATACGGCCCGGCCGGTCGTGGTGTAGAGGCCGAACAGCTGTCCTTCCCGCCCCGGCGGGGCCACCCTGACGAGGAACGACCGGGCCGAGGCCTGGGCGGGCCCGACGAAAATCGTCAGCAGCAGTCCGAACACCCAGAACATGAGTGGGCCCGACACCACGAGCAGCGCCAGCCCGCAGACCAGCATGGCGGCCAGCGACGCCACGATCACCGCCTTCGGCCCCACCCTGTCGTCGAATCGGCCCGCGACGATCGCCCCGAGCGCGGCGACCACATTCGCGGCGACGCCGAACAGCAGCACATCGGAATCATCGATGCCGTAGACGCGCACCGCGAGCACCGCACCGAAGGTGAACACACCTGCCAGTCCGTCCCGGAAGATCGCGCTGGCCAACAGGAACCAGACGGTGTGCCGGTCCGTCTCCCACAGCTCGCGCAGATCTCGCCACAGCACCCGATAGGAACCGAAGAACCCCGCGCTCGCCGCGCCGGGATCGGCGGCGGTGCGCGGCAGTTCCGGCACCGCGAACAGCACCGGCAGCGCGAATCCGGCGAACCACACCGCGGCGAGCACGGCGACGAGCCGGATGTTGAGCCCGTCGTCGGTCGGTATGCCGAACAGTCCCCGGTTGTCCCCCTTCCCGGAGATGAAGCCGAAGTAGCAGATCAGCAGCAGGAAGATGCCGCCGAAATAGCCCATCGCCCAGCCGAATCCGGAGACCCGGCCGACCGTCTCCGGCGTGGAGACCTGGCGCAGCATCGCGTTGTACGGCACGTTGGCCAGTTCGAAGGCGGCCGAGCCGAAGGCGAGTAGCGTCAGCCCGAGCCACAGATCGTGGTAGTCGTCGTGCACGAAGAACATCCCGGCCATGGCAAGGACGGTCAGTGCGCTCAACACGCCAAGGGAGCGTTTACGTTTCGCGGCCGCGTCGAACCACTGCCCGCTGATCGGCGCCGTGAGCGCGACGACCAGTCCGGCGATCCCGAGCGACCAGCCGAGCCAGGCGCTGGCCGAGATGCCGCCGGGCAGATCGTCGCCCACCGTATCGGTGAGATACACCGAGAACACGAACGTGAGGATCACGGCGTGGAACGCCGAGGAGCCCCAATCCCACAACCCCCATGCCGCTATCTGCCCGCGCCCGGCGGCGTCCCCGATCGTGCCGCGCGCGTCCACCTCGGTCATGCGCGCAGCGTAACCCGACCGGCCGGACGAAGTCCGGCGAAAGCCGACGCGTGCCGATCGAAGGCGACGCGTCCTATGCACCCAGTTGCATAGTACCGGCTGTACCGAGTACCGTGACCGCATGGCTCTCGAGCACGCGTTGCTGGTATCGCTGACCGAGCGGGCCGGTTCGGGCTACGAGCTGGCGCGCCGGTTCGACAAGTCCATCGGCTTCTTCTGGAGCGCGACCCACCAGCAGATCTACCGCGTGCTCAAGCGCATGGAGGAATCCGGTTGGCTGGACGGCGAATCGGTGGCGCAAGAGGGCAAGCCGGACAAGAAGGTCTACTCGGTGAACGAGGCGGGCCGCGCCGAGCTGGCCCGCTGGATCGCCGAGCCCTCCAACACCGACCTGCCCCGCAGCGAACTCGGGGTCAAGATCCGCGGCGCGGCCTACGGCGACCTGGACGCGCTGTGCGCGGAGGTCGTCCGGCACCGCGACCAGCACGCCCAGCGGCTCGAGGTCTACCGGCTCATCGAGAAGAAGGACTTCGCCGCGCCGGATCAGCTCTCCGGCACGGCGCTGCACCAGTACCTGGTCCTGCGCGGCGGCATCCGCGTCGAGTCCGGGTTCGTCGAATGGTGCGACGAAGTACTGCAAGCACTGCGACCGGATGCGTCAGCCCCGCATCCGGCCTGATGGAGAAAGGCGAGACTCGGCAATGAGCTCCTTCCCCCACCTTTTCGAGCCGCTGGACCTCGGCTTCACCACCCTGCGCAACCGCGTGGTCATGGGGTCGATGCACACCGGCCTGGAAGACCGCGCCTGGGACACCAACAAGCTGGCCGCCTACTTCGCCGAGCGCGCCCGCGGCGGTGTCGGGCTGATCATCACCGGCGGCTACGCGCCCAACCGCACCGGCTGGCTGCTGCCTTTCGGCGCCAAGTTGACCAACAGGACCGAGGCCTACCGGCACCGCAGGATCACCAAGGCGGTGCACGACGAGGGCGGCAAGATCGCCCTCCAGATCCTGCACGCGGGCCGGTACTCCTACTGGCCTGCCAGCGTCTCCGCGTCCTCGATCAAGGCGCCCATCAACCCTTTCCGGCCCCGTGCCCTCTCCGCCCGCGGCATCGAACAGACCATCTCGGACTACGCGCGCTGCGCGAAGCTGGCCCAGTTCGCCGGGTACGACGGCTGCGAGATCATGGGCGGTGAGGGCTATTTCATCAACCAGTTCCTCGCGCCGCGCACCAACAAGCGCACCGACAAGTGGGGTGGCTCGGCCGAGAACCGGCGCAGGCTGCCGCTCGAGATCGTGCGCCGGGTCCGCGCCGCGGTCGGGCCGAACTTCATCATCGTGTTCCGGCTGTCCATGGCCGAGCTGGTGGAGAAGGGCCAGACCTTCGACGAGATCGTCGCGCTCGCCAAGGAATTGGAGCAGGCGGGCGCCACGATCATCAACACCGATATCGGCTGGCACGAGGCGCGGGTGCCGACCATCGTCACCTCGGTCCCCAGGGCGGCGTTCGTCGAGTTCACCGCGAAGATCACCGAGCAGGTCGGTATCCCGGTCTGCGCCTCCAACCGCATCAACATGCCGGAGATCGCCGAGGAGATCCTGACCCGCGGTGACGCGCAACTGGTTTCGCTGGCGCGCCCGTTCCTCACCGATCCGGAATGGGTGAACAAGGCCGAGCAGAACCGCGTCGACGAGATCAACACCTGCATCGCCTGCAACCAGGCCTGCCTCGACCACGCGTTCCAGCACAAGACGGTGTCCTGCCTGCTCAACCCGCGCGCGGGCCACGAGACCGAGCTGAAGCTGCTGCCGACGCGGCGCGCCAAGCGCATCGCGGTCGTCGGCGCGGGCCCGGCCGGGCTCTCCGCGGCGGTGAGCCTCGCCGAACGCGGCCACCGCGTAGACCTTTTCGAGTCCGACGACAAGATCGGCGGCCAGTTCGACATCGCTCGCCGGATTCCTGGCAAGGAGGAATTCGACGAATCCATCCGGTACTACCGCCGGATGATCGAGCTGCGCCGGGTGAATCTGCACCTGAACAAGCGCGTCACCGCCGACGAGCTCATCGCGGGCCGCTACGACGAGGTGGTGCTGGCCACCGGCGTGCGGCCACGCATTCCCAACATCCCCGGCATCGACCACCCGATGGTGCTCTCCTACGCCGAACTGGTGCGCGAGGAGAAGCCGGTGGGCAAGCGCGTCGCGGTGATCGGCGCGGGCGGCATCGGCTACGACGTGAGCGAGTTCCTCACCGTAGAGGGCCATCCCGCGCTCAAACTGGACGAGTGGAAAGAGGAGTGGGGCGTCGACGCCGACGACGAGCAGGCGCCGGGCCAGCTCACCACCCCCAGGCCCTCCCCCGCGGCCCGCGATGTCGTTCTGCTGCAACGCAAGACGTCGTCGTTCGGCAAGGACCTCGGCAAGACCTCAGGCTGGGTGCACCGCGCCGCGCTGAAGGCCAAGGGTGTCGAGCAGATCGGCGGTGTCAACTACGAGCGCATCGACGACAGCGGCCTGCACATCAGCTTCGGCGAGAAACGCGAACGCCCGCAATTGATTCCGGTGGACAACGTGGTGGTCTGCGCGGGTCAGGAGTCGGTGCGCGAGCTGGCCGAGCCGCTGCGGGCGGCGGGCATCACCCCGCACCTGATCGGCGGCGCTGAGCTGGCCGCCGAACTCGACGCCAAGCGCGCGATCGATCAGGGCACCCGGCTGGCCGCCCGCCTCTGAGCCCCTCGCTAGCATCGCTCAGGTGAGCCTGCCCTCCCCCACCTCCGAGAACCGTGCCGTCGTCACCGGAGCCTCCTCCGGCATCGGCGCCGCGCTGGCCGCCGAACTGGCCGGACGCGGCTATTCGCTGATCCTGGTCGCCCGCCGCGGCGACCTGCTCGACGAGCTCGCGCAGCGCCTCACCCTGGCGCACGGCATCACCGCCGAGGTGCGCGCTGTCGACCTGTCCGACCGCGCGCAGCGAGGCCCGCTGGTCGAGGAGTTGTCGGCGCGCAACATCTCGATCCTGTGCAACAACGCGGGAATCGCGACGTTCGGGCCGGTCGCGGAACTGGACATGGCATACGAGCGCGCCCAGATGGAGCTCAACGCCGTCACCGTGCACGATCTCACCCTGGCGGTGCTGCCGGGCATGATCGCGCGCGGCGCGGGCGGCATCCTGATCAGCGGCTCGGCCGCGGGTAACATGCCGATCCCGAACAACGCGACCTACGCCGCCAGCAAGGCGTTCGCCAACACTTTCTGCGAATCGCTGCGCGGGGAGCTGAAGGATTCGGGCGTACACGTCACGCTGCTGGCACCCGGCCCGGTCCGCACCGAACTGCCCGACCCGTCCGAGGCCTCGATCGTGGACCGCATGGTGCCGGACTTCATGTGGGTCTCCTCGGAGTACACCGCGAAGGTCTCCATCGACGCCCTCGCCCGCAACAAGATGCGCGTCGTCCCCGGCCTCATCTCCAAGGGCATGAGCGTCGCGGGCCAATACGGCCCCCGCGCCCTCACCGCCCCCATCGCAGGCGCCTTCTACCGGAAACTCGGCGGCTGACCCGCCCCACACACCGTGCCGACGCCTCACAAGCGCACCACCTGTGCGAGGCGTACGAAGCTTCTGTGCGGCCATGAATCACCGGACCCGCACGTCATCGACCCGGGAGCACCAACGCCTGGCGGCCTCGGTACATCACAGAGTGTTCTGACGCCGCACAGCACTGCTGGCTGTGTGAGGCGTACCAAGAGTGTGTGTGAGCTGGGTTGACGCGAGTGTCAGGGGGCCGTCAGGAACGGTGGGGTGGGCGTCAAGGAGGTGTAAGGGGCGCGTCCGGAGGGTGCGGGGAGGGGTAGTCCTGGCATCGGCCCCGCAGTGAGGAGAAAGCGGGGGCGCACCCCAGGAGAACACTGTGACGCTGCTCGAAATCTTCCCGTCGCTGCGGTCGGGGATGCCTTCGCGGCTTGATTCGGCGGTGTGGCCACGGGACACGCACTACGACAGCGAGGGCCGGATCACGGTCGGCGGTGTGGCACTGGCCGACATCGCCGACCAATACGGGACGGCCACATACGTGCTGGACGAACAGGAGGTCAGGTCGCGTTGCCGCGCGTACCGGCGGGCGTTCCCCGAGGCGGAGATCATCTACGCGGGCAAGGCGCTGATGATCCGCGCGGTCGCCGAGTGGGTGACCCAGGAGGGCCTCTCGGTGGACGTGTGCTCGGCGGGCGAGCTGGCCATCGCGCTGTCCGCCGGGGTGGATCCGGAGCGAATCATCCTGCACGGCAACGGTAAATCCTCGGACGAACTGCGCACCGCGGTGCGCTGCGGCGTCGGCCGGATCGTGGTCGACTCGCTCACCGAGATCACCCTGCTCTCCGCACTCGCCACGACGCGCCAGCGGGTGCTGGTGCGCCTGTCGCCCGGCATCGATGTGCACGGGCATCCCGCGGTGAAGACCGGCGTCACCGACCAGAAGTTCGGCTTCCCGCTGGGCAGCGAACTGGCCGACGAGGCGGTCGAGCGCATTCTGCGCAGATCGAACCTGGAGCTGGTCGGCTTCCACTGCCACCTCGGCTCGCAGATCTACAACCCCGACCACTACGGCGAGGCGATCCGCAGGATGATCGGCGAAATGGCGCGGGTGCGCCACGATCACGGACGCATCCTCACCGAGCTCGACCTAGGCGGCGGGCATGCCGTCGCCTATCGCGGCGGCGACGCCGAGATGAACCTGCACGAACTGGGCGAGATCCTCGAGGACGCCCTCGACGCGGGCTGCGCCCGGCATCACTTCCCGCGGCCCCGGCTCGCGCTGGAACCCGGTCGCGCGATCGTGGCGCGCGCCGGCGTGACGCTCTACCGGGTGCTTTCGGTCAAGCACATCGAGGGCGGGCACACCTACGTCACCGTCGACGGCGGCATGAGCGACAACCCGCGGGTCGCGCTGTACGGCGCCCGCTACGGCGTGGTGCTCGCCAACCGCCACCCGTGCGGGCCGCACATGGCCGCGACCATCGCGGGCCGCCACTGCGAGGCGGGCGACGTCCTCGCCGTGGACGTCCGGCTCCCCGCCGACCTACGCCCCGGCGAGATCCTCGCGGTCCCGTGCACCGGCGCCTACCACCACAGCCTGGCCAACACCTACAACAGCATCGGCCGTCCACCCGTGGTCGCCGTCCGCGACGGCCGCGCCAGGACCCTCGTCCGCCGCGAAACGGTCGAAGATCTCATGGCCCGCGAGGTGGGCGTCTGACGGCAACGCCCACCGACCGGCGACTGCCCACACCGCACGAGGACCGCGGCACCGCGCGATGGCCTCGGCAGCTGGAAACGCGCCGCTGTTCGAGTGGGCTCAGCGGCGACGGCGGGTGCCGAAGAGGCTGCGGCTGATCTCGCGGCCCGCCGCGGTCGCGGCCGAGCGCAGGAAGCTTTTCACCGCAGGGTTTTTCATGATGCGTTCCGCGGCCGACTCCTCGTCTTGGCGCGGAGACCGGCCGGGCGCGGGGGCGGCTTCCGGTTGCTCCGGTTGGGCCGCGGCCAGCTTGGCGGTCAGCAGTTCGTAGGCCGATTCGCGGTCGATGGTCCGGCCGTACTTCGTGGCGAGCGCGCTGGACAGGGCCCCGGACTTGATGGCATCGGCGCCGATGGTGTCCATCAGCGAACGCGGGGGCTGAATTCTGGTCCACGCCACCGGGGTCGGCGCGCCCTGCTCGGAGAGCACCGTCACCACGGCCTCGCCGGTGCCGAGCGAGGTCAACGCCTTCTCCAGGTCGTAGACCGAGGTCTTCGGATAGGTGCGGACGGTCTTGGACAGCGCTTTCTGGTCGTCGGGGGTGAAGGCGCGCAGCGCGTGCTGGATGCGCGCGCCCAGCTGGGACAGCACGGGATTCGGTATGTCGGTGGGCAATTGGGTGCAGAAGAACACCCCGACGCCCTTGGAACGGATCAGTTTGACCGTCTGCTCGACCTGGTCGAGGAACGCCTTCGAAGCGTTGTCGAACAGCAGGTGCGCCTCGTCGAAGATGAACACCAGCCTGGGCTTGTCGACATCGCCGACCTCGGGCAGCGTCTGGAACAGATCGGCGAGCACCCACATCAGGAAGGTGGAGAACATCACCGGCCGGGCCGCCTGCGCGCCGAGCTCGAACAGCGTGATCACGCCCTGCCCGCCCGCGAGCCGGAGCAGGTCGGCCGGATCGAGCTCCGGTTCGCCGAAGAAGGTGTCGCCGCCGTCGGCCTCGAGGTTGACCAGCGCGCGCAGGATGACGCCCGCCGTCTGCGCCGACACACCCCCGATGCCTTTCAGGTCCTCCTTGCCATCGGGGCTGGTGAGATGGGTGATGACGGCGCGCAGGTCCTTCAGGTCGAGCAACGCGAGCCCCTGCTGGTCGGCCCAGTGGAAGATCAGGCCGAGGGTCGATTCCTGCGTCTCGTTGAGATCGAGCACCTTGCTCAGCAGCACCGGACCGAACGAGGTGATGGTGGCCCGGATCGGCACCCCGATCCCGCCGGTGCCGAGCGAGACGAATTCGGTCGGGAAGCCGCTGGGCGCCCAGTCCGGCGCGCCGGTTTCCCGCGCCCGCGCGCTGATCTTGTCGTTGGACTCCCCCGGCCTGCTCAAACCGGACAGGTCGCCCTTGATGTCGGCGAGCACCACCGGAACGCCCGCGCGCGAGAGCTGTTCGGCGATGCCTTGCAATGTCTTGGTCTTTCCGGTGCCGGTGGCGCCCGCGACCAAGCCGTGCCGATTCATCATACGCATCGGAATGCGTACTCGCGCAGCGGAATCCACGGCTCCGTCGACGACGACGGCGCCCAGTTCCAAAGCAGCGCCCTCGACGGCGTATCCCGCGGCGATCTCCTGCGCGGTCGCGTTCTGGGTGGCGTCCGGGGAGGTCTCGCCGACCGGCTTCGGGGCATCGGCATCCGGCGCCTTCCCCGCGGCCGCCTCTTGCTGCTCGGCCAGCTCACGTTCGGCGGCTTCCGCGGCCGCTGCCGCCTCGGCCGCCACCCGGGCCGCTTCGTCGGCGGCCTTGCGCGCCGCTGCTGCCTTCTCCTGGGGAGTGGTCATCGCACGTCCTCCATCTGTCGCACCGGAACGCCACTGGGCCGGCCGGACGTAGCTCGCCGGAAGCCCGCGTGGCCGGAGCGCGGAGGTGCGCCCACCGGGCACAGCAGGACATCGCCCGTCGAGAGCCCGCGCACGGCCGGAGCGAAGGCGAAGGTACGCCTGACCGATCTCTGCGGAAACTGTATCCCCGCCGACGGCGTTCCGAGGTCGCGCAGCACTTTTGTGTCGGCGCACCGCACTGTGGTCTGGGCACGCACGGCACAGCGGTCCGGGCACGCACGGCACGGTTGTTTCGGCGTGCGTGGCGCGGTGGTGTCGGCGCGCGTGGCGCGGTGGTGTCGGCGCGCGGAAGGCGAACGCGCTTGTTCGCGGAGGCTGGGCGCGACGATGGCAGTAAGGTTGCCGGAGTGTCCGACAAACTTGTGGTGTGGATGGATTGCGAGATGACCGGCCTGCGCCTGGACAGCGACAAGCTGATCGAGGTGGCCGCTCTCGTGACCGACAGCGACCTCAACATTCTCGGTGACGGCGTCGACATCGTCATCCACGCCGATGACGAGGCGCTGGCCGCCATGCCCCCGGTGGTCGCCGACATGCACGAGCGCTCCGGGCTGACCGAAGAGGTGCGCCGCTCCACGGTCACCCTCGCCGAGGCCGAGCAGCAAGTGCTCGACTACATCCGCGCGTACGCTCCCGTCGCGGGAACCGTTCCGCTGGCAGGCAATTCGATCGCCACCGACCGCGGTTTCATCGCCCGCGACATGCCCGCGCTGGACAGCCACCTGCACTACCGGATGATCGATGTGAGCTCCATCAAGGAGCTGTGCCGCCGCTGGTACCCGCGCATCTACTTCGGCCAGCCGGAGAAGGGCCTCACCCACCGCGCCCTCGCCGATATCAAGGAATCCATCCGCGAACTCGAGTACTACCGGCGCACCGCGTTCGTTACGCCGCCCGGCCCGTCCACCACGGAGATCGCCGCGGTGGCCGCCCAGCTCAGCGGCGGGGCCAAGCCCGCGGCCGCGGCGCCGCGAAACGGCATGTTGGAAGCCGATTAGGGAATCGCGGGTACGGCACGCTAGTATCTAGCGCGCCGGTATTTCACCGGCGATGGTGAGTGTAGTTCAGTTGGTAGAGCACCAGGTTGTGATCCTGGATGTCGCGGGTTCGAGTCCCGTCACTCACCCCGAGCGAAATGCGCGAGTCCTAAGGGCTCGCGCATTTCGCGTTTTCAAGCGGAACGCACGTCGCCCCTGAGCAACTCACCGGAGCGCACAGCACTGGAATGCGTTCTGAAACACAGATGGTTCCAAATGTGTCCCGGATCTCCCCGCGCGGTCGTAAACTGCGGCACCAGGGTGTGCCGCGGTGGCATCACCCGGTCGAGGAGAAAGAAAAGCACTACGTGAAGCGTTCCGCCGTTCTCGCAGCCCTCGTCGGCGCCACCTTGCTCGGCGGGTCCGGAGGCACCGCCTCGGCGGCGCGCGAGGCGACTCCGATCGACCTGCCCGCCGACTCCGGTTCCGCGGGCATCACCAGCGGATCCTCGTCCAGCACCGGATCGTCGGGCGGCGCGACCACCACCGGCTCGGGCTCCCAGCTGGAGCGGATCATCTTCGGCGGCCCGCTGCTCTGCGCGGCCATCGGTAGCGCGATGAACGCCAACCTCACCTGCGCGGGCACCCCCGGGCCCAACATCCCCTAGCCCACGCACGAAAAAGGCCCCCGGCGCTCAACCGGGGGCCTTTTCGCTGCCATGGCGGACTCGCCGACGCGCTAGCCGACGTCCGCGTTGCCCGCCTTCCACTCCGACCACGGGATGTTCCAGTCGCCGAGGCCGTCGGTACCGGACAGCGTGCCGCCCACGGTGTTCTTCACGATCGTGATGTCACCGCGCTTGGCGAAGTTGAACACCCACTGCGCGTTCGCGGGGCTCAGATTCAGGCAGCCGTGGCTGGTGTTCGAGTAGCCCTGCGCGCCCACCGACCACGGAGCCGAGTGGAAGAAGATGCCGCTGTAGGAGATTCGGGTCGCGAAGTCGACCGGCGTGCGGTAGCCGTCCGAGGAGTTCACCGCGACACCGTAGGTCGAGGAGTCCATGATGATCTTCTCGTGCCTGTCGGCGACGATGTAGACGCCGTTGTCGGTGGGCGTGCTGTCCTTGCCCATCGAGGTCGGCATGGTGCGGACCACTTGTCCGTTCTGCTCGACGACCACCTGGTGCGTGTTGTCGTCCGCGGTGAAGATCACAGCATCGCCGACGACGAAGTGCGAGGTGATGTTGTCCTGGCCGTACAGCCCGTTGCCGAGGTTCTTGCCGTAGACGTTCACCTGGATGTCGACCTTGGTGCCCGGCGCCCAGAAATGCTCTGGCCGCCAACGGACTTCGCGGTTGTTCACCCAGTAGAACGCGCCTTCCACCGGCGGGTTGGCGGTGATCTTGATCGCATCCTGGACCGCCTTGCGGTCCGGAATGTTCTCGTCGAACTGGATCGCCACCGGCTGGCCGATGCCGACGACTTCACCCTCCCCCGGGATCAGGTACGGCTTGGTCTGGTTGTTCGGCGAACTGGTGGTGAAGCTCAGCGTGGTGGTGTTGGCGCCGCCGAGACCGATCGCGTCGGCGGTGAGCCGGTAGGTCTTGCCGTAGCCGAGCACCTCGGCGGTCTCCCAGGTCCGGCCGTCGGCGGCCAGGTTGCCGGCGACCGGAGAACCCTGCTGATTGACCAACGTCACAGTGGTGAACTTGCCGTCATCGACCTTGAAGGTCAGCGGCATGCCGGGCGATACACCTTTGTCACCGTCCTTGACGGGGGCGAGCAGCTTCGGCTTGATCAATTCGGTGATCGGGTTACGGTCGATGGCGACGGCGGCGTCTGCGGTGCCGGACGAGGACGAGCATCCTGTCGATCCCAGTGCGATCACGGCGAGCGCTACCAAAGGTGCGCTGAGTATTCGTATCGAACGCCGCCGACCTCGACAAATGCTCATAATCAACCCCGTTTCAAGTCCCGGCGCGTGGTCCAGACATGCGCCGATGGCTTCGGATCCAACCGACTACAGAAGCTCAACCCACCGCGCCGGCGGGATCGGTCGAGACCACGTCCTGCCATTCTGCCAGTCCGTCGAAGACCGATCCAACGCGAACACCATCGCGACCGGGCCGAGTTCCACCGGATAGATCAGGTTTGAAGGGCCCGGTGTTAACATCTGTCGCCGACCACGCGAAACAGCCCCTCACCAGGCGATTTCACTCTTTCGGGTCCGGCCTGTTAATGTTTGTCCCGCACCGGAACACCGGGGCAGGCGCCATTAGCTCAATTGGCAGAGCAGCTGACTCTTAATCAGCGGGTTCGGGGTTCGAGTCCCTGATGGCGCACAGTACAGACCGTGCCAGGTCCCAGCTACGTTTGGGCAAGGGCACGGTCTTTTCTTGTCCGAACAGTGTCCAAACGTTGTTCGGCGAGCGGTCCCGCGAAGGTAACGACGCCGTGATCTGGGCAGTTACCCGGACCCGAAATCGGCCTGAATCGGGCCTGGAACAGGCAAATAGACCCACGTCACTACATCAATTTTGTGACCTCGGGCACAACGCGTTTAAGAGCAAACTCCCTGCATACATCGCGTTTAGGTAACGACGACCTGTCGGTTCCAAGATCGACAGCTTCTATCATTCAGCTCTCGTTCACCTTCCGTTCACCTTCCGTGACCATTCTGCAATCAGGTCGCAAAGAGACCTGAGGTTTGGTTAGACCGAGGTGTTGTTTACACGCATTCGGAAAACGGCCGCACGGACCCGATCAAGGTTCACTCCGGCCCCCGGGTGCGAAGCCGCAACAGATCCCGATCGCCAACCTTCCGCATATCGCTCCACGCGCTGTGGAGTTCCGCGCGACGCCGCGGCCCGGGCCCGATCCGTCCGGTACCCGCATACAGCTCGTCGCGTTCCGAGGACCGGAGTGTCCTCCACAACCAAATCCACAACAGCACATCGAACTTTCTCGGCGAACACCATGAGCGTCCGCCGCCGGATCCGCGCTGCCTGAGTGCGGCCGGACCCCCCTGTCCCCTAACAAGGAACTCAGAAATGCCTCACAGCCGCCTTTCCACCCTGCGCCGCAGCACCACCCTCCGCGAGGGCCTGACCTTCGCCGTGGCAGCGGCCGGCATCGTGGCCGTCGCCGCTTCGTCGGCGGTGTCGGTGGCCGATGACAGCGTTCCGGCCCGCGTCGCCATGGTCGCCGAGGAGCAGCCCGCCGCCGCTCCCGCCCCGGTCCCCGCCCCCATGCCCGAGGCCGTCCCGGCTCCGGCCCTGGCCCCGGCTCCCGTGCCGGAAGTCGTGCCGCTGCCCGCTCCGGCGCCGATGCCCGAGCCCGCGCCCGCGCCCGCTCCGGCGCCGATGCCCGCCCCGGCCCCGCCGGTGTACGAGAACAACCTGGACGGCTGGATCCGCCAGGCCCTCGACATCATGCACGCCAACAACATCCCCGGCAGCTACGAGGGCATCCACCGCAACATCATCCGCGAGTCCAGTGGCAACCCCCAGGCCATCAACCTGTGGGACTCCAACGCCGCCATGGGCATCCCGTCCAAGGGTCTGCTCCAGGTCATCGACCCGACCTTCGCGGCCTACCACGTCGAAGGCACCCCGTTCGACGTCTGGGATCCGGTGGCCAACATCGTCGCCGCCTGCAACTACGCCGCGCACCGCTACGGCAGCATGGACAACGTGAACAGCGCGTACTGATCCGGCTCCAGCACCACGAACGAACGCCCCGCCTCCGGTCACCACGACCGGGTGCGGGGCGTTCGTCGTAGGATGCTCGCGTGGCCGATTACGCGCACTCCGACGCGTCGGTCAGCCGCAGGGCCGAGAAGGCCCGCCGCTTGGCCGTTTATTTATGGGACCGCGATGTCAGCGGGTCCGAACTGCTCGACATGCCCGCGGCGACCCGCCGCAAACTGGCCCGCGCCGCCGAGTCGAACCCGCCGAGCACCGACGAGACCTGGCTGGCCGTCGCCCGCCTGCTCGACGAGAAGAACGCATGGGCCGCTCGCAACCCGAACCATCCCGCCGCACACCGCGCGCACGTGGACGAGAAGCTGCTGTGGGTGAAGCCCCCGATCACGCCGTGGTCGTAGCGATCAGATCGAAAGATCGGTGACGCGCTGCGCGGTGGCGCTGACCTTGTCCGACAGCGACCGGAGCGCGCCCGCCTCCGCGTCGGTCAGCGGATCGATGAAGACACGACGGACCAGATCCACGTGGTTGGGCGCGGCGTGCTCGAGTGCGGTGCGACCCGCCGCCGTCAGCTCGACGACGATCCCGCGCGCGTCCTCCTCCGATGGACGCCGCTCGACCAACCCCCGCGCCGCCATCCTGGCCAGGTGCTTGGACAGCCTGCTCTTCTCCCAGCACACCTCCGCCGCGAGCTCCTTGGCGCGCAGGCGTCCGTCCGGCGCGGCGGAGAGCGGGACGAGCAGCTCGTAGTCGGCGAGCGAGAGTCCGTCGCGGGCCAGCCCGGCCATGATCGCCGCGTCCATCCGCTGGCGCAGCCGGATGTAGGCCTGCCAGGTCTCCTGCTCGTCGTCGCTCAGCCATCGCACCACGGGAATGATCCTAATCCCCCTTTGGTTGACATGGACACCAACAGGCCGAGACCGGCCAGCCGCACAGGAGGTGCTCCCCATGCCCGCCATCGCCGCCGACAACATCCTGGTGCTACCGCGCCTGCCCCGCCCCGACGAGACCATGCGCGAACGACCGGTCCGGCAGATCGTCACCGCGCACAAGCAGCGCGAAGGCGCGGGATTCGAGGTCACCCGGCCGTTCCCGAGCATCGACCTGCGGACCGCCGACCCCTTCATCCTGCTCGATCAGATGGGCCCGGTGACCTACGAACCGCACGAGGCCAAGGGCGCTCCCTGGCATCCGCACCGCGGCTTCGAGACCGTCACCTACATGCTCGACGGCACCATGGTCCACCACGACTCCCACGGCGGCGGCGGTGTCATCAGCGAGGGCGACACCCAGTGGATGACCGCGGGCTCCGGCATCCTGCACGACGAGGTGCCGCCCGAAGAGCTGGTGGTCACCGGCGGGCTGTTCCACGGCGTGCAACTCTGGGTGAACCTGCCGCGCGCCATGAAGTTCGCCGCACCGCGCTATCAGGATCTGCGCGGCAGCGAACTGACCCTGGTCAGTTCGCACGACGGCGGCGCACTGGTGCGGCTGATCGCGGGCGAGGTCGGCGGATTCGCCGGTCCCGGTTCGACTTACACGCCGATCGCCTACGCGCACGCGTCGATCAGCCCGGGCGGCCGTGTGGAAACACCCTGGCCGCAGCACTTCTCGGCGATGGCGTACGTGCTCGCAGGCAGCGGGACGGTCGGTGCCGAGCGCAGGCCGATCGAGGCGGGCCAACTCGCGGTGTTCGGGACAGGCGATTCGATTTCCGTCGAGGCGGATTCGAAGCAGCACGAGCGCCCCGGCGATCTCGAAGTGCTGCTGCTCGGCGGGCAACCGATCCGCGAACCCGTTGTTCAGTACGGCCCCTTTGTTATGAACAGCCGAGCGGAGATCATTCAGGCCATAGAGGACTTCCAGTCCGGACGGATGGGCAACATTCCGGCAGAACACCTGTCGGTCACCCCTCCGACACACTGAGCCAGGCCGCCCTATAGCCCCTAATGGCCCTAATTCGGGTGTCGCGCGGTTGACAACTGGGCGGCCCATCGCAACAGTGGGTGCGGCGTCGCTCGTCAAGGCGCCACATCCACCGCAGAACACAGAGGAATACATGAACGTTCGCCGGCTTACCGTCAGCGCCGCCGTCGCTGGACTGACCATCCTCGCGGCGCCCGCCGCCTTGGCCGCCCCGACCGGTTCCAGCGGAACCGGCTCCTCCGCCATCGATACCGGTTCCGCCGCGACCGGTTCGGCGGGAGTGTCGCAGACCGGCTCGGCCGGTGGCGCCTTCGCCAACTGCGACGACGCCCGCGCGGCGGGTCGCGCACCGATCTTCCGCGGCGAGCCGGGCTTCGGCCCGCACCTGGATCCCGACGGCGACGGATTCGCCTGCCCGACGGTCTGATACCGCCGATAGACGAAGAACACCCGGTGTGGCAGTGCCGCACCGGGTGTTTTCGTTTGCCGGAAACTCAGCGGAAGAGCTTCACCAGCACCAGGCCGACGATCACCGCACCGGCGCCGATCAAGCTGTACTTGACCTTGGGTTCGTTCAGCTTGGCGACGACCAGGCTCTTGGTGTCGTCCGCGATCCGCTGCGGGTCGGCGCGCACGGCGATCTCGTCGAGAGTGCTCGCCAGCCGAGTGCGGGCCGCCTCGATCTCCCGCTCGATCCGCTCGGTGTCCTTCGCCACGTATGTCCTCCTGTCGATGGGCGTGCCGCCGGGCGCGAACCGGGCCGGGGACGACGTTCCCACCGGCCGTTCGCGAGTCACCAGGGCTCGCGGACGAGTGTATCCGCCCGCTCGACGGCGGTTCGGTTACCGTGCAGGACGTGACCAACCAACGACTCTCCCCCGGCGATACCGCCCCCGCGTTCACGCTGCCCGACGCCGACGGCAAGGAGGTCTCGCTCGCCGATTACCGCGGCCGCAAGGTGATCGTCTACTTCTACCCCGCCGCGAGCACGCCCGGCTGCACCAAGCAGGCCTGCGATTTCCGCGACAACCTCGCCGAACTGAACGACGCGGGCATCGACGTCCTCGGCGTCTCTCCGGACAAGCCCGCCAAGCTGGCCAAGTTCCGCGACGCGGAAGGGCTGACCTTCCCGCTGCTGTCCGATCCGCAACGCGCGGTGCTCACCGCGTGGGGCGCCTTCGGCGAGAAGACGATGTACGGCAAGACCGTCACCGGTGTCATCCGCTCCACCTTCCTGGTGGACGAGCAGGGCAAGATCGAGGTCGCGCAGTACAACGTGCGCGCCACCGGTCACGTCGCCAAGCTGCGCCGCGACCTGTCGGTGTGAGCGAATCATGTGTCGGCGCGCATCGCGCATGCCGGAGCCGAGCGCCGGCGAGGCTCGGGCATGAGCGAGCGAATCATGTGCCAGCGCGCATCGCGCATGCCGGAGCCGAGCGCCAGCGAGGCGCAGGCATGAGCGAGCGAAGCGAGCGAATCATGTGCCAGCGCGCATCGCGCATGCCGGAGCCGAGCGCCAGCGAGGCGCAGGCATGAGCGGACCTCATCGCTCGAAGGAGCCGATGAGGGTCTCGTAGCCGTCCAGCATGCGCGCCAGGCCGAACTCGAAATCGGCTTTCTCCCAGTCGATGTCGTCCTGCTCGAAGGCGCGGTGGGTGAGGGCGGACACTATCGCGGGAAATCGCTGCGGATCGAGCACTCGGTGCAGCGCCGCGGTGAAGTCCTCCTCACCGTCGGTCCCGCCCGCGATGTTCCTGGCGGCCCAGCGCCTGCCGATGACGTAGAGCGACAGGTTCATCACCAATTGCAGCCGCACGGGCTCGGGCACCGGGGTGTCGGCGAGCGTGGCGAGTCCCGCCTCGAGCCAGGCCATGTTGTTCGGGCCCATCGGCGGCGTCTTGAGCGGGATGTCCAGCCACCACGGGTGCCGTCCGACCACGTCGAACTCGCTGCGCGCCCAGAACTCCAGCCCTGTCCGCCACGGTGTGCCGGGCGGGATGCGCGGCGGGGCGCCCACCACTCGATCCAGCAGCAATTCGACCAGGGTGTTCTTGCTGTCGACGTACCGGTAGAGCGACATGGCGGTGAATCCGAGCTGCTTGGCGACCCGATTCATCGACAGCGCCGCGTAGCCCTCCGCGTCGGCCACCTCGATCGCGGCCTCCAGGATCTGGTCCAGCGTCAGCCCACGCTTCGGACCGCGCCCACCCGGCTGATCGAGCCGCCACAACAGTTCCACGGACTTCGGTAGCGCCGCGTCGTCCGACGTCGTCATCTGCGCTTCAGCCTCCTTCGCTCGCCTCGACTCTAGGCGTACCTCCGCCTTCGCTCCGGCCATGCGTGGGTCTATCGACGGACTCCGCATCGCACGGCATCCCTCTTGCGCCCAAGAACTGTTTACTCTATAAACTACGTTTATTCGATAAACAGTTTTCGGATCGGAGATCCCATGTCCCCCGAACCACTCCCCGCCCTCGCGGTGCGCCGGCTCGGCAAGTCCTTCGGCGCGCACACCGTGCTCACCGACATCGATCTGAAAGTCGCCGCGGGAACGGTCTTCTCGCTGCTCGGGCCGAACGGGGCTGGCAAGACCACCCTGGTGCGCATCCTCGCCACGCTGAGCAAGCCGGACCGCGGCGAGGTCCGCGTCTTCGGGCACGACCTGGCGGGCGAACCCGACGCCATCCGCAGGCTGATCGGCGTCACCGGCCAGTACGCGGCGGTCGACGGCGTGCTCACCGGTACCGAGAACCTGCGGCTCACCGGCAAGCTGCTGCACCTGGGCGCGGCCGAGACACGCCGCCGCACCGCCGCCCTGCTCGAACGGTTCGACCTGGTCGACGCCGCCGATCGGCCGGTCGGCTCCTACTCCGGCGGCATGCGCAGGCGCCTGGATCTCGCCATGAGCCTGATGGGCGAGCCGCGCATCGTCTTCCTCGACGAACCGACCACCGGCCTCGACCCGCGCAGCCGCCGCGATTTGTGGTCCGCTATCAGGGAACTCGCCGCCGACGGCGCGACCATCTTCCTCACCACGCAGTACCTCGAGGAGGCCGACCAGCTCGCGGATCACATCGCCGTGCTCGACGATGGACGCATCGTCGCCGAAGGCACGCCCGAGGAACTCAAACGCCTCGCCCCCGGCGGCCACATCCTGCTCCGCTTCGCCGACCGGCACCTGCTGGCGTCCGCCGCCCGCGCCGTCGACGAGCACTCGCCGGCCACGATCGGCCAGGTGGATCCGGAGCAGCTGACCCTCCAGGTTCCTTCCGACGGCAGCGCAGCCGAGGTCAAACGCCTGCTCGACCGCTTCGCCGACTTGGACATCGCCGTCGAGCGACTGACCGTGCACACCCCCGACCTCGACGACGTCTTCTTCGCGTTGACCGGCCACCAGAGCCGCACCGAATCGGCCGCATGAGAAACGAGACCACGCCCATGATCACCCCCTCCCCAGCCCTGCGCGTGCTGCGCACCGTCCAGGACTCCGGGACCATGCTGGACCGGAACCTGCGGCACACGCTGCGCAGCCCCGACACCATGATCATGACGATCGCGCTGCCGGTCATGATCCTGCTGATGTTCGTCTACGTCTTCGGCGGCGCCATGGACGTCGGACCCGGCGCCTACATCGACTACGTGGTGCCCGGAATCATCCTGCTGTGCGCGGGTTTCGGCGCCGCCACCACCGCCGTCAGCATCTCCACCGACGTGGCCGAGGGCATCGTCGACCGGTTCCGCACCATGGCCATCGCGCGGTCGGCGGTGCTCACCGGGCACGTGGCAGAGAGCCTGATCCGCAACCTGATCACCACGGGTCTGGTCATCGTGGTCGCGGTCGCACTGGGTTTCCGCCCCACCGCCGACCCGCTGCGCTGGCTCGCCGCGCTCGGAGTGATCGCCATGTTCGTGCTCGCGCTCTCCTGGCCGGCGGCGGCCATCGGCCTGCTCGCGCGAAACCCCGAGGCGGCCAACGGTTTCACCTTCTTCTTCATGTTCCTGCCCTATGTGAGCAGCGCGTTCGTGCCGACCGGCTCGATGCCGAGCTGGCTGCACCTGTTCGCCGAGAACCAGCCGGTGACGCCGGTCATCGAGACCTTGCGCGGCCTGTTGATGGGCACCCCCATCGGCGACAGTGCCCTGCTCGCGGTGCTGTGGTGTGCGGGCATCGCCGCGGTCGGCTATCTGGCGGCGGGCGCACTCTTCCGGCGGCGCACCCGCGGCTGATCACGAACGACAAGGCCCGGCGCCACTGCGGCGCCGGGCCTTTCGGGCTTCTCGTCCTTCGTCAGGCCTGCGTCACCTGCTGCGACGCCCACTGCGCGAGCAGGCGCATGTGGTTGTCCCACCACTGGTAGAACTCCGCGGTGAAGGGCGCGGGCGGGGGCGCCTCGCCGGGGAACAGCATGGCGTCGTTGGGCGCTCCGACCCTGGTGGTGGACGGTATGCCGGTGCCGGGAAGGACCGGAGCGGCCGCGGGCTCGGACTCCTGCGCTGCTTCGTACTCCTCCAGGGTCAGCGGACCGATGCGACCGCCCCAGTACTGCGTCACTTGCTGCGACGCAGCCGTCACGTCGAAGGCCTGCGGGGCCGATTCCGGGTCGGGATCCTGGCGCGCGCCGTCGGGGTGGAACTGTCCCGGCTGCACCGAGGAACCGATGATCATCCCGCTGGACGACCCGGTGTCGAAGACCACGTGCGCGTCGGCGGTGGTCCGCGCGTCGGCCACGACCGACCGCGTGGAGTTGTTCAGCGTGTACACACCGCCGGCGACCAGACCGGCGGCCACCACGCTGGCCGCGACGAACACCGCGGGCGTGCTCCGGCGGCCGCGCGGCTCCTCGACGGTGTCCACCAGTTCCGGCACGTCGTCCATGGCGAACATCGCGGCGCCGAGGGCCGCGGCAGACGAGGCGATCCGGCAGGGCAGCACGGGTGCGCCGAATCGGTCCGCGGCCGCGCGCACGGCGGGCGCGTGCGCGGCGGAACCGATCAGCACCACCGCGTCCGGCCGGACGGCGGCCGCTTCGAACTGGTCCCACGCCGCGGTCACCGCGACGCCGAGCGACTCCTCGCTCGCGGGGCCGGTCTGGGCTATCGCCGCCAGCACCCGATCGCGACCGCGATCGACCAGCGTGAACGCCTGGTGACCCGGGACCACCTCGCAGACCAGCAGATCGTCGAACTCACCGAGCCAGGTCATCGCCCCTGCCGCGCTCAGGTGCGCGGATTTCGCCGAGAGCAGCGACGCCGTGCGCCACGGACCGGATGCCAGCTGGGTCACGACGGCCCGGCGCTCGGCGGCGTCACGGTACGCGACCGCGGTGCCCGCGATCTCCCATTCCGGTCCGATCTCCGCGGCGACTTCGTCCATCGCGGTCTCGACCGCTGCCGCCACATGCGCCTTGGTGTCGCCGTACGTCTTCGCCACCAGGTGGACCAGCACGCGGTCGAGCAACTTCTCGCCGGTGTCGGCGAGCGCTACCGCGTGCACAGCGCCACGTTCGGTGGAAACGCCGAGAGTTACCACAGATCGAGCTACCACAGATACGCCCTCCCAGTGACTTTCCGGAATGGATCGCCCGACCGGCGGACGCGTCCGGACCGAGTCCGTCCCCAGCCCGCGCACGGCCGTAGCGAAGGCGGAGGTGCGCCGAGGTGGGCGAACACCCTTGGCAAAACGTGCCTGCGGATGCACGCACGCTCGGTTAGTGTTCGCTGCCACAACCGCTACGGATGGGTGGTGAAATGTGACAGACCTGGACACGCAGACCAAGTGCGCGTGTCGCGTGCGTGTCGGTACCGCTAGCCTGGATACGTGGAAGTAAACACGGAGGCCAGGTCGAAGCCGTCGAAGCGACACCTGGACCCCGCGTTGGAATTGCAAGACGACCCGCAAGAGCTGATGCCGCGCAAGCGGCCGACTCAGGAACGCAGTAAGCGCAAGTTCGACGCGCTGCTCCAGGCCTCCCGCGAACTGCTGGTCGAGGTCGGTTTCGAATCGTTCACCTGTGAAGAAGTCGCGGCGCGGGCCGAGGTCCCGATCGGCACGCTGTACCAGTTCTTCGCCAACAAGTATGTGATCGTCTGCGAGCTGAATCGCCAAGATCTGGTTGCCGTTTCCCAGGAACTGGCCGATTTCCACGGCGAGGTGCCCTCGCTGGACTGGCTGCGGCACATGAACCAGTTCGTCGACCACCTGGCCAACCTGTGGATGACCGACCCGTCCCGGCGCGAGGTGTGGCTGGCCATGCAGTCGACGCCGTCCACCCGGGCCACCGGCGCGATCCACGAGAAGCAGTTCGCCGAGGTCGTCTCGCAGATGCTGCGTCCGCTCACCCCGCGCACGCCGCGGGTGCGGCGCACCATGATGGCCGAGGTCCTGGTGCACGTCGTGTACTCGATGCTCAACTTCTCGGTGCAGGACGAGCAGTCGCACGCGGAGGCCGTCGCCGAGCTCAAGCGGCTCATGGTCGCGTATCTGCTTGTCGCGGAGAAGGAATCCCGCACCGCCAGCGAGCGCTGAGCGCGGTGGGCCCGGCTCACCCGGAAGTCTCGCGCCCCTCGATCAGATCGGCGAGCTCGCCCGGATCCTCCAGCACGACCATCGCCGCCGCCGTGTCGCCGTCATGGGTCAACGACAGATGCACCCTTGCCCTCGGCAGGAATTCGGCCGCCAGACCGTGCAATTTGATGCTCGGCCTGCCCCAGGCGTCGTTGACCACCTCGATCAGCGGGTACGGGTTGTCGCCGATCTGCGGGCGCCGTGCGAAGCGCGACGACGCCCACGCCTTGAGCACCGCCTCCTTCGCCGCCCAGCGCGCGGCGAAACTGCGCGCGGGGTCGGTGCCCTTGCTCTGGCAGTAGCGCCGCTCTCCCGCGGTGAAACTCTCCCTGAGCATGGTGGTTCCGGATTTTTCGAGCTGTTCGGCGAACTCGGAGATGGTCACCAAGTCCAGGCCGATCCCCAGAATGGTCAATGCGTCGCAGCTCCTCAACCCTCATGGAGCGCGGCCGCTCGCGCGACCGCACTCCGTTCACCGGACCCGGCGAACCGGCCGGGTCCCGGCCGCCCGCACCGGACGGCCTGAGTGAAGGGTAGTGGCCGAAGTCACTCAGCCAAAGATCCGTCACCCTCGAGTTGTCCGACGATGACCGCGCCCGTGCCGCAACCGAATCCGTCGGCGCGGTAGGCGCCGTCCGCGCCGAGGCGGGCCTGCGGCGAGAGCAGCATGTCCGCCTCCAGCTGACGAATCCGCTTGGCGGGCGTGCCTTCTCCGCCGAGCCGTCGGTCCGCGGGCCGCTCGTACAGCGGCGCACCGCCGCACATGGCCTCGACCATCCGCTGCCGTCCGGCCAGCTGCCGCTGCTCGGCTCGGCGCTGGTACTCGTCGCGCCGCACCGGCTCGATCGCCTGGAGGAACGCCTGCGGGTGCACCACCGCGAGCAGACCGGAGACGTGCCCGAAGCCGAGCGAGGTCACCAGACCGGCCTTGAGCGGGAACCGCTCGCCGAAGCGCAGCGCCTCACGCGGCCACACCAGGTGCGGGTAGGCCTGCAT
Organism: Nocardia sp. bgisy118; assembly: GCF_057708605.1. Taxonomy (NCBI): domain Bacteria; kingdom Bacillati; phylum Actinomycetota; class Actinomycetes; order Mycobacteriales; family Nocardiaceae; genus Nocardia; species Nocardia sp. bgisy118. Next base: position 28,409 of record NZ_JBYISM010000015.1, on the reverse strand, counting down.
CTTCTCGTCGACGCAGTCCAGGCTCCGGTTCGGCGGCACCACACCGGTTTCCAGCATCTGGCACAGGCCGATCAGCTGGAACGCGGCAGCACCGCCCTTGGCGTGTCCGGTCAGGCTCTTCTGCGAGACGACGAACAGCGGCGCGCCGTCCGAACGACCGATCGCCGTGGCCAGCCGCTCGTGCAGCTCGGACTCGTTCGGGTCGTTGGCCGCAGTGGAGGTGTCGTGCTTGGACACCACCGCGATCTCGTCCGGCGTGACGCCGAGCTTGCGCAGCTCCGCGGCGAACCGGGACTCGCGTCCGCCGCGACCCGCGCCGAGCGCGCCGAGGCCGGGCGCCGGGATCGAGGTGTGCACGCCGTCGGCGAAGGACTGCGCGTAGGCCACCACGCCGAGCACCGGAAGGCCCATCTCCAGCGCCACGTCACCGCGGGCCAGCAGCACGGTGCCGCCGCCCTGCGATTCCACGAAGCCGCCGCGGCGGCGGTCGTTGGCGCGGGAGAAGTACCGATCGCTGATGCCCTTGGCGCTCATGGCCGCCGAGTCCGCGGTCGCCGACATGTCACCGAAGCCGACGATGCCCTCGATGCCCAGATCGTCGAAGCCGCCCGCCACGACCACCTCGGCCTTGCCGAGCCGGATCTTGTCGACGCCCTCCTCGACGGACACCGCCGCCGTGGCGCAGGCCGCCACCGGATGCACCATCGCGCCGTAGCTGCCCACGTAGGACTGCACCACGTGCGCGAGGGCCACGTTCGGCAGCGCCTCCTGCAGGATGTCGTTGGGCCGCGATTCGCCGAGCAGGTTGTCCACGTAGAGCGAGCGCATCGACGACATGCCGCCCATGCCGGTGCCCTGGGTGTTGGCCACCAGCGAGGGGTGCACCCAGCTCATCAGCTCGGCGGGGCTGAAGCCGGAGCCCACGAACGCGTCCACCGTGCAGACGATGTTCCACAGCGCGACCCGGTCCACCGAGGCGGACATATCGGCGGAGATGCCCCAGATGGTGGGATCCCAGCCGGTGGGGATCTGGCCGCCGACGGTGCGCGACAGCTTGGCCTTGCGCGGCACCCGAATCTCGGTGCCCGCCTTGCGGGTCACCGTCCAGTCGCCGGAGTCCGGCACCGGCGCGATGACGGTGTGCTCCGGGTCGGCCGTGTGGAAGGCGCGGGCCTCGGCCTCGCCGCCGACCGTGAACGACAGATCCTGGTCGAGGAAGACCGAGGTCATCAGCGGCGCGGTGTTGTCGAGCATGGCGCCGTCGTCCTCGTAGCGGCGGATGCCGCAGCGGGCGACCACGGTGTCGTGGTAGCGCTCGGCCAGCTCGGACTCCGGGACGTAGTCGCCGGATTCTGCGTCGTACCACCCCGGCTTGGGGTCGTTCTCCCAGGTGACGAGCCCGGTGGTCCAGGCGAGTTCGAGCACGCCCGCGGCGGAGAGCTCGTCGGAGACCTCCATCTCGAAGCGGGTGCGCGAGGAACCGTACGGGCCGAGCTCGGCCGCGCCGACGATGACCACCATGTCGGCGAGATCGGCGGTGACCTCGCCCCATTCCGGCACCGGCAGCGCCGAGGTCATGGCCGGCGGCGCGGGCAGCGCCGGAATGGTCGCGGCCGCGGCGGTTTCCGCGGTCTCGTCCGCTTCCCGCTCGGCCGCCTCCTTGGCCAGCGCGGGCAGATCCAGCTTGGCCCTTGCCAACCCGCCGGTCAGGTCGATCTGCTGCGGACCGGTGGCGGTCACCTGGCGGGCTCGCGAGGTGCACCACTTGAGCAGCTCGTCGGCCATCTCGGTGGTGGACCAGGTCTGCACGCCCGCCTTCTCGACGGCCTCCACCATCGGGTCGTTGTGGCCCATCAGACCGGTGCCACGCACCCAGCCGATCAGCGCGTGCACCAGGGTGACCCGCGTCGACCAGGACTTCTCGGCCCGCCACTTGGCGACCACCGCGTCGAGCGCGGCCTTCGACTCGCCGTAGGCGCCGTCGCCGCCGAACATGCCGCGGTTCGGCGAACCGGGCAGCACCACATGCAGCTTCGCGTCCACGTCGTGGTCGGCGCCGAGCTTGGACAGCCCGCCGATGAGGCGCTCCACCGACCAGAGCAGCACGCGCATCTCCATTTCGGCGCGCGCGCCCGCGTCGGCGAGGTCGCCCGCGACCCGCGGCGCCGCGAACGGCAGCAGCAGGGTCGGAGTCATGGCGTCCTTGGTCTTGACCTTCGCGCCGCCGACGGTGTCGACCTGCTCGCTGCCGACCCAGTCGATCAGCGCGTCGACGTCCTGGTAGGAGGCCATGTTGGCGGGCACGACCCACAGGGCGGCGCCGTGCCTGGCGTTCTCGCGGTAGAGCTTCTTGTAGAAGGCCATCCGTTCGTCGCTCAGGCTCGAGGTCGTGACGATGACGGTCGCGCCGCCGCCGAGCAGGCGTCCGGTCGCCGCCGCGGCGATGGACCCCTTGCTCGCGCCGGTGATCACCGCGATGTCGTCCGACCACAGACCCGGCTCTTCGCCGCCACGCGCGGCCTCGGCGATGCGCTCGTACAGCCCGGCGAGCACCGAGCGTGCCTCGTGCTTGGCCTGCTCTCGCCACCATTCGGCCTGCGCGGCAACCGCTTCGCCCGCGCCGAGGAAGCCGTCGACCGGTCCGTCGGCCGAGGCGATGTCGTCCAGCAGCCACAGCCGCGCGAGGTCCTCGCGCGCGGTCGCCCAGCGGTCGTCGATCAGCACCGCTTTGCGTCCGTCGAACGCGGGCGCGACCAAACGCGGCCAGTCCGAACCCAATTCGGCCGACACCAGGTCGACCAGCGTGTCCTCGGTGGCCTCCGGCGCGGACACCTGCTCGGCGAGGCCGAGCTGCTCGAGGATCACCCGGGCCGCCGAGGCGAGCACGCCGCCGCGGCCGGTGATCTGCTCGGTGAACTCGCCGAGCGCCGCCGCGTCGACCGTGGCGCCGCCGCCACCGCCTGCCGCGGGCAGCGACACCGCGACACCGCGCCGGGCGGCGACCGCCTGCACGGCCGCGTCGATGGCGGCGTCGACCGAGGCTCCGTCGCTCAGCGCGCCGGCGACCAGTCCGCCGAGATCGCCGCCGCGCACGCTGGCCCCTTCACGGGTGCCGAGCGAGACCTCGGCGGTGACATGGCTGGCCCAGCCGTCACCGAGTTCCCACACCTTCTTGACGCGCTCGGCGATCGCGGCAGGTCGCTTGCCGGACGGGCCGAACACCTTGCGCAGGTGGTCGTTGATCGAGTCGGAGAGCACCGAGCCGAACGGCTTGTAGGTGCGCGCCAGCCGCTCCACGGTGGCCGACAGCGCGCCCATGTCGGCGTCGGCCGCGCCGTCGATGGCGCCGAGCGAGAGCTCCGAGCCGAGGTCGACGAGCAGCTGGTTGCGCCGCGAGGAGACGCCGTCGCAGAGGCCCTCGATGGTGTCGACCGGCCCGATCTGGTCCAGCCGCAGCTTGGTCCACAGGGCGATGAGCACCCGGGTGGCGTCGGCGGCGGTGAACACGATGTCGTCGGGGCGAGGTCCGCCGGAGCTCGCGACCGGGGCGGGCGCGGCCACCGCGGCGGGCGCGGCGGCGGCCGGAGCCGCGGTCTCGGCCGGAGTCTCGTCGGGTTCGTCGACCGGCGCGGGATCGGTGTCGGTCGCGTAGACGACCCCGGCCTCGCGCTCGATGTTGAGCACCTCGACGGTGGCGGTGCCGAAGCTCGGCAGCTTCAGGGTCTGACTGGCCAGGTTCGCCACGGTCGGCGTCGCGCCGAGACCGATCTCGACGAACCGCTCGACACCGAGTCCGCCGTGCGCGGCATCGGTGAACAGCAGGTCCTGGGTCTCGATCCAGCGCACCGGGCTGGCGAACTGCCACGCGAGCAACTCGATCAGCACCACCCGGCACAGCTCGGCAGGCCGGGCCGCCCAGCTGTCGAAGTCGGCGAGCACCGCGACCAGCGGTTCCGACGGCACCAGATCCGCGATCTCCTGGACGAACGCGCGCTCCAGCGTGAACGGCCTCGGCACCAGGTTCGGGATGTAGCGGCCGAGGAGCACCTCCGGGTGCAGGTCCTCGGGCAGCAGCTGCGCGAGCTTCTGCCGGAACTCCGGCACGCCCTTGCGCAGCACGGTGGAGTGGAAGGGCACGTCGATGCCAGGCACCAGGATGAAGGCCCGCTTGCCGCCGAATTCGGCGCGGCGGCGGTCGATCTCGACCTCCAGCGCCTCCAGGCCCGCGACCGTGCCCGCGATCGCGTACTGCGAGCCGCGCAGGTTCAGGTTGACGACCTCGAGGAATTCGCCGGTCTGCTCGGACACGTCGCCGACGAACCCGATCACGTCCTCGTCGGCCAGACCGATCTGCGAGGGCCGGATGGCGGCCATCCGGTAGTCGCTGCGGCCCTGGGCATCCCGCGGCACCAGCTCGTGCATCGCCGAACCGCGCTGGAACACCACCTCGAGCACCGCCTCCAGCGGCAGCACGCCCGCCACGGCGGCGAGCGCGTTGTACTCGCCGACCGAGTGGCCCGCGAGCATGGCGCCCTCGACGAACGCACCCGCCTCGCGCAGCTCGGCGACCTGGGCGACGCCGAGAGTCGCCATCGCGACCTGGGTGAACTGCGTCAGGTGCAGCACGCCGTCCGGGTGCCGGTGCTCGACGCCGCGCGCCTTGAGGTAGGTCGGGTTGTCACGCACCACGGCCAGAATGGAGAAGCCGAGCGCCTCGCGGGTGTGCTTGTCGGCGCGCTCCCAGATCTCCTTGGCCGCTTTGGACCGCGACCGGGCGTCCAGACCCATCCCCTTGCGCTGGATGCCCTGCCCCGGGAAGGCGTACACGGTCTTCGGCGCCTTCGTGCGGCCGGTCGCGGTCATCACGAGATCGCCGCCCGTGCGGCAGGAGACCTCGACGATCTCGCTGCCCGCGTCGAGGGCGATCCGCTCGACTCGCACATCGATCTCCGCGCCGGGACGCACCATGCCGAGGAAGCGGGTGGTCCACGCGGTGAGCGTGCGTGCGGGAATCGAGCTTTCGGGATCCACGGCGGACACCGCGTGCTGCGCGGCGGCCGACAGCCACATGCCGTGCACGATCGGGCTGCCCAGCCCGGCGAGCTTGGCGGCGTTGTCGCTGGTGTGGATCGGGTTGTGGTCGCCGGACACCGTCGCGAAGGCGTGCATGGCACGCGGCGCGACGAGAGTGACGTCACGGCGACGGCGGCGCGGCGTGTCGGCAGCCTGCGCGGCCGTGCCTCCGGCCCGCGGGGGATCGGCGAGTTCGCCCGCGCCGTTGCGGCCGCGGATGGCGAACCGCTCGCTGAGCCGGGCCAACGGCACCACGTCGAGGCCCTTGTCCCGCATCTCGCCGACGGTGACCTCCACCTCGACCACGCGGCCCATGTCGGTGTCGAGCACCGACTTCGACTCCGCGCGGACCACAAGAATGCTCGTGGTGGAAGGCAGTTCGCGCAGCAGCTCGATCTGGTGGTCGAGATGCACCAGGTCGAGCATGCCCTCGATGACCGAACGCGCGTCGCCGGTGCGGGTCGCGCCGAGCACCGCGAACACCGTGGGCCAGCAGGCGCCGACCAGCACGTCGGGCACGGTGCGGCCCAGCGTGCTCAGCGAAGCGGGCAGACCGGAGCCGGTGACGCCTGCGTGGTCGGCGATGAGATCCGGGGTCCAGGCCAGGTTGACGTGCGCCACCCCGCCCTTGACCTCCGGCAGCGACTGGCCCGCGGCGACCGCGAGCAGCTCCGCCATGGCGGCCTCGGCGTCGTCCTCGGTGATCACCGGCGCGCCGCCGTTGTAGGTGGAGACGGGGACGGTGATCCGGATGCGCACCGCGTCGCTGCGCAGCAGCGGGACGGTCAGCTCGACGTAGGAATCGTCGCCCTCGGGACCGGTGGTCTCGACCAGGGTGGCTCCGGTGCGCGGGTGCACCGCGCCCCTGCCGTCCACGGTCCATTCGGCGACGTCGCCGAGCCGGTGCACCGGGTTCACGGTGGTGCGGCCCGACCACTGCACGTCGGGGGCGGCCAGCACCGCGTCGATCGGACCGTTCGTCACGCCCGCGGCGCGGCGCGCGTCGACCGGGGTCGGCACCACGCCCGCACGCACCAGCGAGTAGGCGGTGTCCTGTTCGAAGCGGTCGAGCAGCTCACCGACCGGCTCGTCCACCCGGGTGATGCCCGCGACCGCCACGGTGCCGGGGATGATGCACACCTGATCGGCCGAGTAGCGCGGGTCGTGCGCCTGCCACAGGGAATCCGAGCGCCACCAGCGCCGCACGTCGGCGTCGACGACCGGCACGAAGTTGACCGGCTTGCCGGGGATCTTGCACAGCGCGACGAAGAACGGCACGTCGGCCGGGTGCAGCAGGGTCTGCGCGGCGGCCGGGTACTGCTGCTTCAGTGCGCACAGCGCGTCGACCGGACGCTCGAACGCCGTGTCGTCGGCGAACAGCGTCGGGATCTCGCCGCGATCGGCCGGATGCAACCGGGATTCGGTGCGCCGCACCATCTCCGCGAAGCGGTCCCGCCAGGTGATGTCGAGCCACACCGAGCGGGTGGCGTCGAGGATGGCGTCGCCGAGATCGCTGCCGCAGTCGAAATCCTTGCGGCGGTCCAAGCCGACGGCCAGCTCGACGTAGCGCTCCAGCCAGTCCAGGTAGGTCATGGTGCCGAGATCGCCGAAGTACGGCTTGGCGGTGCCGTTCAGCGCCGCGATGATCTCGTCGCGCCGGGCGGCGACCGCGTCGGCGTCGCCCGCGACCTCGTCGAGCAGGCGGCCGGTGCGCGAGGCGGCGTTGTCGATCTCGTGGATGTCGGCGCCCAATTGGCTACGGCCCGACGCCATTCCGCCGGACGCGGTGCCCGCGCCGACCCAGTCGGGGGTGCCGGGGGTGTCGACGAGCAGCTGCTTCACCTCGGGCGCGGTGGTGGCCTCCAGGGTCGCCATCGCCGCGGTGCCGACCAGCACTCCGTCCAGCGGCATCACCGGGTAGCCGTGCGCGGCCGACCACACGCCGGTGAGGTATTCGGTGGCGCGCTCGGGGGTTCCGATGCCGCCGCCGACGCAGACCACCACGTTGGCGCGGTTGCGCAGTTCGGCGTAGGTCTCCAGCAGCAGGTCGTCCAGGTCTTCCCAGGAGTGGTGACCGCCCGCCTTGCCGCCCTCGATGTGCATGATCACCGGGTAGTCGGGGACCTCGTCGGCGATCCGCAGCACCGCGCGGATCTGCGCGACGGTGCCCGGCTTGAACGCGACATGCGAGATGCCGACCTCGGTGAGCTCTTGGATGAGCGCGACGGCCTCGTCGAGCTCGGGGATACCCGCGGTGACGATCACGCCGTCGAACGGGGCGCCCGCGCTGCGGGCCCGCTGCACCAGGCGCTTGCCGCCCAGCTGCAGCTTCCACAGGTACGGATCGAGGAACAGCGAGTTGAACTGCACCGCGCGACCCGGCTGCAGCAGCTGCTTCAGCTCGGCGACCCGGTCGGCGAAGATCTGCTCGGTCACCTGGCCGCCGCCCGCGAGCTCGGCCCAGTGGCCCGCGTTCGCCGCGGCCGCGACGATCTTGGCGTCCACGGTGGTCGGCGTCATGCCCGCGAGCAGGATCGGCGAGCGACCGGTCAGCTTGGTGAACGAGGTCTCCACCACGATCCGGCCGTTCGGCAGCCGCACCGGACGCGGCGCGTAGTCCGACCACGGCCGCGCCCGCTCGGGCGCGGCGCCGGGGGTCAGCAGGCTGCGCTGGCCGGGACGGGTCGCGGCGGCGACGATGCCGACGCCGCTGCCCTTCAGCGATCCGCCGGTGACCCGGCTGAGCAGATCACCGGGGCCGAGATCCAGAATCCACTGCGCGCCCGCGGCGATCACGTCGTCCACCGACTGCACCCAGTCCACCGGATCGACGAGGATGGCCTTCGCGAGCGAACCGGCCAGCTCCTCGTCCAGCCCGCACTGCGCGGCCCAGCCGGACACCATCTCGACCGTGTCGGCGAGCGCGGGGTGGTGGAACGCGACGTCGACCGACACGTCCTCGAAGACGGGCGCGAACACCGCACCGCCGCGCACCTTCGCGTCGCGCGCGCGGGTCTGCTCGTCGGAGATCTGCGCGCAGCGCTGCCGCACCCGCTCCAGCTGCGTCGGGATGCCCGAGAGCACCGCCCTACGCCGCCCGTTGAGGATCGCGACCACGGCCGCGGCATCCGGACTCACACCCTCGGCAACCTCCGCGACCACCGCGCGCAACTGCTCGGGATCGACATTCGATACCGCCACCATCGGCGAGCGCTCGCCCACCGGCATCAGGCCGCGCCGCCGCGCGACGAGATTGCCCGCCGCGCCGACCAACTGCGCGATCGCCAGCAGCTCGGCGTCCTGCGTGCCGCCCGACCGCACCGCGGCGGCGGCCAGCAGGCCCTGCGAATGCCCGACCACGGCGACCGGCTCGTGCTCGGCCGGATCGAGGCCCTGCAACCGCAGCGCCCGCAGCGCCGCCAGCTGGGTCAGCAGCACGCCAGGCATCGACACCGCGGCGGACCGCAGCACCTGATCCGACGGCGCGGCCGAGGTCTCGCCTTGATCGGTGTCGACCAGCTCGTCCTCGAGCATCCACGCGACCGGGTCGAATCCGACCGGCCGCACCACGAGCAGTTGTGCCGCAACGGGCTCCAGCAGCGCGGCCGCCTCGTTGACCAACGCGGTCAGCTCCGGCTCCAGCGCGCTGTCGCGCCCGATCTCTTCCAGTTCGCCCAGCCACTGCGCGCCCTGCCCCCCGAAGGCCAGCGCGTACGGCGTCCCGTTCAGCAAACGATCGAGCAGGGGCGATCGCACGCCGGCTGCCTGCCCGGCCGTCCTGACCACCTTGGCGCTCGCTCCGGTCCCGGTCTCGGTGCTCTCGTTGATCGTCAAGACGATTCGACTTCCTTCTCCTGGCGACATGCCCGATGTCGACACGCCGCTTCCTCCGGTGCGCGGGTCGTCTTCGACCTCTAGGCCTGATACGGGCGAGGATGGCACAAAATCATGAGGAAATCCTCACGTTTGGTCCGCCGAGAGGTCCGTACGCCCGAGTATTTCCGTACGTCCGTACCAGAATGACGAAAAACATGACCCGTCCTCATGTTTGAACGCGCTGGTCTACCGGGTTACCAACACGTATGAAACATGAGTGCCCCTCATGTTGACCGTTATTGAATCGTTATAATCCCTGGTGGGGTTACCGGCCAGTACGACACTCCTCACAGAAGCTTCGCGATCCCGGTCAAGCCCGGTAGAGTTTGGACGGTCGTACCATCAAGCGCGAGTGGCGAAATTGGCAGACGCGCCAGATTTAGGTTCTGGTGTCCACGGACGTAGGGGTTCAAGTCCCCTCTCGCGCACAAATTCACGTCATTGATGTCACTTTTCGGTATCCGTGCGTTCGAGTGCGCTCGCGCACACAGAGGCGACCTGCGATTACTCGCCCTGACCTGCGGAAACATCTGGCAGATCTGCCAAAATCCGCGTTATCAATGACACACTCGGAGTTTGCCGGCCGGGGTGATCGGCGATGATCGCACCCGTCGTTCCGCCGCAATCCCCGCTTCAGGAACTCAGCCACGGTCCCATGCCCACGGGCCCCACCATGCGCGTCGCCGACGACACCATCGTCTACGGCACGTGCACCGTCGGCGACGCGGGACCGATCCGGTGCGGTGGCCTCGCTGCCGAAACAGTTGTCAACCGCGGCGATCGTGGCCGCGGTCGAGCGCGTCGCCGAGGGCGCACGAGTGTTTCCCAAGGAAACGGCGCACACGGCGACGCGACTATCGAAACGCGAGCTCTACATCCCTCGGCACCTCGCATGAGGACCGCGGAGGCGTGATCGCGCTCGATCCCGCTCAGCGCAAGACGTCGTAGACGAGCTTGGCCACTCCATTGGAGTAGGTCGCGGACTCCTTCAGGCGCAGTTGCCGCTTGTCCCGGTCCGCCCGGCTGAACAGACTCTTGCCCTCCCCCAGCAGCACCGGGAAGACGAGCAGGTTGTACCGATCGATCAGATCGGCGTCCGCCAGACGCCGTGCCAGCTCGGCGCTGCCGTGAATGAAGACGGCGCCGCCATCGCCCCGCTTCAGTTCGGCGATATCGTCGATCGACCGCAGGATCGTGATCGGACCCCATCCCTCGATCACGGCGTCGTCTTCGAGGCTGGTCGAGACCACGTACTTGGGAAGTTCCTTGTACGCGGCGTGATCCGCGGAGTCGCGCCAGATCGGGGCGAACGCCTCGTAGCTGCGACGGCCGAACATCAGTGCCGTCGTGTCGGCGAGTTCTTCACCCTTGAGCGAGTAGGCCTCGGGCACGAACTCGGTGTCCATCACCCAACCGCCGCTGCGGTGCCCCTCCTCCTTACCTCCCGGCGAGTCCACGACACCGTCGAGTGACATGAAGCCCGTGTAGACCAGTTCACGCGTCAAAATTCCTCCTGAGATCTGAAAACTGTGCCGCTGCCCCGCATCCGTCAGGCGGCGTCGAGGGCCGCGGTGATCTTGCGGGCCATCGCAGCAACGGCGGGGCTGGGCTCGCTCTTGCGGGACCCGGCGGCGGCTTCGACGGCGACCAGGACGGTGCCGCGGAAGTTGTCGGCCTCGGCCGGATGTTGCTTGCCGAGCAGGCTCATCGCTGCGGTCAGGGCAGGCAGCACCTGGTCGGCGAGTTCGGCGACGGACTTGCCGTGCAGGTGGATGTCTTTGGACTTGGCGGCGAGCGCATGCCCGACCAGCCCGGTCGCCGAGGTCAGGGCGATGGAGCCGTGCGCGATGCCCTTGTGCGGCGCACCGGAGGCGGCCATCAGCGACACGGCGCCGTAGGCGGCGGTGCGCAGGGTGCTGTTGTCCTGGTCGGTCAAGGTGATGGTGGTGGACATGTCGTGTACTCCTCGAAATCGGTTGTGGCACCGACTGGAACGGTGTCGGCGCCGGTCGTTGTGTTCGATGTACACACCCTCGCCGGGCCGACTGACACCGACCTGACACAGACCTGACACCCCCACTGACACCGCGCCTCGATATGCGCGGCCCCCTCCGCCACGGAGCACGCGGGGCATCCTCGGATTGAGCAACAGTGGGGAAGGTGGCGGGCATTATAGATTGGTCGACGCGGCGACTTCTAGAGTTCGGCGAAACCGCGTAGACTTCGAGCAGGTCGGGACAGCATTTCGGAGTCCTATCATGATCAACAGAAAGAATTCACACACGAAGTTCGCCCGGTTGGCGGCGGCCGCCGGTATAGCCGCAGTTGCCGCGATTCCGGTCGTCGCAGCCGCGACGCAAGCGCCTACCGCGCACGCAACGACGCCCACGTCTGCAACCCAACTCGTCGACAGCCCCGGTTGGGGTCACGGCCCTGGCTGGGGTGGTTGGGGCTGGGGCTGGGGTGGCTGGGGTCGGGGCGGCTGGGGCTGGGGCGGTTGGGGTTGGGGCGGCTGGGGCGGCTGGGGTTGGGGCGGCTGGGGTTGGGGCGGCTGGGGCGGCTGGGGCGGCTGGGGCTGGGGCCGCTAGCGCCGGTGACTGAGCCCGGACACGCACAGCGTGCCGGGCTCAACTGCATCGAGTACCGATCGTGTGAAGCCAGGTTCGACCAACCGGGCTGGAGCTGGTGACGAGATGAAGATCGTGTGTATCGGTGGCGGGCCTGCCGGGTTGTACTTCGCTATTTCGATGAAGCGGCGCGACCCGGCCCATGACATCACCGTGATCGACCGCGATCCCCCCGGGTCCACCTATGGCTGGGGCGTCGTGTACTGGGACGACCTGCTCGACATTCTGTATCGGAATGACCCCGACAGCGCCCAAGCGGTGCGTGCCGGGTCGGTCCTATGGCGTGAACAGGCGATCCATGTGCGCGACGACCAGACCGCACATTTCGGGGGCTACGGGTTCAGCATGGGGCGCGCGGCATTGCTCGACGTACTTTCCCGACGGGCGAGCGACCTGGGCGTAAATGTCCAGCACGAGCGAGAGGTCCACGATCTGTCCGGCTTCGACGACACCGATCTCATCGTCGCCTCCGACGGCGCGAACAGCCGGGTACGGCAGCTGGGTAATCATCGATTCGGCACGTCCGTCACACTCGGCGAGAATCGATATATCTGGCTCGGTACGGACAAGGTGTTCAGCCGATTCACCTTCGCCTTCGAACACACCCCGGCCGGTTGGATCTGGTTCCATGCCTACCCGTCGGTTGCCGAAAAGATCAGCACCTGCATCGTCGAGTGCCAACCGCAGACTTGGCATGGACTGGGATTCGATTCCCTGGACAACCTGGAGAACGTGCGTGTTCTGGAGAACATGTTCACGCGCCATCTCGACGGTCACTCGTTGATCAGCAAGACACGAGGCGAATTCGCAAGGTGGAGCCGCTTTCCCGAGGTGACCAACAAGACCTGGTATCACGACAACGTGGTACTGCTCGGCGATGCAGCGCACACCACGCACTTCACCATCGGCTCGGGCACCCGGTTGGCCATCATCGACGCCGTCGTGCTCGCACAGAACCTGTACGAGCATCCCGAACTCGCCGACGCGCTGAAGAACTACGATGCGCAGCGGCGCACTGCACTGCGCCCGATACAGGCCGCCGCCCGTGCCAGCATGGTCTGGTTCGAACACGCCGACCGGTATCTCGACCGCAGCGCCGTGCAGTTCGCCTATGCGATGGCGGCTCGGCACGGGCTACAAATGCCGTGGCAATATCAGCTACACCTGCTCACACAGGTACCCACCGTGCGAAAGATCCGGCGTGCTATCGACTCCGGACAGCGGTGGCGGCGGGCGGCCCGACGGGGGGAACTCGCGATGGCACTGCCTTCGCTACGTCGCCCACCCGAACCGATCCCGACCGATCAGTCGACGCCCTGATCCCCGCACAGGTCGGGCACCGTGTTCGCCACCGCCACACTCACACCCCGCCCGATGAGCCGGCACCGAATACGGTTCGCCCTATCCCGGCGCGCCCAGCACCTAGACCGGCATCGCCGCCTGCCTGTCCGACTCGGTCACCAAATCCAACCTCCGGACCCGAATCGTGACCGCTATCACGATCGCAGATATCACGAAAAACCCTGCACCCCAATAGAATCCGATGTCGAAACTGTGGATCGCCGCGTGTGCAGGCAGATCAGGGGACGGCGGGTGGCTGAGCACGTATCGCTCCGAGACCTGCACCGCGATCGTAGTGAGCAGCGCGGTTCCGATCGAGGCGCCGATCTGCTGCACCGCGTTCAATAGACCACTGGCCACACCGGCGTCGTGATCGTCGATCCCGTACAGCGCGGTGGCTTGCATAGCCACGAAGATTTGCGCCATGCCGAGCGCTATGACGATCTCGCCCGGCAGGACAGCAGCCCAGTAGGTGTCACCGACCCGCAACTGCGCCAGATAGATCAAGCCACCCGCCCCGAGCAGCGCACCGGCCAGCATCAGCACCCGCGGTCCGACCTGAGGCAACAAGCGACTGGCTACACCCGCGGAAACGACGATGCCGATTGGAAAGGGCAGGAAGGCGATTCCGGCCTTCAACGGCGAATAGCCCAGCGTCTCCTGGAAGTAGTAACTGAGGAACAGAAACACCGCATACATCGCGATCGGGATCAGCAAAGCGACCAGAAACGAGCCACCCCGATTGATCTCGCCCGGAATCCGCAGGGGCAGTAGTGGATTGGCGACCCGCGCCTCGATGGCCACGAAGGCCAGCAGCAGGCAGACACCGGTCACCAGCAGCGTGACCGTGCTGGCCGCACCCCATCCCGCCTGCGCCGCACGATTGAACCCATAAACGACGCTCGCCAGTCCCGCGGTCACGAAGACCACACCGGGCAGGTCATAGCCGCCCACCCGCCGGACCGGCACGTCCCGGACCACGACCGCAAGGGCCGCCGCCGCGGTGGCGAGCACGATCGGAGTGTTCACCAGCAAGCACCAGCGCCAGGACACGAACTGCGTCAACGCTCCGCCGCCGATGAGTCCGATCGCGAACCCCGCTCCGGACACGCCCCCGAAGACGGCGAAAGCGCGAGCCCGCTCGTGCGCCTGGGTGAATGTCACCGACACCAGCGACAGCGCCGATGGAGCCAGCAACGCCGCGAACATGCCCTGCAACGCCCGGCCGGCGAACAGCATGCCACCACTGACCGCCGCACCGGCCACCAGCGAGGCCACCGCGAATCCGACCAAACCGATCAGGAGGATCCGCCGCCGCCCGACATAGTCTGCCAAGCGTCCGCCCAGTAGCAGCAAGCCACCGAACATCAGCGTGTAGGCCGTGAACACCCATTGCTTGTCGGCATCTCTGATGCCGAGGTCGGCCTGCGCATAGGGCAGCGCGATCGTCACGATCGTCGCGTCCAGGACGACGATCAATTGTGTAATCGACAGTACCGACAGCGCCCACCAGCGACGATCGGACGCCACACGGACTTCGGACATGAACCTCACCCTTCGACTTGGGAAGTGGTCGCAGAACGCGCAGGAAGACACCCGCGCGATCGAATGAACTCTTGGCTACCGCCGATCTGCTTTCATCACACCGCGCGGTTATTGAGGGTTCGCCCCGGAAGGCGGCTCGCCACGAAATCCACGGCGGATCCGAGCACACCGATGACAAGGATGATGGCCACGACCTGGTCGTACGCCAACTGATCGCGGGCGTTGAGGATCTGATAGCCCAGCCCCGACCTCACGCCGAGCATCTCCGCGGGAACCAGAACAATCCAGGCGGTACCGAGACCCAGTCGCAGGCCGGTCCGAATATGATCACGTACGGCCGGAATTATCACGACCCTCAGTTGCTCGGCGCGGGTCGCGTGGAAAGACCGCGCCACGTCCAGGAATCCGCGGTCGATGGCGTGAACCCCGGATACGGTGTTGAGCATGACGGGCCACACAGCGGCTGCTGCGATGAGGAAATAGACCGGCTGATTACCGATCCCGAACAGCGCTATCGCAATCGGCGTCCATGACAAAGGAGAGATCATTCGCAAAAATTGCACGACCGGCGTCGTCGCCTGTTCGATCCGAGTGCTCAGACCGATCAGCAGACCCATGGGAACACCGATAACCATCGCGATGGCCAGGCCGATGAGCAACCGCCACAGGCTTATCGCCGCATCGGATACCAGCACCCCACGCTGATGCAGATCAGCGATTGCGGGGAGCACATGTTGCGGCGCGGTCTGACGCAGGAGCGAGTGCTCCGGCGACAGGACCGTCGTCGCCATCCACCAGAGGCAAACCGTCAGAACCATCGCCACCGCGGCGGGCCAGATCTTGGCGGCTGCTGACCGGGTTGCGTTGTGGGGGGCGGGTTTTGATCGAACGGAAGTCGAAGTCACAGCAGTTGCACCTGTTCGGTTCTCTCGAGGTCGGCGGGCAGCCCGAAAGCTTGTGTGCCACCGTGTGCACCAATCGACTTCAGTACGAAGGTGTCGTCAACCAGCTCGTTGTGCACACTGGCCGGATCTATGTTGTCCAGAAAGCCGCGATCCCCGTCCACCACCGTGTCATGCATTGCTTCGACAAGCCGTCGGGTGAAGCTGGGATACGGGTACGGCTGGAATCCCACCAGTTGCGGCGCCCACTCAGGGCGTCGCAACTGATACGGTGGCGCCGGATAAGCGAGCGCGGTGCGAACCGCAGGCAGCGGCTGCGGAAGATAGCTGCCGGACGTCAGGGCACCCGCAGCTCGATTCCGGTCCATATTGATGTGCAATTGTGCGGAAACCACCGCGTCGGTGACCTCCTGCACTGCGGACGGCCGCTCTGCGATCACGTCGTCCCTGGTAACCAGGACACAACACGCATGTTCGCGCCACACGTCGCCCAAGAAGACATGGATTCGCCCGATCTTCTTGATCTGCGCGATGGCGTTGAACGGATCCGCCACTACGTACCCCGAAATCGAACGGTTCGCCAGGGCGGGAACCATATCCGACGGGCTCATGACAACCAGTTCGACGGTGCGTTTGGACCGCGACGCACTACGTCGAACAACCGGTGTGATGTCGTGCGCTCGCAGGAGCTGCTGGAGGACGATGTTGTGAATCGACCACCAGAACGGGATGGCGACCTGAGTCCCGGCCAGCTGTTCCAGATCAGTGATGTCCGGAGCGACGGTGAGTGCCGAACCGTTGGTGTGATTCCAGCCCAGCACTCGCACCCCCGCGCCCAGTGCGCGCTGGAGTTGCAGGGCCATCGGCATCAACAAATGCGCGACGTCGATCTGACGAGATACGAACGCCTCCGCCAGCCCGGCCCAGCTTCGGAACAGCACAGGCTTGCCGCTACTGACCGTCCCGGCTGGGTACAGGCCCGCCGAATGCGCGATCAACAATGGTGCCGCGTCGGTGATCGGCAGGTAGCCGATGCGAAGGGCACTCTCCCGCCGCTGCCCAGCGGTTGCCGCGCTGTGGGCGAGGTCGGCCGAGCCGAAGAGACCAGCGGCGACGGTGAGTCCCGTCGCCCCTGCCAACAGGTGTCGTCTCGAAAACGCTGTCACGGAACTACGACCTCGTCCGGGTGGTACTGCTGGAGAATGTCCTCGCGAAGCGAGCACGTATCACTGCCATTCCGTACGTCCCGCCATTCACGACGAATCCTTCCCTGGTCGAGCAGGACGATCCGATCCGACAGCGCGATTGCTTCGTCGACGTCATGCGTGACAAGCACAACCGTTGCCTCGATATCGGCAACGAGCTCTGCCAGCCACTGCTGCAAGTCGATCCGAGTGGCCGGGTCCAAAGCACTGAACGGCTCGTCGAGCAAGAGGAGCCGTGGCCGTGTCGCAGCCGCGCGCAGCACAGCTACGCGCTGCGCCTGGCCGCCCGACAGCTCGCTCGGGTATCGCTCGGCAAGGCGATCCAACCCGAAACGCCGCAACAAGGTCGCGGGGTACTGGTGGTCGAATTCGTGACGGTGCGCGGTGAATCGCCTTGCCAGCGAGATGTTCTCGATCACCGTGAGCCATGGCAGCAGCAAAGATTGCTGGAACACCACGCCGGTGCGCGGGCGGGCACCATCCGCACTCCAACTGATCGTTCCGGCAGTCAGATGCTCCAACCCCGCCAAGACCCGCAGGAGCGTCGACTTGCCGCTGCCGCTCGGGCCGAGCACAGCAAGAAACTCACCGCGATCGATCGAGATGTCCACGTTGTCCAGCACGAGACTGTCGCCGAACTTCTTGCTACCCCAATCGACTGCCAGTTCACACGCACTCATGTCGACCACCTCCCAACACGCAAAATAAATTCAGGCACGAACCGTGAACGGGCCCGCCGCTATTTCGCGCCTTTTACGCCGGTCAGCCGCGTATACATTCCGCCGTGCAGGCTGTCGACGACTACGCCGCTCAGTTGATCGCGAAATACCTGTTCGAACGGTGCAAGTTCCCTGAAATGAGAGCCGACAATGCCCGACTTCACAAAGTTGTACGAATTGATGGCCTGACGCCAGCGCCCAGATGTCCGCGGCAGCGCATCGATGATGCGCACCATGGTGCCGGGCTCGAGGTTCACGAGCAGTTCTTCCAACTTCTTCGAAGGATTCGGCACGCAGCTCATCGCAATGCAACTGACAACCACATCGACGTCTCGGCGCATGGCCAGCGTCGCGATGTCATCGGTCACGAGTGAGACATTGTTCCATTTGTTCGCCGAAACACGCTGCTCGGCCTTGGCGAGAATGGACGCATTGTTGTCCACGCCAATGACATGACCGGTGGGGCCGACTGCGTTGAGCAGCGCGGGGAAGGCAAGGCCCGTACCGCATCCGAGATCGGCCACGGTCTTGCCGGACAAGTCCAGTCCGTCGACCAGCCCCGGGTGCAATTTGTCGATTCCGCCAAGCGACAGTACCCATGCAGTTCTGTCGTAAATGGGCGCCGCAATATCATACCGCTCTGCGAATTTCATTCAACACTCTCTCAGGTTGTCGTCGGTCGAAACAGCTATCGTGGAGTCACTCGAACTTTGAAACCGCCCTTGATCATCGGCGCCAGGCCGGGATCCTCGCGAAGCGACCAATTCGCGGGAACTTCGATCTTGTACCGGCTGAAGATCAAGGCCACGAGGTACGGCGCAATCAGGTACCCCAGTTGAGCGCCGGTGCATCGGTGCGGACCTGCACCCCACGCGAGATAGTGCAACAGTCGAGGCTGATCCACTCGTTTGCTCTTGTCGTAGAACCGATTCGGATCGAATTTGTCAGGATCGGTCCACCAGCGTGGATCACGGTGGATCGTCGAGATCGGAATCCCAAGCATAGTGTTCGGTGCAATGTCGAACCCTTGGAAGTTCGCTCCTTTGGATGTGAATCGGAGAAGGAGCGGAAGCCCTTGCATTCGGATCGATTCTTCGAAGCAGGATTTCACCCAATGCAGGCTGCGAACCGACTCGATGGTCGGCTGTGAAATATCGACACTGCCGCACTCGTCCACCACGCGATCCGTCGCTTCGTTGTCGAGGAGGGTGCGAACGACCGTTTGGGTGATGGCGCCGGCAGTAGTGCCGTACGATGCACTGGTCATAGTGGCTACGTCGAAACAAAGGTCCCAGAAAGTCATGGGGGTCTTCAGCTTCTTGTACCCCAGCACCATGCCGTCCAAGACATCGCCATAGGTTCCCAAAGACGGCGAGTTCTGTCGCTCGACAACGCGATTCTTGACGATCATCGCCGCGGAGTACACCGCCCACGGCCGGATTTTGTACGGACCCCACGGGCGTACCAGATTAGGCGGATCAGCGATCTTCAGAGTCGATCCGAGGAACTTGGTGAAGGTCGCGAGACCATTGTGCAACTCATCGATCTCCTGGGCAGTAAAAGGCTCCGTGAACGTCTGCTTCAGCACTCCTCGCAAAAGTGTCTGAAAGATCGCTTCCTGCATATCGGTCACGCCGTCGGAGTCGGTCGCCGCGGCAATGTTCGACTCGAGGCTATCGAGGTAGGCTTCGACATTGGCAGCGAACGTATTCTTCAGGCCGTCTCGCGTGACCAGCGGACTGACGATCCGGCGTCTTTCCCGGAAGATCTCACCCTCGATGAACGACAGCCCGTTCTGCCGCTTCTGCAGCATAGGATGATAGTTTCCGAACTTGCTGTAGTCGCCAGAGGTGTCCCCCATTGCCACGTGGGCATCTTCTGGGTTACCCAGTACGACCAGGTCTCGGAGCGGGAGCTTGATTCGGCAGACATCGCCGTACTGCCGGACCGCATCGCGCAAGAACTTGTTGCGATCTTTCGAATACTCAGGGTATGAACCCATGAAACGATGTCCTGGCGGTCCGGGCACGTGCCGATTCGAGAAACGGCGGCTGGTTATGCCGGTCTCGGAGTGAACCTTCGGCGCCGCCGCGTGCGGGCATTTATCGGATGTCAAGAGTCTTTCCCATCTGAATTCAGGATATCTCGGCAATAATCAATGTCAGGCTGTTTCCGCGAAGGTTTCGCTCATGCCGGGAACGCCGTCGCCTTGCGGAACACGTACGCACGAACCATTCCACTGAGGTATCGCGCTCGGGCCTCCAACATCAGGCCAGCGCTTTCGCAGCGCGCTATCGAATGTTCCGCGCCGCGGTCCATCTCCACCTCCGTGGTCATGTGAGCGACGGGATCCAAACCGAACAATCCCGCGATATTACGAACAATCCACAGGCGGAACTTCAGAACTTGACGCAACAGGCCACCGTCCGGCATTGCGAGTTCGATCAGCAGGAAATGCCCACCGTTGCGGAGAACCCGTGCCGTCTCTGCCAGCGCGGCCGATGGATCGTCCATGTCATCGAGCGCGAAACACATAACGACAGCGTCGAAACTCGACGGCTCGAATGCCAAAGACTCCGCGCTTCCACACAAGAGGTCCCATTCACTCTCCGGCCGCTCTTGCCGGAGGCGCACGAGCTTGCGTTCCGCGACCTCCAGCATCTGTTCATTGAGGTCGACAGCGCAGTAGGAGATCGGCATGCGATATACGGCGGCCAATGCGGAGCCGATCTCGCCCGTACCCGCAGCGACATCGAGCACCCTGGCACCGGGTTCGAGCCTCAGCATGCGAACCGCTCTGCGGCGGAGCCTCTTGTCGCCACCCAATGTGAGAATCGAATTGACCAGGTCATAGCGGGGAGCTATTTTCGTGAACATTGCCTGAGGCGTAGCAGGACGTGTCCCGACCATTCAAATCCCTCCTCTCTCTGTGCCTCGACACTTCATTCGCGGCGCCCTATACGGCGAACAGTTCGACCAGCTGCGTCGGCGCCAACCGCCTTCACCATCGACCAGGCACCGGATCTCGCGGCCTTACCGTCACGCAGCCAGCCCGACAGAAGTCCCACTACCTGACGAACATGTATGCGCCCCGCCAGGGCGGGAGCCTCCACCGCAGGGATGCGCGCGTCGATGAGCATCGGACCGTCGTTGCGAAGCGCAGATCGAAATGCGATCCCGAATTCCTTGGATGTCCGCGCCGTCACCGCGGGCAGCCCGCAATGCCGCGCAAAGCTTGCGAAGTCGAACGCCGCGAATTCCGACGACCTATCCGGCCACCCCATTATCCAACTCTCGAATTTGATGGCGGCGAGCGCACCGTTGTTGAATACCACTATCACCGTCGTCGATTCGACCTTTGCCGCATTTCGAAGCTCGGCCAACGTAATGCCGATCCCGCCATCTCCCACGATCGCCACGGAGATGTCCTTCGGATTACGCACGGCGGCGTCCACTGCCGCAGGCACGGCGAATCCCATGGTAGCGAACGATGCGGTCCACAGATATCTGGATGCCGACCTGACATAGCGGTACGCCCACAATGTATTGATACCGACATCCACGCTCAAGGTAGATGCCCTACCGGCTCGCGCGAGCTCGTGATCGATGATCTGCGCGGCCGTCGCCGCCCGCAATTGCCGCGCACTTTCCCGCGGCCCTTTTCGCCGGGGCGTGCCGGTACGGGCAATGCTGCTTACAGCGACGTCGTCATTGAAACATCCAACCAGCGCCTCCAGCGTCTCCCGCGCGTCACCGAGCAAGCCGATCGAGTCCGGCGGGAGCCGAAGGAATGTCAGCGGGTCGGCGTTGATGGAAATCACTGGACTGTTTCCGACCATCCCGAACGCCGAACCTCGCCATGACACACCGACCAATAGGACCAACTGGCTCTGACGGACATTGTGCATTGCTTCGTCATGGCCAGATGTCCCCACCAGGCCGTCGCAGTGGTCCCCTACGACATCCGCGGCCAATGCACCCATCGTGCAGTAGAGAGGACTTCCCGCGCGCGACGCCAACTCGATGAGTTCACGTCGTGCGCCCGATGCACCACGGCCGACGATAATCGAGACATTCTCCGCTTTTTTGAGAAGTTCCGCGGCCCGCACTATCTCTTCGTGTGCGGCCATCGCACTACCGGGAAGTCCGATCAACGAAGTCGGAATACTGAGCGCGCTCGAGCTTTCCACCAGCGCTGCACTATTGCCGGCGGCAATCGCGGAGCTGGACACGTGAATGTGCGTCACCCCCGTACCCCCGCCGGCGACAGTCGCCAACGCGTCTCGAAGGCGCGCCGCATCCTTGCCTGTGCCGTCCAGCACAACCGATATCGCCGCGATCTCACTCAGCACGTCCACCGGGTCCATGAGCCAACGGTCGAGTTCGAAGGAGATCAGCAGCACCGACGCGTTGTCGAACGATGCGTCGTACAGCCCATTCAGCTGCGCGAGCAGTTCAGCGGGAGAAGTCACCAGAGCACAGGCTGGACTCCCCGAAGCCTTGAATGCCGCGGTCGCCCGCATGGCAGCCGCCTGGGTATCAGCGACGACACGCAAGTCGAGGTCAGCACAGTCGCTCGTCAATCCCAGCCGCTCGCAGCTGTTTCTCGATAGGTACCCCGAGTCGATCCCCTGGCGCGCTATCGCATCGAGCAGATCACTCGCGAAGTCGACGACATCGGCGCGGGGCGTTCGGTCGAGCGGTGCCGATTCCACGTCCAACGCCGAGGTCAGAATCACAGCCGGCCCACGCTCCCGACCAGCCTCGTGCAGCCTCGAATTCAGTTCACTTGCGTCTCCCGCCCAGAACGCCGGGAGGCCGAAGGCCCGGGCCAGATCGCGCACCGTTGCACCAGATTCCGCTCGGCAGACAACGGTTATCGGCACCGCGTATCGTACGGCGGTGGACAGCTCCGAGACGTATTGGTCCAGAGACTCGAGTTCGGTCAGCACGTAGCACCGATCGCTGGTCGCCAATGCGAGACCGATCGACATCGGGAGAGCCGAACCTTCAGCCTCCAGATTCCACGCACTGTGGATATTCGCGTGTTCGCTCAGGAATCTGCGTGACAGTCGCTGTATCGATCCGGGGTCGACAGCGACCGATGCACCAGCCAGCCGTTGCGCGAGTACCGCCCACCCACCGGGCGCATCCTGGTTTCGCGGCGTTCCAGACGAATGCTCCGATGTTTTTTCAGATGGTGCGCCGGTGCGGCTCCACACGGCGGAGGTCAGGGACTGCAGAATCGATGAAATATCGCCGGCAATTCCAACCCTCTGGCATCCGGCATCGAATCCGGACGTAGCGACATCGGTGATTTCTATCAGGGTATTCGCCGATGGGAAGTATCGCGCTACTCCGGCGGTTGGACGTCCAATCAGAAGAACAGTGTCTTCGGCTGCCGATGTGGCGGCGTCCTTCACCGGCGATACCAGTGCCTCCGGGATTCCCGACTCGGGCAACGCCTCGAGTGGAGCATCCAGCGCGTCCGCGAGAAGGCGAGCGCAATCAGTGACTTCCCTGCTGCCCGCGCCCAACACGATCGCTGTCGGCTTCGCGCAGAGATAGTCCGCGAGGTCGGCGATGCGCTTCTTGTCGGCCTCCGCGGCAATCCGACGGTCCAACCGATACGGGCTTACCTGTGCTATCTCACCGACCGGCGCGTTCAACACGTCCGACGGAATGGCAACATGCGCGGACGTCTGCTCGAGTCGTACCGCGAGAACCATCTGCTCGAAGACACTGATCTGGTCGGCCGACATGATGTCCGACGATCGCCATGTACCGTCTCTGAACAGCCGCGCCGAATCGATCTCCTGGAACGACTTCGTACCGATACCTGCTCGTGCGACCTGTCCGGATATTGCCAGCACAGGCAGGCGGTCGTACAGCCCGTCATAAACGCCGGGCAACAAATGAGTCGCACCGGGGCCTGCCGTACCGAAGCACACGCCGACAGTGCCCGACCCCCGTGCGTAACCGACGGCCATCCAGGACGCCGCACTTTCATGGCGAACCGCGATCAGTCCGATCTCCGAGCGCCGCCCGATCGCATCGACAAGGCAATTGACTGATTCTGCGGGCATCCCGAAGATATAGCGCACATCGTTTCGGATCAAACGATCCACAAGGACATCTGCGAACCGTGGACGCCCCAACAAGTCGGCCCCAAGGTGCGAATTCATCTGCATGAACTTGCCTCCACTTGTCTGTATCCATCTGCAAGTATGTCGACGACATCAGCCAGGTATTCCATTGCAGGTACGGTGATCCGGACGCCGATGTCCGGATATTCACGAACCACAATCCCCGACTCGGCGAAATACTCGGCCAGCGGAGTCGGGCGATGCATCGGCACCCAGATGAAGTTGCCGTACGAATCGGGGACATCAATTCCACGCGCGCGAACTGATTCGGTGAACAGCGATCGGCAACGAACGACCGCATCCACCTGGCCGGCGAGCTCATCGCTCACCTCGAGCGACGCAATGGCCGCCGCTACCGCCAACCGATTCACACCGAAAGGCATCGCAAGAGTTCGACAGGCGCCGATCAGGTCGCTATGGCCGACGGCATACCCTACGCGGAGGCCCGCCAGGCCATAGGCCTTCGAGAAGGTCCGCATGACGACCAGATTGGGATGCCGGCGAGTCATGCGCACAATTGCCGAAGCATCGTTGGTTCGATCGAACTCGATATACGCCTCGTCCACCACGACGACCGTGTGTCGGGGAACTGCCGAAAGGACCATCTCGACCTCGGCAGGACTGACATGCTCGCCCGTAGGGTTGTGCGGCGCACAAATCAGGATCGCGGCCGCGTCCTCCCCCGCCGCTGCCACCATCGACTCCAGCGGCTGCCACCGATTCTCCGTGCCCGGCACCGGCACTGCCGTGCCGCCGGCACCGACCACGACTCTCTCGTACGCGTCGAAAGCCGGAACTGCGAAAACGACTCGGCCGCCATCGCCGGCAACCCGTTGCACAAGGTATCCCAGCACGCCGACGCTGCCCGGTCCGACGACGACTTGATCTGGTCCACAGCCGGCGAACTCGGCGATAGCCCGCCGCAGCGATCCGTACGACGCAGAAGGGTAGTCTGCTGCACGCTCCACTTCGGCCTCTATTGCTTTGCGAACGCTCGGCAATGGAGCAAAAGGCAATGCATTGTTCGAAAGATCTATCGCGGCGGCCGAGGAATCGCTGTCTTCGCCCGAGCGGTACTCATTCAACAAGACTGCTTCACGCACCACCGTCAACCTTTCCACCGCCTCCATCACACAATGTCCTCTTTTTTGCGCGTGTCGAGTTTCATCGCATCCATGAGAAAGATGATCATCAGTGACCCCGACACGATGCTGATCGATGAAACGGACGGATCTACCAGCAAGATCCAAGTCGACAGGTACCCCGTCGACACCACCATGTCGAAACGAAGCATGTTGTTCGCCGAGCGGCTGTCATCACGAAGGATCATTCGCGCGCACTGAATGCATACGACCGGGAACCACGCGAGGGCGATCAGATACTTCTCCGCGAACTGACCACTCGCCACCAGGAACAGTGGCCCCAAGTAGACAGTTGCCGTCGCTACCGATGCCACTATCGCTGCTCGCTGTCGTGTTCCGCTGATTGTCGCCGAGGTCGACAGACCGGCATTTCGATCGCCGTCGTAGTCGGGCAGGTTCTTCACCAGCCCTTTGGCCGCGAACCATACAAACAAATACGCAGCCATGATGATGAATTGCCAATTCCCGAGCACCGCCGGTCCGTGCTTCGCTATGGCCGGAGCCATCAGGAATGGAAATGCAACATCCAAGGCGAAGAGGCCGATCGACAACACCGGCCTCGCCTTCACGCGGAATGGCGGCAACGAATATTGGTGCGCGATGATGATGCAGATCGCTGTCATCCCGATAAAACTGACGCTCACGAGAGCCGCCAATGCCAGCATGACACCACACACCGCATAGGCACTCCGCAGCAGCCGCCGCCGACCGTAAAGACCGAGAAGGTACAACCGTGCCGGTATGTTCTGGTTGTCTTCTGCGATGTCCGAGTAGGCGTTGAACAGGTTTGCTACCGCGCTGTACAGGAACGTGATGGCGAAGCCAATCAAAACGTCCAGGTCGATCGGCAACCCAAGCATCTTGCAGGACAGATAGAACGCCAACATTCCCGGTAAGCATGTGCGCGGCCGCGCGAACGAAAGAAACAGCTCGAGTCGTCCCAGAATGCTTGTCGTGCATCCTTCGGACGAATTCACCCAGTCGATTCTCGCCTCTGCCGACTTGTCCAGAAACTCGTCAAGTGTCGGTTTCGAAATTGTTCCAGTCACGATCACAGCTCACTCGTCATGCGCAGTTACAATGTTGCCCGCTCCGGACCTCAGTCCTGCAGTAATTCCATATCCCCGTTTGTAATATTCGCATTTCCGTTGGCGCCCACCAGGCAGCGCTCGTCCCATCGACAGTTTTGCTCATAAGAGCAGGATGTAAACCGACGGCTCGCCTAGCTGATTCACGCTGTTGTGGCCGTGCTTTTCGGGTTCGTTACTCGATGACCCGCAGTCCGCGGGCGATTGTCAAGATTCCTTCGTGCTCGGTAATAGGCGTCACGCCTCCCCACGCGCAACGACCGCATTCGACTCCGAATCGAGAAGGAAGTCCGTCGTGTCTTCGAAGTCCTGGCCCGAGTGAGCATACAATGAAATTCGGGACAGGCAAGGGTTCGTGTCGTCCACTGCGGCCGACAGACCGCTTGCGCACACAGCTTCGTCCGGTCATGGTAATTGATGCCTACGAGTCCAGAATTGAGAGAAAGGCTCTCCGAACTGCGGTAATTCGACTCATCTATGGTCGAGTATCGATGATCGAGGAGCGCCCTTCGGGTGGGGAAAGATCGAGGAGCCTGTCCAACCGCGAATTTCCATCGGTTGCACAGGCTCCGGTCCGCCCCAAACCTGTTGCGATTCACGTGATTCCGTGTGGGCGGGGTATATCAGACGTCGTCTTGTATCGCAGAGAGGGTTCCAATGCTGATCGACTTCGTTCCCGACAGGAGTCTGTACCCCTTCGAGTCCCGATGGTTCGACTCGTCCGCCGGCCGGGTTCACTACATCGACGAGGGGTCCGGACCGACGATCCTGTTCTGCCATGGCGTTCCGACGTGGAGTTTCCTCTACCGCCACATCGTGAAGGAACTGCGTGGCCGGTACCGCTGTATCGCCGTCGACTATCTGGGTTTCGGATTGTCCGAACGACCTGCGGATTTCGGCTACACGGTTGCCGAGCACACCTCGGTCCTCGGCGAGCTGATCGATCATCTGCAGCTCGACGGCTTCGTCCTGATGGGACATGATTGGGGCGGACCCATCGGCCTGGGCGCGGTCACCGCGCGCGCAGACCGGGTGCGAGGGATCGTGCTGGGCAATACCTTGTTCTGGCCACTCGAAGCGAGGGCGAATCGGGTTTTCAGTATGGTCATGCGCACCCGTCCGATGCAGCGGCGGGTGCTCGAGCAGAACTTCCTCGTCGAGCGCGTCCTGCTCTCGGAGCTGGGGCGCAAGCTCAGCGCGGCCGAGGTCGATCACTATCGCATGGTGCAGCCCACCACGGAAGCCCGGCGGGGACTCGGCGTGATCGCCAGACAAATTCGTGACGCGACCCCGCTGCTGGACCAACTTTCCCGAGACGTGCCCGCCATACTCGGTGACAAGCCGACCCTGTTGGTGTGGGGAATGCGAGACATGGTGTACCGCCCGAACGCCCATATCCCGCGCATGCGCACTACCTTCACCGATGTCGAAGTAGTCGAGCTCCCGCGCGCCCGTCAGTTCATTCAGGAACACGCACCGGACGCGATCGCGGAGGCGATCGCCAAGCGGTTCCCGTGAATCCAGTGGACCACAACACCACGACTCGAATCTGACCCTGCTGAACCCGCTTCGCCCTCAGGAGGCTCTCGAATCAGCGGGTCGGTAAATTGCTGCCGCCGTCGCCGACGGGCTTGGGTCTGGACAGCAACGCCTTGGGCTCGGGATAGCACCGCACCCGAGTGAGAGCGATGCGCGCAGGGCAGCGTTGCCGATTTCCGTTGCGGGACAGGCAATGTCGTGCCGGTCTGTCGCCGAAAGCGGTGCTGTCCATCTCTTCGGTCAGCTGGCCGATCTCGACGGTAGGGCGACGGCATTGCTCTCAAGGTCTTCGCGGTGGTCGGTCAGTAGCCAGATCTCGCGCTCGACACCGTTGAACCGCGCCGCGGGCGCATCGGACGCGCAATGCGGCGCGAGCGATGGCGAGTGCGTCGATGGGGTCGGACCTACCGCAGGCGCGCGCTGAATTCCGCGCGTGTGCCATCAGCTTCGGCGGAACACACGACGCGCTCACCGAGCCTGGTGTTCTGCGGATACCCGTATTCGACGAACCAGTCCCGGATCACGGCAAGGATGCGCTGACGGTGATCGGGTCACGTTCGAGACGCCAGATCGTGTTGCGGCAGCGGTCCTCGACTGCCCCAGTCATTCGGGATCTGATTGCGCCCGAACCTATTTCAGCAGCGACAGGGGATCTTGCCGGTCGTTCCGACGCTTCAGGTCGGGAGTTTGCGCGTCCGAGTTCGCCGGCGACGGCGGTGTGAGTGCGCTTGTGCGCGCCGATCTAGCCATCCTTGTTGCGTGTCAGCCCTTTTCGCTTGTGGCTGGCCTGACGATCGAGAACGACTGGACGGCAGGGCGTGGGCACAGCAGCGGGGTGAACGGCTGGCGCGACGCACGACAGTAACGTTCCTGCTAGGTGCCCACTCCAACACGGGGTGCGGTCGGAGTGGGCACGCGTCGACTCCTGGCAGGACCCGCTTAGTTTTTGCGGCCTGGGGCCTTGGCACCCGGCTTGAAGCCCATGCCGCCGGGTTTCGCAGACGGCGGTTGGACCGTGCCGCTGCTCCCGCTCTTGCCGTTGGTCTCGGCCGGTGCCGATTCGGGCCGAGCCGAGTCGGTCTCGGCCGCCGGAACGGCGACGGCAGGCTCAGCTGGTTCCGAGCCCGGGACCGGCGTCCCGGCGCTTGGAGCCTTGGGGCCGGGGCGTTTGAAGCCGGACTTCATGGCCAGGCCCTTGGCGGCGAT
>NZ_JBYISM010000014.1:0-191311 GCF_057708605.1 Nocardia sp. bgisy118 | reverse complement strand
TCGGTGGCGGCGTGAGTCGGTGGCGGCGTGAGTCGGTGGCGGCGTGAGTCGGTGGCGGCGTGAATCGCAACTTGACGCGCCCGGTCTTCACAGCAAGAGTGCGCGGGTGGCTGTCACGACCGATGTGTCCCGAACTACGTTGCGCAAGGTCACCCTTCGGCTGGTGCCCTTCCTAGGCCTGCTGTATTTCGTCAACTACCTGGACCGCGTCAATATCGGATTCGCGGGCCCGAGCGGCATGAAGGCCGATCTAGGGCTGACCGAGACGGCGTTCGGATTAGCTTCCGGCATCTTCTTCCTCGGCTACCTGCTGCTGGAGGTGCCGAGCAACCTCGCCCTGCACCGGTTCGGGGCGCGGCGCTGGATCGCCCGCATCCTCCTCAGCTGGGGTGCGGTCGCCACCGCGATGGCGTTCGTGCCCAACGAAACCGTGCTCTACGTCTTGCGTTTCGCGCTCGGCATCGCCGAGGCCGGATTCTTTCCCGGCATCCTGCTGTACCTCACGTATTGGTTCCCGCAGTCGCAGCGGGCGAAGATCGTGGCGTTGTTCATGGTCGCCGTCCCGGTGTCCACGGCACTGGGCGCGACGGTTTCCAGCCTGATAATCCAATACGGTGAGGGCATTCTCGGCCTCAGCGGGTGGCGGTTCATGTTCCTCGTGGAGGGCATTCCCGCGATCCTGCTCGCGGTCGTGACGTGGTTCTATCTCACCGACAGTCCCGCGTTGGCACGATGGCTCACACCCGACGAACGCCGCTGGCTCAGTACTGAGCTCGCCTCCGAACACGAAGCGGTAGAACAAGCCGAGCACTGGACGGTGCGCAAAGCGCTCACCCATCCCCGCGTCTTCGGCCTGGCGCTGATCTACGGCGGCGTCGTATACGGGTTGTACGCGCTCGGCTTCTTCCTGCCGACCATCATCAAAGGGTTCGAGGAGCAGTACGGCGTCAGCTATTCGATCGTGCAGCGCGGACTGATCAACGCGGTGCCCTACCTCATCGGGGCCGTCGTGATGGTCTGGTGGAGCAGGCACGGAGATCGCACCGGCGAACGTGCTTGGCACGTGGCGCTACCCGCACTTGTCGGCGGCCTCGCCATTCCTGTCGCGCTGTATCTCGGCAACCCCTTCGCGGCCATGACGGCGGTAACCATCTGCGCTATAGGGGTACTCGCCGCACTACCGACCTTTTGGGCGCTGCCCAGCGAGTTCCTCTCCGGTGCTGCGGCGGCAGGCGGGATCGCGTTGATCAATTCCATCGGAAACGTCAGCGGGTTCGCCGCGCCGTATGTGACTGGCTGGCTGAAAGATTGGACGGGAACGCAGCGTGCCGGATTGTGGGTGGTCGGCGGGTGCATGGTGGCATCGGCCTTGGGCGTGCTGGCGCTGCGCGGTCGGGGCGGTCGACGAGGTGAGGTGCAGCCGGTGTAGGGCCAGACACGGATGGGTGCCGAGACACTCCGTGATTCAAAGAACCCGCCCGTCCTTGATCTTCACCGCCTGTGAGTGGGACGACTTCACTGCCAGTGTCTCCCACGGCGCATTCGACGGCCCCTACATGTGGTCATCGCGCGGCCATGCTCCAGCTCCACTCCATGTCGGAGCATGGCCACTGTCGCGTCCGGGTCTGTGCCGAGGCGGGCTTCGTGCCGTTCTCGGCTCCGGGTTACTCTGTCGCTTCCTGCTCGACGCAGGACGTTGCGTGAGATCACCGCCGGTCGTATCGGCGAGTGCGGTTTTCCGTCCAGGCTCGAATGTTGTTGGCTTCTGCCAGAATTGATCCGTTCTTGTCAGGAGGGGGAAGACATCGTGGTGTTGACCGCGCGATTTCAGCCGGGGGCGGCGAGCCGCCCGTTCGTCGACCGTGAGCACGTGCTGACTCGGTTCGACGAACTGCTGGTCGAAGCCGCCGAACGTCCGCTGGTCATGCTGCTCAGCGGTGTCGGCGGAATCGGCAAGTCACGTCTGGTCACCGAGTTGCGGGCGCGCGTCGAGAAGAAGCATCCGGCGGGGGTGCTCGATCTGCAGGTGCCGAGTCACCGTCAGGCCGCGGACGGGCTGGCCGTGCTGCGCGTTCAGTTCGGTGCCCGGAAGATCAAATTCCACCGCTTCGACATCGCCTGCGCGGTGCTGTGGCAGCGCATGCATCCGCATCTACGCCTCACCTCCGAATCGCTGACGCTTGCCGAGCACAGCGAGATCCTGACCGAAATCCTCAACGACGCCACCGGGATTCCGGTGTTCGGTACCGCGACCCGTCTGCTCGATCTGGGTGCGCGTCGAGCCGTGCGCACCCACCGGATACGCCACGATCCGATCCTCCAAGAGCTCGACCAGTTGAGCCTCGCGAGCCTGGAGACAGCTGTTTCCTACCTGTTCGCACAGGACTTGAAGAACGGCACGGAGGGGAAAGAGCCTTACGTGGTCTTCCTCGACGCCTATGAGGCGCTGATGGGTGGTACGGACCGCGAGGGCCGTGCCGCGGCTTCCGATGCTTGGTTGCGGGATGTGGTCGCGCAGATGGACACCGGGCTGGTCGTGATCGCCAGCCGTGAGCCGCTGGGTTGGGAGCGGCATGATCCCGAATGGGCCTCGCGGTTGCGGACCGTGCGAGTCGACGACCTTCCAGAGGACGCCCGATTCGAACTGCTCGATTCGTCGGGGATCGAGGATGCCGCCGAACGCGCGGCGATCTCGAGGTCGAGTGCGGGCGTGCCGTTCTACCTGCACCTGGCGATCGACGCCCGCACTCGCGCGGGCTGGGTTGCGCCCACGGAACTGGTCTCCCCGGAGACAATTCTCGAACGCTTCCTCCAGCACGTACGCCCCGACGAAGTGCGGATGCTGGAACTGCTCGGGCTACCACGCACCTTCGATCGGGACATCTTCACCGCGCTGACTCGGCAATTCGAGCTGCCCGGTCACATCGCGGCATGGAAGTCCTTGATCGCATATTCGTTCGTCTACTCCGCGGACGAGAGTGACGGTGCCGAGTACTACCAGCTGCACCAACTGATGGTCGCCGCATTGCAGCGCCGCCTGGACCCTGATGTCCAGCGAACATTGCACGAGCTGCTGCATGACGTATGGTTCGCGCGCGCAGAGGGGCCGGCCGGTCGAGTCTCGGCGTTGCGCGAAGCCGGATACCACGGTGTACGGGCGGGGATTCTGTCCGCCGTGGCACTGCTTGCCTATGTCGATCGGATCGAAGCAGCTGGCGGGAGCCAGGGAATCGGCGGAGTGATCAGCGATCTCGACCGCTACCTGACCGAATCGCATGAGAATCTGGCAGGTATGGCGGAACTCTCGGAACTGAAGAAGTGCCTGGAAGCGGAAGCCGCCCTACTACTCGGCGACGCCAAGCAGGCCGATCGGCTCACCCGTGATACGCCGCTGGAAAGGACCGGGCCGATCGCCGAGCGCCTTGCAGTCGCCGCGGCGAATGCACGCCGCATACTCGGTGATACCGACGATGCCTTGGCGATCTATCAGGACGTGTGGTCACGGGGGTCGGGGCGGGCTCGGCTCGAAGCCGGGCTATGGGCGGCGGACCTGCACATGTGCCAAGGCCGATTCGGTCAGGCGCTGGCACTGTGCGAGGAACTCGTCACCATGGCCGACGACGACGATCATGCGTTTCTCGGGGATGTGGCGCGCTTGCGTCATCTCGCCTATCGGCTGGCGTTCGATACCGAGCGCGCCGCACAGTATCTGGCCGAGGCCGACACCCACTATCGAGCGGCGGGCAGCGTCGTCGGTCAGGCCAATATCGCGACGAACGTGGCCGAACTCCAGGCTCTCACCGACCCGGTCCAGGCGATCGAGGCCGCCGGAACCGCTATCACACGGCAGCGCGAACTCGGTGCCATGCACGAGCTCGGAAAGGCTTACACCGCCTTAGGTTTGGCTCGACTGTCGCTCGGTGAACTCGACGCCGCGGAGCGTGCGCTTGCCGAAGCGTGCGAGATTCTCGACAGTGTCGGGTATCGGTCGGGTCGTGCCAGGGCCGAACTGTTCCGCGCTGGGGTCTTCGCACGCCGCGGGCAGCGCGACGATGCGGTACGTAGTGTGCGCTGGGCGATATCCGAATTCGAAGGCGCGAACGTCTATCCGGGGCTGGTTCTCGTCGCACGGGCTGTGCTGGCGCTGTTCGGCTGGATCGAACCCGACGTCTCACGAGCAGCCGCAGCCGCCCGATTGCGTATCCAACCGCCGACGCCCGGACCGAGCATGGACCGTGACGCGGCGCGACTGATCTCGCGGGCACTCGGTGTGAACGCGAATGCGGTGTACGCCCAAGCTCTTTCACTTTCGCAAGCCGCCGCCGGGTACTACAACCACAATGTCCGAGTCGACGGCCCGATGGGTGCGGTGAATGTGCGGATCGCCGTCGAAGGTGCTGACGTGATGGACCTGCGCCAGTGGCCTGAGCCTGCGGTACTGATGGCGATCGAGCCGTTCGTCGCTTCGGCGCCGAGATTGCGCTGGGAATCGGCGCAGCCCGCCTATCAGATCCATGACCATATCGACGGCGATCTGTTGGACGATATTGCGCCGCGAGGGATTTCGGTCCCAACTCACGTGCCGGGGAATGTGGCGCAGCTTTTCGCAAACCTGCGGAATATCCCGCGCGAGTTGCTGCCACCGGTCGAAGACGGGTGGAGCGAGGAGCCCGCAGCCTTCGCTCGGCGACTGTCGGCAGTCACCGAACGTGTGCATGGTGAAAGCAGCGTCGTGTTCGGCGAGTTGTACCGCAGGCTTGGCGTCCCCGATCACCCCCTCGACCGTGTCCTCAATTCGTGGAATGCGCTCGAACCGAGGCCGTTTCGGATGGTGCACGCCGACGTACACCGCAAGAACATGATCGTGCGGAACGGGCAGGTCGTATTCATCGACTGGGAGCTCGCGCTGTATGGCGACCCGCTGTACGACGTGGCGACACATCTGCACAAGATGGGCTACTTCCCGCGGGAAAGGGAGTCGTTTCTCGCCGCGTGGGTTGCTGCCGAGCCCTACGCCACGAGTGGAGAGTGGCGGCGTGACCTGCAGGTCTACCTCGACCATGAACGGGTGAAGTCCGCCATTGTCGACTCGATT
The DNA here is from genome assembly GCF_057708605.1 of Nocardia sp. bgisy118. NCBI lineage: Bacteria > Bacillati > Actinomycetota > Actinomycetes > Mycobacteriales > Nocardiaceae > Nocardia > Nocardia sp. bgisy118. The sequence continues at coordinate 186,216 of NZ_JBYISM010000014.1, read as the reverse complement.
CGTTACCACAAGGTTCTCGCGCAGGGGCACGCGAGCGCGGAGCGGGAGTCGGCGCTGGTCGCCAGCTTGATCGGGAAGCTCCGGTTGGCGCGAGAGGTGTGGAGGCAGAGCGAGCCGGTCGACGGCACCGTCGTAGAAGCGGCTTTGCGCGACCGGTATTGAGGTGGGCAAGGCTGAGGAGGTCGCTCATATCGCGGCGGAGTGCGTGGTAGCGCTCAGTTGTAAGCCGCAGGGCTTGTTGGTTGGTGAGGTGTCGGGCCAGCGAGTGACAGGCTCGGGTGGGGATCGCTAGTGCGTTGACCACGAATGTCCGCCGGGTCGGGTGGCACGCCGCTGGGAATCCGGCACATCCGGTACTTCCATGGCTGCTACTCCCTCGGCGACGACCAGTTGTGGGGCGTCACCCGCCACCGCAAAGGCGGCGACCACAGCCTGGCCGTGCTGAAGTCGATCCTCGGCGCACGACCCGACGGTGCCGATCTATGTAATCCTGGACAACCTCTCGGCGAACAAGACACCTCGAATCCGTTCCCGGGCAACGGAAAATAGTGTCGAACTATGCTTCACCCCGACCAGCGCCTCGTGGGCGAACCCGATCGAGGCGCAGTTCGGGCCCGCGGCTCACCTTCGTCATGGGCGACTCCAACCACCCCAACCATCCGGTGCTCGTCGGCCGCCTGTAGGAATACCTGCGCTGGCGCAACGCCAACGTCCGACACCCCGATGTGCTGGCCGCCCAACGTCGAGAACCCGCATCCGCGGCGAACGCCAGCGGCGCTGGGGCCGGCCCCGAACCCACGCCACCGCAGCCTGACCGGTGAAGGTCGTGGTCGACGCGCGGGCCGGGGCCGATGTCCTGATGCAGGGTATCGGATCAGCTCGTCTTGATGGTCCCACCGTCGATGACGAGGTCGGCTCCGACGATGTTGGCAGCCTTGCCCGAGACCAGGAACGTCACGAGGGCCGCGACCTCTTCGGGTTCGGAGATTCGACGCGAGGCGATGCCGAACTGCTCCGGCAGCGCCGCCAGCAACTGTTCCTGTGAGATGCCCTGTGCGGCGGCGAGTTTCGCACCCACCCATTCGGAACCGCGCCAGATCCGGGTACCGACCACGCCGGGTGAGACCGTGTTGACGCGGACTCCCTGCGGACCGAACTCCTCGCTAAGGCGCTTGCCGAAGGCGGTGAGCGCGGCCTTGGCCTCGCTGTAGCCGACCGGCCCGGCGGATGGCATTCGCGCGTTGATCGAGGAGACGTTCACGATCGCGCCGCGACGGTCGAGCAGGCTCGGCAGGGCGGCGCGGGTCGCCCAGACGGCGCTGAACAGGTTGACATCCAGGAAGTGCCGCCACTGCTCGTCGGTACTGTCGAGGAACCCGCCCAGCGTCAGTCGGTCGGGGGCGCCGCCACCGACGTTGTTGATCAGGATGTCGATTCCGCCGAGCTCCTCCAGCGCGGTATCCACGAGCACAGTGGCACCGTCTTGCGAGCTCAAGTCCGCCGAAACGGTGGCCACGGTGGCCTTTTCGAGTTCGGGTGTGATGGTGCGGGCAGCGCCGACCACGCGTGCGCCCGCGGCGGACAAGGTCTCGGCGACGGCCAGGCCGATGCCGCGGCTCGCTCCGGTGACGACGGCGGTCTTGCCGGTCAATTCGAGATCCATGGAGATTTCCTTTCTTGAACTACAGGTCAAAAATGGGGGTATACGAAAGCCACCACAACGTGGCGTATCGGTCAGAGGGAGGTCAGGGCGACGTCGATGATGCGATACAGCGTTTCGGCGTCGCGGGTCTTGGCCATCATGCGCAGGCCGACGCTGGTATTGAGCAGGAACTCGGCCGTGGCCTGCGCATCGACGTCGGGACCGATATCGCCGTCGCGTCGGCCCTGTTCGATCCGGGCGGCCAGCACCGCGACGATGCGCTCCTCGATGCCACGCAGGGCTCGGGTGATCTCCTCGTCGTGGCCACCGAGCTCGGCGGCCGTGTTCACGACCATACAGCCACGCCGAACCGGCTGTGCGACATCGGAATCCACGGTCTCACGCAGGTACGCGCCGATGCGTTCACGGGTGGTTCCCGGTTGGAACAGCACCTCCTCGGCGTGCTCCACGCCCATCCGTCCGTAGTGGGCCAATGCCCGGTCGAACAGTTGCCGTTTGCTGCCGAATGTGTGGTACAGGCTGCCCTTGCCGACGCCGGTGGCCTCGGCGAGTTGTGCGGGAGAGGTGCCGCCGTACCCGCGGGTCCAGAACTCCTCCATCGCGCGCTCGACCACGGTATCGGTTTCGAAGTTCCGCGGCCTGCCCATGCGAAGAACTCTAAATGTTCTTGACCCACAGGTCAAGAAAACTGGCGGTTGCGTCCGTTCGACCGTCCGCGTCGCTCAGCCGACAGGCTCGAACCGGTTCCGGCACACACCACCCCACACTCTCGACAGCAACTGCCGTCGTCGAAAGTGTCCGGACTCCCGGCCCGCCGCCTGGACCCGGCGGCGCATCACCGAACCCGGCGGTAGTTCGTTGTCAACGCACTAGGAAAGGCCGGCGACGGGTTGTGCGTCGCTGGAGAGGGCGCGCGGACACGACGGCTAAGAGACGCAACAACGGAGCGGGATCGTGGTATCTCACTCCGCTGTTGCGGTCCAACACTTTCGGTCAGGCCGAGATCGTCCCGCTCCAGGACGTGAACGACCGCCCCTTCGACCGACAGCTGAAGCTGCCGTGGAAGCCGGACTCGCAGCGCGCCCCCGCGTGCTCGATGTAGGAGCCCCACTGCCCGTCCCCGGTCTTCACATCCCTGAGCAGCGGGTTGCCGCCGGGCCGTGTGTACGGCGTTCCTGGATCGAAGGTCGGGTGCGCGGGCAGGAACGGCTGATCGATGACGATCTCGTTCACCGTCAGCAGGAAGGGCAGGAAGCTGTACTGCAAGCGCGTCGGTGATCCGAGATCACAACCGACGGTGCCGTCGTCGTAGATCGCGCAGTTGGTGCTGCCCGCGCTGAAGAACACCGGCCCCGATTCGGCCTGCGCGGTCGCGGCCAGCATCACCGGCGCCAGCGCGGCCGCCGCCGCCACCCCGGCGATCTTCCCCACGATGCGTTTCATACGTACTCCTCGGACTCGATGTGGCCGAACAGGTCATTGGGTCTGTCGAACTCGGGAAGGTATTCGTTTCGGTTCGGTAGCTTCGGATCGGGCCGCCGTGCCCGCCGCCACGCCGGACACGCCAGCCCTTGTGTGGCCAATCCCCTGTTCTTACAGTGCCTTTCGATTCGCGAGGTGCCCCGGCGGCGAATAACGTTGAGCCGTCGATTGGCGTGGACGCGATGGAGGTGGCCGTCGATGCTGGTCATCAACGAACGAACGGCGATACCGAGATCCGAGCAGCGAGTGCTCGAGTGGATGCGGACCTGGACGGGCCAGTACGTCATTGTGGGCCTGGCCATTTCAGGCTGCTACATCCCCGAGCGCGATCACAAAGGTCGAGCGCAGGAAGCGGACTTGGTGGTGATCACACCCCGAGCGGTCGTGGTTCTCGAGGTCAAGGGCATGGCTCCGGACGCGAATGCAGGAACCCTCACCGTCCAGGCCAACGGCCGCTGGCGGCTGTCGGGGTTCGAGGGCGATCCGATCCACGTCCGAGAGCAAGACACGAGCCCGTTCGACCAGGTCACGAACAACGTCTTCAATCTGAAGGCGCTGGTGGGCAAACGCCATCCCGAAGCGTTCGTCGACGGCTTGGTCGTCGTCGTGCCGCCACGGGAATCGACCGTGACGTTGAACGTCGAATCGCGCAGGCACGGATGCGGCGTCGTGCTCGGCTCCACGCCGGGCGAACTGCGTGCTTGGTTCCACCGCACCGCGGGCCGGCGGTTCGTGTGGACCGCCGAGGACGTCCACGCGCTGCTGGAGGATCTGAACTTCGGCGAGCGGGTGACGATCGAAGAGCTTGTGGCGGAGGGGTTTCCGCGAGAGCGCAAGCCACTTCTCGACAAGGTGCCCGACCGACGGCCACGTGAACAGCAGCCGCCCTGGATCGAACCCGACCCCGACGTCGAACCGATCCCGACACCACGCAGGTCCGAGGGCGGCGGACACGCACCCTTGATCGAACCGGAGGATGCGGAGACGGCGGAATCCGCTTTCCCGCTATCGGCAGAAGCGCCCGCTCCTACTCCGGAGGACGGCGCGGAAACCACACACTCCGCGGTGGCCCTGGAAACCCAGCGGTCCTCGCACTCGGACGAGGCCGACACACAGGCATCGCCGGAGGGCTCGGTTCTGGTCGAGGACGACACCAACCCGTCCGAGCAGGCCGAGACGCAGTCGTCGTCGGGACACGTGGTGCTGATCAAGGACGACCCCCGCCCCGTACGCTCCGAGTATCCGGCGTCCACGCTCCCGGACAGTGCCACGGAATCGCAGTTCACCGATCGGTGGTCCTCCTGGATACTGCCGGAGACCGAAACTCCTCGCCCGCGCGCCGCTTCGGCCGCCATTCGCGAACCAGTTTGGTTGACACCGGAGGTCGAGCCGCAACCGCTGCGTCGCCTCCGATCTGTACCCGTCCCGGAAACTCGGCCCAGCGTCGAGGTCCTCGGGCGGACGATTTCTCTTCCGCAAACGTTGGAGGGCACCGGGGTTTCGATATTGCGCGACAACCATCGCGTCCAGCAACTGGCTGCCTGCGCCGTAGTCGCCCTGACCCTCTGTGCGATCTGGCTCATGGCGTCCACCTGCTCGGCGAGGCCCGAGAGCGCGAACGAACCGCCCCGACCCGTTTCGCAATCGGAAGTCGTCCCGCCGCCGGCGCAGGTCGCCGAGCAGTCCGACGCGGGGCCGATGGCCGTGCCGCCCGTGTGCTTCCCGTTTCCGCCGGAATGCTGACGGGCGGTCGAGTCGAGACTTGCCGGTAGGGAACGCCGCGAAAGATGGCATGCCATCACATCGGCTCTTTTCTGGGGTTGACTCGCACGCGACAACCGGCGCACCGATGGTTCTCGCGTCTGACACGACGCTGCGGGTCGCTCGTACCTGGTTCTTTGCTCTTCTTTCCGTTGACGTTTCCCATAGCAAGGTTGGACGTGACGACCTGCGATCGGGTTCCCTTCGGTTCGAGATCGGTTCGCACCGTCCACCGATCATGTCGAGATCTGATCTCGCTCTCCGAGGCCTAGTATCTGAACGCCGTCTGCTGCTGACTCACGGACGCGGCTCGGCCGTACTCAGAAGTTGAAGGAGGCCGTTGACCACGGCGTACTTCTCCTCCGACAGGGGATCGGTGGCGAGGTGCATGAGGTAGTTGCGGACATCGCGGACCTGTTCGAGAAAGTCGACAACCTGCTCGCGGTCGAGTCGCCACCCAAGTTTTGTTCCAGCGGACGGGGTCTCGCAGGAGAAGGCGTAGCTGCCGAAGGTGAGGTCGGAGCGTTCGAGGCGGGACTCCTGGTGTTTCGGGACAGCGTCTTTCAGGTCGTCGATATTGATGCTTGCCTCTCGACGCAGACCAGGCGGGGTCCTCATAACGGCGGTCGTCCTGGACGCGGATCACGCGGCTGAGGACAGTTCAGCGGACCGGCTCGGGCATCCGAGGTGTGCTAGGCTCCGCCCACCAATGGGTTTAGGGGGATGCCATGGTCGTTGATCTCAGATTCGCGGGCCGAATTAGTCTGTGCGGCAGCGGAGTCCAGCGATGACCAACCCTGGTACGTCTTTCGTGACGGACATCCTCGGCAATCCGGTGGCGGCCCTTCAGCAGAAGGCCACGACCTCTCAGCAGAACGCGCTGAAGCAGGACCAGGAAATCGGGGTCGGCCAGGTCGACGCACCTTATGTGACGAATCAGGAAAATCCTCCTGAGACGATGACACACCAGGAGATCTGGGATGCGGTGAACAGCATCGACAAAGAGGCGATGTGGAAACTGGTGACCGCCTGGTCGAATGCGTCCACTACCGCGACGATGCTATTCCAGATGCACCGCATGGCACTGACGCGTGCGATGCAGGACAAGTGGGAAAGCGCGGGCGCGGATGCCGCACGCCAGGCATCGGAACGCTTCGCGAAGGCTGGTGAACAGGCCGGGGAGATCGCGCAATCGGTCGGCCTGCGTTTGGACTCGATGTACAACGCCGCCGTCGCGCTGGCTGCCGCAGTGCCTCCGGTACCGACCAGCGCGGCGCCGAACCCTGACAATCCGAACGAGTCGGTGCTGCCTGGCCTTACCGGCGGGGAGAAGGACCGTTCGGACACCGAGGCGGCGACCAACGCCCGAAATGAGGCGATCTCGGCGGTCAACCGGATCTACCTGCCGATCTTCCCACCTGCTGGTGAGAACGTCCCGACCTTGATCGCCCCGCCGTCGATCGGAAACGACGACCCAGGGACACCGAACTCCGGCGTCCCGAACAACCAGCCGTCGGCGAATACCCCGAACCCGAATAACGGCAACCCGACTGCTCCGTCTCGAGAGCAGCCTGTGCAGAACCCGAGCGAGCCTGGCAGCACGAAGCCCGCCAACGCCACCGACCAGGCGAGCACGAACCCGGCGGGCACCACCCAGCCTCAATCGACCTCGCCGGCGTCGGTGAACCAGGGCAACCCTTCCTCGCCGACATCGAATCAGCCGGGCGCTCTATCGAATCCAGGAACCACACCCGGGACTCCCAATCAGAGTCCAATCGGCAGCACCCCCGGTCGCCCAGGCTCGAGCACCACCGCTCCGGCACCCCGGCCGGGCATGCCAGGAACGTCAGTGCCGGGGAACCCGAACTCGAGCACACCTGGATCCGGTGCCGCGGGCAATTCCGCAGCCTCGCGTGCCGCTTCAGGTAGGCCAGGGACGATGGGACCGATGGCGCCAGGAGCAGCGGCACGGCGTAAGGATGATGACGCTCAGACTCGCGGCGTTCCCGACTATCTGAAGGGCGTCCAGTCGGAGCTGGCTGATCTGCCGCCAGCGCCATCGGGTGCGATCGGTAGCGACTACGACGCCTGGACCAGCCCCGGTGGTGCGGCCACCCCGAGTGCGTCCGTAACCACATCCGCCGCGCCCTATCACCCGGCCTCCGCGAGCGCCGCACCGACGACGCCGAGCGCCGCGAGCGAGGGTGAATCGCCGAGCGCGCAGCGCCGTGCACCGGCACTTCCAGTCCGATACTCCGACGGTGACGAGCTCCCAGCCGCACCCTTGTCGACCCCCGCGTCGTCCGCTACCGCGCCGGTAGCACCACGGGCAGCGGCACCACCACCGCCGCCCAGCATGGCCGCTCCGTTGCCCACACCGCTTGCCGCCACTGCCCCCATCGCCGAAGATGCCGGGGCGGGGGCCGGGACGGACGGCCAGCCAAGCGATGGTGTGGAGGCCACGCCCGAACCGGAGGACTTCAGCTTCTCCGGGGAAGGTCCGATCATGGACGACGACGAGCCCACCGACCTCCCGGGTGCTGGTCGGTGAAGACTCGTACCGTATGGGATTTCACTCCCGATGAGTTCGTATGGATCTGGGCCGAGACCGGGCACGACTATCCGTACCCCATCAGCATCATCGAAAGCCCCACCACTCCAGACGAATACGCGAATCGCCGCGCCGAGATCAGCGCCCGGTTCCCGCATCGCGCCGACCCGGACCTCACCGGCCCGCTACGCGCTCTGGCCGACCCAGACCTGCGTCTGATTTGTACTGGCAAGTCGCACGGCTCCCATAAGCGGGTTCGTACCCTCGCCGCTGCCAGCGCCAACCTCGGCGTGATCCTGTTCCAAAAATCGGGCAGCACCGCCGAGTTCGGCGGCACCATCAAACTAGTTGTCACGCAACGGCACCTGCTCGGCCGCCATCTTGCCGCGACCATGCCCCCCGCCCAGCCCGGTGCGATCGCTCCGATGCTCGGCTACACACCACGTGTCCGTGGCGAGCAACCACCGGCCTCGTGGGGAATCACGGTCGATGGCCAACAGCCCGTCGAGGAACGTATTCGAGCTCTCCTTCGTGCGCCACGCACGGCCGATGGACATCTATGTATCGAACAGCACCTCCAGGCTCGGCACCCGCATCCTCGGATCTACCTGAACTGGATCGACGTTCGAGACGACCACCCGGCCGCTGGCCGCTATCTGATCTCGGTAGACGACAACGACACCTCGGTTATCCCTGCCAGCGAGGACGTTATCGCTGACCAGCTGTACCGCAAGGCTCAGCTCGACCACCTGTAGGTCAGGCATGCACTTCTACTATCGTTCGCCACAGAGGTTTTGGCCTATTTGCCGGTGCCGTCTCGCGCAGCCGGGCCGTTTGTTGAAGGGGGCAGCACGCCGTGCTCGAAGCCGACATCCAGGAACTGAAGAACCTGGCGACCACGCTCGATGGTGTCGCAGCCGAGGTCGACAAGATCGATGTCCGAACGACCGGCGACCAGATCGCTGCCGCCCTGCCCGGATGCTCGGTCGGCGGCGTGTGTGCGCAAGCGGGTGAGTTGACCGAGGGCGCGTGGCTGCGCGTGGCGCAGCGTATCCAGAAGCTGTCCGGAATTGTCCGGCAGAGCGCGGAGACGTTGACGACCACCGATGACGAGTTCAAGAAGAAGCTCGACACTATGGACTTCACTGTGCGGGGGGATCGCTGATGCCGACACGACCACAAGTCACCGACTGGAAACCCTTCAAGCTCTCCGAATGGGCCGCCGAGATGGAGACCGATACCCAGGGGTACGAGACTCAGCTGGCTCGGATGATCACCCACTTCACCGGCACCACCTGGTCCGGCAAAGCACACGATGCTGCCGCAGACCGATTCACCGAAGAACGCACTCAAGGCTTGCGGCTCGTCCAGGAGATCAAAGACATCGCCAACGCCCTGCGCGCGGCCGATACACGGCTGTCCGATGAACGCGCCACTCTCCTCGGCCGCGTCACCGACGCCGAAAACGATGCAGAATGTCCGCTGCCCCTTGTCGTCACGGAGAAGTGGGTGGTTTCCGCCAACGCCAGCGGGTTCCACCTCTCCGGTGAGGACCAGCAGAAGGTCAAAGACCGGGTGCTACACCACCAGGGCTTGATCAACGCCGCCTACTACGCCATGCAGAACGCGGCGAGCGAAGCCTCCGCAGCCATTTCCGCTGCCGCCCAGGAGGTCCGCGTCCGCGGCGACCTCATCGGCAGCGGTCTCGACGCCGAAGTCGCTCCCTCCGACGCTGGCAAACTCGGCAACCAGGACGGATCGAAGCTGGCGGAGTGGGCCAACACCCCTGAGCACCAGCGCAACCCGGCATTGCTCGCCGAGGTCGCCAACCAGCTCCCCACGCACGCGCTGACAGATGAACAGCTGAAGATCCTGTCCGAAGGCGGCGAGGTCGACACACTCCCGGCGTCGGTGCAGGAGTACTACAAGGAGCTCTACAAGACTGGCGGCAAGGAGGGCATCCTCGGCCTCAGCGAATACCTCCAAGAGCAGGAAGAGGCCGGAAACCCCGAGGCCGCAACACAACTCGATTCCCTCGCCAACGGCCTCATGGTCATCAGCAACGAAGACATCGGCACCGGACGCGGCGACGACGGGAAACTCACCGGCACAGGCAGCTACGAGAACGTGCCCAAAGAGTTCCGCGAACTCCTCGAAGCCAAACGCACTGATATCAACCCCATCGGCACCGACCCCAGCAAGGCCCAGTCGCCGACCGTGCTGCTCCAGCAACAACATGAGGACACCAGTGCGCTCGCTGCACTACTCAGTGAGTCCAATCCCGGATACGAGCCAGGTACCCAGCTCGGCACCAAGATGTATGAAAAAGCCGCCGACATGGTGCAGGACCAGTACACCTGGAACGACCGCGACGAAGCAGCCGCAGCGTTCGCGAACCTCGGTGGACGCAACGACGACTCCGCACACCAGATCTGGTCCGGCGAGGGAATGGGCGACAAATACGACCGGGAGGAGACCGTACGCGCCCTGCTCGGCTATGAAAACTGGCCCGACGAAGGCAAAGGTGCCTCGACCCTGATCGACCGAATCACCGAAGAATCCCAGCTGCCGGCCGACGACCCACGAGGCGACCGGGGCCGAAAGGCATTGTCGGACATGGATTGGATGCTCGATCAGCATAACGACAGCAAGGTCTTCGAACAGATGAAGCAAAGCTTCGCCGGAAACGACGAGCTTTCGAACGCGATGAGCAGAGCTGTTGCGAACAACCTCGAGGCAGTCAGCTCGCCGAATCAACTGCCTGGTTACAAGCAGACCGACGTCACCCCAGACGGGCGCGTGTTCTGGGATGCTGACACCGCGGACAAGTTCATGCAGCTGGGAAGTTTCACCAACGAATCCCGCCTCAATCTACAAACGGCGGTGGAAGAGTACCGCGTCGCACAACTCACGAACGCTCTGAGCGGAGATCCCAGCCAGCTTACAAATATGCTGTCCAGCAGTGATGTAGGCGCACTCACCGGGCGGATGGACTCGGCAATGTGGGATGCGCTGATCTACCAGGATAAGCTCAACGGCGACCAGGTCACGAACCCCACCGACGCGATGTACACGGCGAAGAAGTTGGCCGCCGGACTTGCAGGTGGCCTTGTCGATGAAGGGCTCGGCAAGATTCCCGGCGTCAACACCGCTACTGGCATGATGGGTGTGGAGCCAGGCGGCGCGCTGACAGAGAAGTTGGAAGACTGGATCAAGCCCGACTATGACTACATCGAACGCCCAAGCGCTGCGATTCTGGCTGCAGAGGCCAACCAGAATGCGCAGCAAGCGATTCTGCAGGCAGCGTTTCAGGCGAACCAGCTCCCGTCGGAGTTGCACAACGGCGGTCAACCGTACAGCATTGATGCTATTAATCAGGACAAGAGTACGAAGAATATATTAGATGATTTCCTGAGAAGTCGAGGCCTTAGTCAATTCATCACGGACTACAGTCAGTCCTATACCCTCAATCGAAGTGAGGGTGAGTCATGATGCGCGTCACGAAGCTCTCCGCCCGCGTTTTCCTCACAGTCTTGACGCTAACCGCGTGCGGCGACCCGGGTGCGGGCAACCAGGTCGGAAGCACGACAACAACCGCTGCACCGTTCCCGTATCCGCCGGTGCAATTCCTCACGGATATTGCGATTCCAATCGACGGCCAGCTGCGAACAGCAATCGAATTCGCCCTCGAAACAACGGTGATGGACTGGAAGTTACTCGATGAGCGATACCGCGAGAAACTGCTACAGACGTTCCGTAGTCGAATAGCGTCAGATGCATTACTTCCCTCCGAATGGACCAATCCGCCGGACTTTGTCGACGATACGGGCGGCGAGACACTGCGGGCGATCGGTGCAAAAGAGTTGGGCGATGATGTTATCGAGGTTACTATTTGCTCGTATAATGTGCCCGGGATATACATTTTGAAGAACGATGGACGTATCGAATCGCCCGACCCCACTGTCGGCCTGTATGGGTTGGCCCACCCACGGGTGCAATGGACGAGTCGACCGGCCGCCGATGGCTCGGCCCCCTCTGGTCCACGCTGGCTATGGGTCGACGACGGTATCGACCTGAGTCCGAACAAGCCGCGCAACCTTGCTCAGCAGGTGTGCGAGCCGTTCAAGCCGGAACCGTTCGAGCAGAAGATGCCGGACCCGACACCGCCTGCCGCGACGCCAACACGCTAGACAGAGCGTTACGACCTGGGAAGATCCTTCTGAATGATCTCCGCGACGCTACGCGTCCGCTCGCATGCATCGCCCGATGCGCGACCGGCGTAGATGTCCAGGTGCATATTGATCACTCCCGCAGGGGAATCCATGGCCAGGAAGCAGTTCGAAATATACGAATCACCGGGCAGGCGGTATGTAACCGCGTCGCGGTTTTCGATCTTGTATTCTTTGATGATCGTGTCGGCGTAGCGCTTTCGAATCTCGGGCATCGTGATGTTGGTCGCCATAAGACTCATCGACCAGGTGGTCAGACCATCACTGCCTTTTTGCTCGAATTCGCATCCGAGGAATGTATAAGTGTCGGCAGCCAGATTGCTATCGCCTCGTTCGCGGGTCTTCGGGTCGAATCCGGTTGCATGGATCGTGGAGTCGCCGACGTCGTAGCAGGGGTCGAAGGTAACCGCCGGTCGGTCAGTTTGATTCCGCTGCTCTGGCGCGGGCTGTACCGAAACTGCGACACTTGGCCGGGCCGCGGTTGTGGCACTGTTGACATCCGGTCCGGCTTCGGATTCGGTCGGGTCGGCACAACCAGTCACCAGCAGCGCGGTCAACATAGGTAACGGCATCAACCGTGCGAGCTTCACTGTTTCGCGCCTTCCGTACCGAGGTTCTGTGCGGCAAATTGCAGGGCTTGCGTGTTCTTCGCGTCCGCTTCCTGGATTCGATTGCCGGCGATCAGGTATGCCTCCTGGAGGCGAATAGCACCCTCTATGAAAAGTCCGAGCACTGCGACAAATTGTTCGGCCTTGCCTGCGAATCCTGCTGCAAGCTGCTGTGTCGACGGAAAACCTCCGAACCCAGTTTGATTGGTCACGCGCTTAATGCGGTTCAGCTCATCCGTCAAACCTTTGATCAAAGTGTCGTAAACTCTTACGACGTCGGTGACGGCCTGGGGATCGAACTTGATGGAGCCGTTCTGAGCGCCTTGTTTGAAGGCTGCGATGTCGGCCTGTCCGTAATCGAACGCAGTCTTTGCCACGTTTCCCCCTTCGGAGTGCTTATGCCAGAGGCTACCAGCCCGAACACGGCGGGACGTTTCGCCACTGCTGGCCGCGACTCCAAATCCATAGTGTCGCACCCTCGCAGATAGCCTCCGAGTCCGATCACATACTGCTCCACGGGCAGCGTGGGCCACTCGGCCAAGGGGAACGTTCGACGCTTGTTGCGTTGGTCGGCAGCGGCGGTGACCCGCGTGGCGACAGTGGAACGATCGAACTCGCCAATGGCGGTCCGGAGACCGGTGGTCATGTGACCTCGCTGAGGAGGGAGGGGCGTCAGACGTTCGCCGGGACGCGGTGGTGGGACAGGTGGGTGAGAATGGCCTGGTTGGCTTCCCAGCCGTCCGGAAACTTCACGGGAACGCCCAAGTGCACGGGTTCGGCGGAGGGGTGGGCGTCGAGGAGTTCTGGAATGCCGGCGCGGCCGACGAGGATGCAGGCGTGACGGTGACGGGAGGCGAGGACACAGAGACGTCCCGCTTCGAGGTGGAATGCACTGGCGTCCCGGCGGCCGGACAGTGGGTGCAGGACCACGGTGACATCGTATTCGCGGCCTTGCAGGCGGTTGGCGGTGTCCACGGTGACCGATTCGGCCGGGGTGCCGCGCAGCGCGGTGCGCACGGCATCGGCCTGGTCGCGGTGGGCGGTGCCGACGGCGACTCGTTCGGCCGTCACGGGGCGGGAGCCTTGTTCGGAATGGGCTGTCGCGCTGCGTTCGAGTACACGGCAGGTGATCTCGGCGATCGCGCGGACGGCTTCGCTGTCGGTACGGAGGGTGTGGCGGGCGGGCAGTTCGTACCAGCCCCAACCGTGTTCTGCCGCTTCGTCGAGCACGTCGTCGATCGGACTGCGCAGCCCGGAAGCGGCGAATTCCATTCGGCGATCGTGAATTCCGGTACCTGCTCGAAATTCGTTGAAGGGGTAGAACGCTTTCGAGATCACCGGCGCCGCCGTAGCGGACAGCCGCCAGGACACGGGCAGGCTGTGCACGGGGATGTCGTCGTTGTTCGCGAGCATCACGCTGACCGCGCTCATCGTGGGATCCCAGTCCAGGCCTGCCCACCGACCGACCTCGACGGTCGCGAACGGATCGAGCTGACCGGGGTCACCGACGAACAGCCCGTGGTCGAAGCGATTCGCGATGCGCAGCAACATATCCGATCGCATCTGATACGCCTCGTCGACGATCGCGTGCGGCCAGCGCCCATCGTCGATCGTCGCCCATTTGGCGGCGGTGCCGATGAGAATGGTGCTCTCGGTGAGGTCCGCGATCTTCTGGCCGACGGTCACGTTCGGCCGGTCGATGCGATCCGGCTTGAGGTACCCGGTGCGGGAGAGCCTTCCGATACGCAGCGCGGGATCGGCGGTGGCGAGGCGGTCGATGAGATCGTCGACCTGCTCGTTGGTCTGGGCGACGACGATGTGCTGCCCACCGGATTCGGCGAGCTGTCGCGCCGCACGCACCACGAGCGTGGATTTGCCCGCCCCGGGCGGCGAATCGACCACGACCGCGCGGTGCGAGGTGTCGGCGAGGTCGGTGAGGATGCCGTCGACGGCCGCGTCCGCTGTTCGCATCACAGTTCCTCGATGGGTTCGGATTCCGGTGTCCACTCCGGCGGCGGACCGCCGTGTGTCCACGGAGTGTCTTCGCGAGCAGGAAGCTTCGCGGGCGGCCCGCCACTCCCGATCTTGAAACCGGCGAAGCAGACGGTGGCGCCGAGGTCGGGGACGGACCCCGGACGGGCGGCCTTCCCGGTGCCCATCCCGCCGGACAGCTCCAGCACGATGTAGTCGTGATCGCCCTCCACCGGCAACACCGTTGCCGTCTGGGTGGGATTGTCGACATTGCAGAACTCGTCGCTCTCGGTCGCGACGATCGGATCGGCGGTGCGCACCTGCAGAATCGGTCGCAGCAGGGGACGGTTCTTCTCACTCATCACCACCCGGGCCGGATCGACACCGATCACGGTGCCCACGAAGGCCGTTCCGGCCAGCCGATGTTCGAGCATGGCCCGAGGATCGTCGAACGCCTTTTCCGCCTCGTACTTTTCGAGCGCTCGCTCGCGATCGAGCAACTTCCGCACGGCCGACACCGCCGAATCCCGCCGCGCTTGCGGCACACCTTCGGCCACTGATCCGGCGAAGTAGGAGAACGACCCGACGTCCTCGTTCCACCGCCGGTCGACTCGAGCACCGGCCGTGAGTTCACGCAGCAGCGCGAGCCCCTGCCACATGAGCTGCCAGGTCGGCTCGACCTGGGCGTGCAGCGCGCGCTCGATGCGTCGTGCGGCAAGGGATTTCGCCTCGTCGTCCTCGGCGGTGTCGTAGGCGGCGATGAGCGGGGCGAGCTCTTCGTTGTCGAAGCCGGGGTCGGTGGCGGGACCGGCGGGCGGCACCGACAGCGGGTCTTCGGCCCGCGCGGCGGCCTCGGCGCCGGTGCTGCCGGGTGGGGGAGCGATCCACCCGAGCAGCGCGGCGAGGTTGGCATCCTCGAGCGCGGATTGGCCGGTAGCCCAGTGCGCCGAGAGCACCGAGGTGAGGGGGACCAGGGTGCTGGAACCGGGATGCTCGGCGCGATCGCAGAACCAGGTGAGCCAACGGCCGAGCAGCGGGATCGATTCGGGGACAGGGTTGTCGCCCTCGGTTCGGTGAAAACGCACCGAGCGGCCGAGTAGTTTCAGGAACCCCACCCCGCCCGAGTTCGGCACCCACAGCTGAGGTGCGTCGAGGCACCGCTCGTAGGTCTCGCCCGACTTGGTGGTCAGCTCCTCGGTGTTCTCGGCGTAGGCCGCGAGGTAGGGGAGAACGAGTTCGGCGAGTTCGGCGAGGAAACGCAGGCGTAGCACCCGGTCTCGTGGCTGCGGCACGGTCAGCAGTGTCGGTGCGGCGGGGTCGGTTCCCACCATGACCGCCAGCGGTGCGGCGGCCTCGCCTGCCAGCTTGAGCGGTACCAGTACCAGCGGATTGTCCGACAGGTGCGTGTGGCGGACGTCGGCGATCGGTTGGGCGCGGCCCGCGCGCACGGCGTGCAGGCGGGCGAGGGCGGTCAGGGCACTCATGTTCGAGGCTCGCCGTCGCTCAGTGTCGGCACGCGTGTCGCACACCGGCGAGCGATGCACTTGCTCCGCTTCTTGATTGGTTCGCTCATGCTTGAACCTCGCCGTCGCTCGGCTCCTTCATGCGCGAAGCGCGCTGGGACACGATTGGCTCACTACGTTCGCTCATCCCGCGATCTCCAGCCGAAGCCGGTCTGCTTCCCGCAGCATTCGGGTGATGTCGGCGAACTCGGGCCCGAGGTCGCGCGAACCGTCGGCGACGGCGAGCACGGTGTCGAGGTCGTCGAGGCCGCCGAGGTCGTCGCAGACACCGCGGCCGAGTGCGTCTACCGAGCCGTTCGCCCGCGCGGCGTCGCGGCAGGCGAAAGCGAGCTCGCACGACGACATG
Organism: Nocardia sp. bgisy118; assembly: GCF_057708605.1. NCBI lineage: Bacteria > Bacillati > Actinomycetota > Actinomycetes > Mycobacteriales > Nocardiaceae > Nocardia > Nocardia sp. bgisy118. The sequence continues at coordinate 170,082 of NZ_JBYISM010000014.1, read as the reverse complement.
CATTCGGGGGCGTAGCGGGCGGGGATATCGGCGATCGTCTTTGCCAGGTGCTCGCCGGGCGCGAACGACGCGCCCTCCGGCAGGGTTTCGATCAGGTCGCTGATAGCCGTCAGCCGCGACAGCTGCCGTGAGATGACCGCGATCTGCTTGCGCAGGTCGACCAGCTCGGCGGTGGGCCGGTTGGTGAAATTACTGGTACAGACCAGGATCACATTGTGCGACACCAGGTCCGGTGATTCGCCGATCTCGATCATGAGTTCACGCATCGCGATGACGTAGACGGCGGACTGCCGCGCCGCGGCGGCGACCTGCACCGGATCGGCCTGCCCGTCGACCACGGGGAACGACTTGATCTCCACCACGTGGAAGCGACCGCCGATCTGCAACGCGACCACGTCCGGCTCCAGATAGGCGGTGGCGCCCGCGATGTCGAGCCGCAGCATCGGATGGTCGAACAGGGTGCCCTCGCCGGAGCTGATCGCGTGCGCGAGCAGCTGACGGGTCCGCTTGTAGCGCACGGCATTACCCGCGTTGTCACCGACCGAATTCAGGTCGTGATATCCGGCCTCGGGAAGGGGGAGGCTCAGCTTGTCGCGCAACAACGCGAGCAGCTCGGCACAGCCGTTCTCCTTCACCATCGCCTCGAACGCGTTACCGCGCGTGATCGCGAACTGCGACTGACCGAATCGGGGTGGAAAACCCAGCTCCCTGGCGATGGCGGCCTTGTCGGCCGCCGCCGCGTCCAGCAGCGCGCGCCGCGCGCAGCCAGGGTTCGCCGTCAACGCCGCGATGGTGCGGGCATTGTGGCGGCACGCCGGCGCTGCACCTCGCAGCTCATCCAGCCGTGCCGAAAGTGTGTTCATCCCACCTCGTTTCGTCTGCCAGCCACACCGAGCCGGACACCGAATAACCGGGAGGCCTCGTCGAGCTGCTGATCCGCGCGTCGCGCGGCCTCGGCGCGGCGGCGGGCGTCCTCCTCGCGGTGGACCGCGAGCTCCCTGGTGGCGGCGTCGATCACTGCGCCAGGGTCGATGGTGTCAGGCGAACCCTGCACGCCGGGAACGGAAACCGAGAGCTTCCACAACACTCGTCGTGCACCCGGTCCGCTGTCGGGCTGAGCGGCGATGTGTTCGGCGAGCCGGATGGTCGCCGTGAGCAGATCCACGCGCGGACTGAGCGGCCCGATCATCCGCTGCGCCAACGGCCAGGAACTCACCGCCATCAGCCCGCGCGCCGGGGCGAGGTGATCGGCGGTGAGGGCCGCGCAGATGTAGTACGGGCGCGTGAACGGCGAAGCGCGGAACGACCGCTCCTCGTCGCGGCGCAGGCTGGTCAGACGCATGGGAGCGATCCCGCCGGAAAAGAACGATTCATGGACCGCCAGAACCAGTTTCGGCGACGCAGGCGCACCGATCAGCGTAAGTGCGCGATGGACGTGCTCGCGGATCGGCATTGCGTCCGATTCCGTTCGCTCCGCGGGCGCCTCCGCCTGCGGCGCTTCAGCGCCGAGGACGGCCGAATCCCAAGCGTCCTCGGTGCGCCGCAACTCGGCCCGAAGTTGCCGGGCGCTCACGCGATCCCCGGCGGTCACCGCACGCCGAACCTCGGCGCGCAGCTCGGCGATACGCGCTTCGAGTTGCTCCGCGGTGTCGGTCACGGCGCGAGCGTATCCATACATTCCAGTGAAGTCCAGTATTTTCCAGTATTTGCCCGCAGGTGGCGGGCGGTGTCGGCGGCAGTGCCGCCCGCACCGTATCCGCCGGGGCCGACAACTTGATTCCTCCGGTGTGCGAGGAGATCGCCGTATCGGGTGTGCGGGGTGCCCGCGCCGGGGCGGGCACCTCTTTCGTTCACTCGCAGCCGATGCCGTTGCCGTCGCGATCGAGTCCGTACTCGTCGGGTCCGATGACCTGGACGCGCCCGGTGTAGACGGGGCCGTTCCCGCTACCGCCCTCGCAGTCCACGTCGCTGACGATGGGTAGGCACGGGATGTAGGAGGCGTGGCAGTTGGAGGGGGCGGCGGTGGCCGTCTGTGGGGTTGCGAGAGCGAAGCCGAAGGCGGCGATCGCGGCGGAGGTGAGGGTGACGATGTACTTCATTGTGCTCCATCCAGTTGTATTGCGGACGACAGTCTGCCACGGACCTGAACGCGAATTGCGCAGTACCAGACGGCAATTCACTTGCGATCACCGAGGAAATCGGTGTGCTTCTTTCGTATCGAGGGCTCGTCGGCGACGGAGGCGTATGGGTTGTCTGAAATTTGTCTGTAGCGGGGGCTACCGCGGCGGTTAGTGGTTATGGAGTGTGAGAGCTGCCTCGCTCTGTCGGCGGGTCTATGTACAGCCCTTCGAAGAGGCAGTCGACCTAGCTTGTCGTAAGTGATAGTCGGAGATGGATGGGAAATTGTGTGGCCATAGAGAGGGCGGATCATGAGCGCATTCCATGAGATATTCTTGCGAGCTGAAAAGAGTGACGCAGAAGCAATTCGGGATATCGGACTAGCAGCTGGCGCCAAGCTGAATCTCGATGCTTCTTCGGACGATGCAATGATTCGCCGGGCTATTGTCGAATACTGGGTTGTCGAGGTAGAAACTTCGCATGGTTACGAGGACGACTTCGGAATCCCATTCTCGGAATATCCGATCGCTATAACGATTCGCGACCTCGAGGGAGATAAGCAGCGAGAAGAATCAGCTGCCCGCTCGATCTTCGATAATCTGGCGAGCGTCGGCGGATACAGTCAGTTGCTGGTATTCGACCTGCAGAAGCTCCTGGCCGCGTCGGGCAACCATTATCCTTTTTCGGCTGTATCTACCTTTAAGCAACTGCGGACCTGACCGAGGTGCCGTTGGTCGATGAGATCGTCGATACCGAACTCGCTGTGGACGATACCGAACTCGCGGCGGACGGTGCCGACGACGGTTCGAATGTCCTCGGAGAATTCGGCAACTCAGGCTCTCGATCACCGATGAGCTAGGCGTGGTCGGGTGGCCGGGCTCGCTGTGGCAGATGATCCACCGGCGCCCAGGTCGGAATGAGGCGAACTTTCTTTGATCCGCAAATTGTCCCGGACGTGCGACAAGGAGTTCGCCGGTCGCGAGTTGAGACTGCGAACCTTCAAGTGCTGCAACGCACGGCGGAAGCAGCGAACGGGCCCGCCGGTATGCTCTGTCATCGAAATTGACATAGCAGGGGGGATCTCGACATGAGCGGCGGCTGGGCAACTCGGCGGACGGTGACAGCGCTGGTACTGGGTATGGCGGCGCTGGCGGCGTGTGCGCCGCCTCCTCCGGACGAACCGCTGCGTAAGCCGGCGCCGCCGAACAGGCCACAGGCCGCCTATGGCGTGATGGTCCCTTCCGGCGACTTCCAGAAACTGCAGGTCGCCGATCAAGTTCGTGCCGTGGATCCCTGTGGGCTGATCGACCGTGAACGCCTCGCCGCCCGTGGTCAGATCGCAACGGTGGGGCCGGATTTCGCGTTCGGTGACTGCGCGGTGGGTGTGGCGCTGCCCGAGCGGGCGCGGCTGCTGGCCCGTGTGAGCATCGACTTGTCGGTCGGCGAACCGGGCTCGAAAGACACCGAAACCCGCCAGATCGCCGGGGAGACAGTGCTTGTCGACGGCATCCGCAACGACCACCTCCAGTGCGTGTATCTGGTGCCGTTGTACTTTCCCGCCTCACCACCGGCGGCCGGGGCCGCCGTACCCGATGTCATCGAGGTGCCTGCGGTGCAGTATGCGCGGGTCACAGCGTTCATGTTCAGCCCCGACCGCAATTGCGGGATCGCCGACGAGGTGACAGCCTCGCTGCTGGGCGCGGTCAAGGAGAACCGGCTGCCGCGCCGTGACCAGGCGACGGTGCGGCTGCCGCTGGCCGAGCGAAGCCCCTGTGAATTGATGTCCGAGCTGCCGACCGGATTTTCGGTGTCGAAGTTCGACGCCGAGATCGAACCCTACGAATGCTATTTCACGGTTAAGGGTGCTGAAGCGGGGCCGAGCGGCAAAACTGTCAGCGTCAGCTTCCAGTTGGACGATGCCGACAACGCGCTGCTTCCGATCCGCGATCAACGACTCATCGATGTCGGCGGTCACCCCGCGCTGCGGGAACAAGACGTCATGACGAACTCCTGCAGCCTCGAGTTCCCCGTCGGTCCGGTCGTGGATTCCTACCTTCCCGGCACGCGCGCCAGCCAGTCCGAGATCGACGGCTCCCGCAAACAGGTCATCGTGCGAGTGTCCGCCGCCTGCCCAGTTCTTGACCGGCTGGCGCCCATCGCCGCCACGACCTTCGGAGCCAACCGATGACCCGCTCGGCGGCAATCATGACTGCACTGAATGTCGTACTGGCTGCGCTGCTGGCCTCTGGATGCGCGAGCACCGTCGACGGCGCCGGTGTGCCCGTCGACCGCGGATATCGCGCCAACATCACCACCGAGGTCGCGCGGGAGAGGTTGAGCGAGCACGACCGCATGCGACGAGTGGACCCGTGCGGGTTCATCGACGAGGCATCGGCTACCTCGATCGGGCGTGTCGCCTACTTCGGGCCTGGGCTCGACCAGGACGGTTGCGAAGTGCGGTTCGACCGCTTGACCACGCCCAAACGGATATGGGCACTGAGGATGACCATCACGGTGATCCAGGACGGGTCCGGACAGGCCACGAGCTTCGCCGGGCGCAGCGCGTCCGAAACCAGCCTCGACGGGATGTGCAGCATCGCACTGGACTATCAGGGAGAACGGGCCTTCCACTACACCCTCGACAGCGAGGACGGCTCACCGTGCGAGGAACTGCGGGCGATCGTCACCGCCTCGGCCCCGCTGCTCGACATCAACCCCCCGCGCGCCGAATCTGCGAAAATGCCGAAAACCAAAGCCTGGACATTGGACCCGTGCGCGGCCCTGTCCACGACCTTTCCGGCCGAGCAACGCTTCTACATGACCGGCCTGCCCAGTAATCCATTCGAGTGCGATTTCTGGCTCGGTAACCGAGCTGAACCCGGAGATGTCAACAGGCACAAGATCACCTACTCCCACATCCACCAGTCCCAGGTCACCTTCATGGCGCCCGCGGACCGCCGCCTGCGGATCGTTGGCGTCGATGCCAGGGAACACAGCGGGGAAAAGGACTACTGCAAGATCACCGCCTTCGTCGGCGCGAACAACCCATTTCCCACCACCGACTACTACGGCAAGCCCGAACCACTGGTCGAGGCGGTGGAGGTCACCGGCACAGGCTGCGACAATGTCCGCCGCCTCGCCGCCGAAGTCGTCAAGAACTATCAGAAGGGCTGAGGCAGCGCCGGCCTGACGCCCAGACGGCGAGCGACGTTGCTCGATTGACTCCGCTGCGCTTCGCCGCTCAGCATGGTTCGCCGCAGTCGTCTGCCGCCTCCTCACGGGCAGCCGAGTGAACGCCTTTACCGAGAAGGGATGCCGCCGATCCAAATGGGTGACCACCGCCGCAGCGGCGACTGGATCGAACCTGCCCGCATCCTTGCGGGACATCGTCACCATCACTGACTGGCGAATCCGCGCGGGCTCGGCTTCGATCCCGAGCCCCACACATCGAGCACCGCTTACGGCTGCGCCGACGGCAGCGCCGTGCTCACGCTGGCAGTAGCTCGTCCCCATTCCACGTGAACCTCGCCGTAGTCACTGCGTCCTGCCCATCCCCGGTGATGATCTGGTGGATTCCGATACCGCTCAGCTCCGAGTATGTGCACCATTCGTGGTCCGACGTCAGCACCAAGTCCAGGTCCAAAGCCGAAAGCAGCGCGAAGATCTGGCCGCGGTTAGCGGTGTCCACGCCCACGAAGACTTCATCGAGCATGATCACGCGGGGTGCGCTGGGTGTGGATTGGTAGTGGGCGGCGACCGCGGCGAACAGGGGGAGGTGCAAGGCTATCGCCTTCTCGCCGCCGGACAGGGCGCCGTGGAGTTTCTTGGTCAGCTCTTGGAAGCCGTCACCGGAGCCGCGGTCGACCTTGACGATGAATTGGTGCCATTTGGTGTAGTCGAAGACCTGGGTGAGCTGTTGCTCCCAGCTGGTGGCGGTGTCGGCGGCCTTGGCGGCTTCGATGCGCTCACGCAGGAATCGGTGCAGGGATTCTCGGTCGGTCTCGGTCAGTCGCGCGGGGTCTTTGAGCAATAGGTCGCGCGCGGCCTTGGTGCCGGGCGGCAGGTCCTTGCCGACTTGCCATACGAGTTCGACCGCGACGTTGGACGCGGTGCGCACCATACTGAGCCGGGCGTTCATGCCGTCCACGAGCTCGTTGGCCTGCCGGATGCGGGCGGCCAGGTGGCGGCGGGTGTCGCCGGTGAGGGTGTGGTCGAACAGGCGGCGTTCGTGTTCGGTGATCTCGTTCTCGGCCTGTTTGGCTTCGTCTTCGATGATGCGCAGTAGTTCGGCGCAGCCCACGCGCACGCCGTCGATGATCGCGGCGAATACCTGGACCTCGCCATCGGATTCGAGATCGAGGTCGGCGCGGGTGCTCAGAGCGGTGCGGCATTCGTGGACCGAGTCGGCGAGTCTGCGCATCGCCTCGCTGATGTTCGTCGGTGAATGGGGGATGGTCGGCCAGGCCGCCGAGATCATCCGGGCGGCGTCGAGCGTGGCCCGCACGCCCTCGGATGCGGCGAGGGTCGCGCGGAATTTTGGCAGATCGGAGAATCGGCCGTCCTCGGGGAAGGTGCCGCTGGCCAGGTGCCGAAACCGCAGCGCGAATTCGTCACGGGTCGCGGTCGCGGTGTCGCGGGCCGCCAGGTCGGTGGTGCGCTGGGAATCGAGCTTGCCCAGCCGGTGCGCGAGATCGGTCAGGGTGGCGCGGTCGGTTTTGATCGAATCGTTGAGTGCGCGGACTCGTACGCGCACTTGATCGATCCGGGTTAGCGTCTCCTGGTAGTCCTGCCCGGCGGATTCCTCGATCGCCGCGAGTTCGGCTGCGGCGCGGCGGTATTCGTCCGCGGCTGCGGCGGCGGTCTCGGCGGCGGTGGTGGCGTCGGCCGCGGACTGTTCGGCGGTGGCGGTGGCCGTGTCCGCGGTGCCGCGGGCAGCGCGCAGGTCGGCGTGGGAGTCCAGCCACGCACCGGCCTGACCGGCGAAATTCTCGATGGCCTCGACGACGAGTCCCAGCGCGGGACGGTCGGTGGGCAGCCCGGTCTCGGCGGCGGCGACTGCCAAGGCGTGTTGGGTTTTGCGCACCTCGCCCTCGCGGGTGGTGAGTGTGGTCGCGCGGTCGCGTACCTGCGCGTCGGCGGTCGACAGCGCCGATTCCGTTCTGGTGAGCTGTTTCTCGGCCGCGTCCACTGCGGTGAACCCCGGCAGGTTCGCTCGCTCGGACTCGATGAGTGCGCGGTGGGCGGCGCAGTGGTCGAGTTGTTCGCGCAGTTCGTCGAGGCGGCGGTCGTGTGCGGCGATCTCGGTGAGCAAGCGCTGGATGCGGGCCTCGCGGGCCTTGGCTCGGGTCGATGCTCCGATGAAGGTGGGGTGGTCCTTCGACCACGAGCCGGTCACGGTGGCCAAGCGCCAGGCGCCGTCGGCGCCGACGGCGGCGACCGCGTCGCCGGGCAGACATTCACCGAACGCGATGCTCGACAGTAACCGGCGCACTTGCTCGGGCGCGACGTCCGCGCAGGGCACCGGGACCAGCACCTCGGCGAGCGAGCGGCCGGGAACCGGTTCGACCGCTGCAGGATCGGCGAACAGATCGTGGCCGGTCACCTCGCCGCGTGCACCGACCCACGCGTCGAGCAGCCCGCAGGACTCCAGCGCGGCTTCCACGCCCGCCGCGGTGCGCGGCGCGAGACCGTCGGCGAAATCGATCAACTGCCACAGCGGTGCGCCGGGACGTCCCGTGCGGTCCGCGGTGCGCCAGTGCGGTGGCTCGGGTGGGATGTCGTGTTCGCGGGCCAACCGATCGCGTTCGTCCGCGCAGGTGTCGCGCAGCACGGTCACGGCGTCGATCTCGTTCTGGTGCACAGTCTCTCGCCGGGTCAGCTCCTGCAGCCGCAGGGTCGCGGCGCGATTGGCCGCTTCGACCAGCGCGGGCCGGTCCTCCGCCAGCTCGGCTATCGCGTCCGGGTCGTCGAACGACAGTGCCTCGCACGAGGCCGCCCAGGAACGCACGGCCTCGCGCAGTGTTTCGAGCTCGGTTTCGAAGGCGCGCTCGGACTCCGCGTGTTCGTGTTCGGCCGCGAGCAGTGCGGCGCGAGCCTTGTCGAGGTCGGTTTCGGCGTCGGTGCGGCGTGTGACGGCGTTGTCGTGGCGCGTGAGTACCGTGAGCATGTCGTCGACCTGGCCGCGCTTGGCGCGGACGGCGGCGCTGAGCAGTATCCGGCTCTGCCGGGAACCCGGGTCGGCGGCGAGCTCGTCGTGGATACCGGTCATGCCCGCGCGGCGAGCCGACTGCCCGGCCTCGATTCCGGCGGTGGCCACCGTGCGTTCCCATTGCTCGACGGCCTGGAGTGCTGTGGCGTGCTTCGCCCCATCCCGCTCGGCCCGGCTGAGCAGCTCGGCCGACTTTGCCTCGGCGTCGGTGGCCCATCGCCGCGCTTTCGCGGTCTCGCGGCGGCGGTCGTCCAGTTCGAGGCCCTTCTGGTAGGCGGGCGACTTGATCAATCCCTCGCGCTCGCCTTCGGCGACCGACAGATCGGCTTCCGAGTTCCCCACGCGCTCAAGGGTTTCCAATTCGAGCGCCGCGATCCGCTCGTACTCGGCCGCCGATGACTTCGCGGCCTCGGCGAGTTTGTCCATCTCGGTGGTCGCGGCGCTGAGGGTCGCGGCCGCGGAACGCAATACCCGCTGCGCGTAGGTTTGTTGCTGGCGGGCCAGCTTTCGGGTGGCCGCCACCTCCTCGCCTAGGCGGGCGAGTCGTTCGCGCTGGGCGTCGAGACGCTCGAATCCCTCGGCCAGGTCGGCGATCTCGTCTCGATCGAGCGGGGGCAGCGCGCTGGACAGCAGCGACGACAGCAGGGCCGGGTCCAGCCGCTGCGACAGTTTGGGTGTGCGCAGTTGCAGCAACGCGGTGATCAGCGCGTCGTAGCGGTCGGCTCCCATGGACGGGAACAGGGTCGAGCGCACCGCCGCCCGGTAGTCCGCGGCGTTCTCGTGCACCGTCCCCTGCTCACCGAGCCGCTCGGCGAGGGCCGCCTTGGTCAGCGGGCGGTTCGCGTCGGTCAGTGCGAGGGAATCAGGTGCGTCCGGGTCCGAGACGCGCAGCGCGGTGGTGAAGTAGTCGGCGTGCACGGTCGTCGTCCGTGAGGTCGCTTGCAGGCGCGCCCCGCAGGTGAACCACCGGCCCGGTTCGCCGGGGAACCGGAACTCCAGCCACACGTACCCGACTCGGGTGGCTCCGGAAGCGCCTTCCCCCATGAGATTCCAGTGCATGGTTCGCTCATTGGTGCCGAAGGTGGACAGCCGGTTCGCCCGCAAGTTCGCATCGAACAGGAAGGGCAACAGCAACTCGAGCGCCTTGGACTTGCCGCTGCCGTTCGGTCCGCGCAGCAGCAGACGGCCGTCGTGGAATTCGAAGATCTCGTCGTAGTAACGCCAGACGTTCACGATGCCCGCCCTGGTGGGTGCCCATCGCGGTTCCCGTTCGGTGGTGGGAACGAGGTTCGGCAATGCGGTGACGGTCATGAGGGGTCCTCGGAAGCTGTGGACGTGCGAATACCGGTGACGCGGTAGCGGGCGGCGGCGGGGAGAGGCACGACGAGGCCCGATGCGTGGGTGCGGACGAGTCCGAACGATCTCAGTACCACCAGTGCGTCGGCCACCAATTGCCGAGCGCCTTCCTCTCCCTGATAGGTCCGTGCCCAACGTTGGAATTTCGTCAGCAGGTCGGTAGCGGCGCGACGCAGCTGCTCGTCGGTGACAGGACCGGACATCGTGTCCAGCAGGAGCAGGGCGGCGACCTTCGCTGTCGCGGCATCGTCGGGGAAGCGGGAGTCGGTGGCGATGCCTTCCGGATCGACGAACAGCACACCCTCCGCACGTTCTTCGAGCACGAAACCACCCTGGTCGGCGGCTCTGCGCAGGAGTTGCCTGCCGGTCGGGGACGCCAGATAGGCGCGTTCGTCGGCGGTGAGATCGTCGAAATACACGACCGGGTCGTCGACCAATCGGCGGAACACACTGTGCCGCAACCACAGATTGCGCTGAGTTTCGGAGATGCCGGAGGTGTCGGTGTGTTTGCCGGGGTCGCTCGCGGGCCCGTACCGGCGCTCCCGGACCAGTTCGGCCAGTAGTTCGTCCACGCGCAGAGGTACTTCCGACGCCGGGATGCCGAGCTGGGATGGTCCGGTTGGCGCGGCGAGCAGCCGCAACAACAGTGTCGTGTCGACACGGAAGAGGACTTTCGCGGAATCGGAATCCACATAGGAGTCGGTGACGCCGTCGATCACCTGGAGGACGCCGAACGACTCCAGCAGCCGCAGGACATCCACGAACGCCATGCGGTGGGTGCGTGCGGCGGAGTCGAAGCCGGCGAGCGGCGGGTCCTCGGCGGTGGCGGCCCGCACGCGGCCTGCCAGCAAGCCGATCGTCGTCACCGGTGCGGCGAAGAGCTCGGCGGCGGTGACACACAGCAGGACGTAACGCAGCCTGTCGAATTCGGCTCTGCCGGATCGCATCCTGCGAGCCGGTCGGGTCGGGTCGAGTGCCGCGCGCACCTTCACGAGGCGGGCGTATCCCAGGCGCGGCTCCACAATGAGCGTCCATCCGCAGTAGTAGTCGAACCACTTCGCGATCGGATCGCGCCGCCGCCGGACGATGTCGAACAGCTCCGGTGCGTCGCGCTCCACGATCAGCGGGGCGGCGAGCAGTTGCCGCACGCCGCGGGCGACCTCCGTGCGTTCGGCGATGACCATCTGATTGGTGAGGTCACTCATCGGCGGCCCTCCGGGGTCCGATCTCTCGGTCGGGCGTTCACGCGGACGCCTCGGAGTGCCTGCCGCCGCCGCGGACGATCTCGACGATGTAGTCGGGTCCGCGGAAGACGCCGCGCGGGGTCGTCAACTCCGCGATCGCGCCATCCGACGGTGGGCGGAGCGCGATCTCGACACGACCGTCGGACGTACTGCCGCGACGCACGCCGCCCGAACCGGGGGCGCAGGCCAAAGCCCGGCCGAGGAGCTCGAGCAGCCGCTCGAACACGCCGTGCTCGAGCTTCCCGAACGACGAAAGCCGCACGGCGCCACCGGTGTCCAGCATGTCCCACGCCGCCTCCAGTTCCGCGCGTTCGATCGCGGCGCGGGCCTTACGCTCGGCTCTGATCGCGGCGACGTCGGGAATCCCTCCCGTGCGGCCGTAGCGTTCGGTGCGGCCGGAGGCGCGGAGCAATGGGGAGACTTCGACGGCAGGCGCCGACGTCCACGATTCCGTGTAGCCGACCAGCTCGGGGTCTTCGTGCGCCAGGTGCGCGTGTCGCGCCGATCCGAGGCCGAACACCGTCGACCACAGGCGGTGCAGATCGTCCTGGTCGGGCAGTATCGAGAACCAGCGCGCCAGCTCGCGGAAGTCCGATACGGCGCTGCTGGAACGACGACGCGACTCGGTGATCCGGTCGAGCACCTGCAACAGGGAGACGATGGCCTTGCGTCCGACGACGCGGAGCTGGTCGATGCGCGGCGCCGCCCCGTCCGTCGGGAGGAACCACGCGCGCAGTCCGTCCCAGCGTGCGCGACGCTGCTCGAGCCACGCCGCCGCCGGATCGGCTCCCGTGAGCCGGGGCAGATCGGCGCCGAGCAGAGCACACTGATGGACGCGGGTGACTCCGTGGTCGTCCACCGCCTGGATTCGCGAGGCGATGGTCTGCGTGCGGTGCTCGATATCGGTCAGGAATTCGCGCAGGTAGGCCACGGTGGCGGCCTTGACCTCGTGGAAGACCGTGAGGTCGACGCCCTCGTCGCGGAGCAGGCGCTGCAGTTCGCCGTTGAACTGTTTGGTGTTGCCGCGCAACGCCTCGAGGTGGGCCTCTAGTTCGGTGAGTGTGGTGAACACGCGGCGATCCGAACCCGATTCCAGCTCTCGCAGCAGATCGGCCAAGCGGTCGGCAATCGCGTCGAGGACCGCGGTCTGCAACGCGCCGGTCGAAGCCAGGACGGTCATCGCATGCACGACTCCGGCGAAGGCCGCTTCGCCTTGTTTGGTCAGTGAATACTGCAGGTTGCGGCGTTCGTATTCGGCGGCGGTGCGGTAGTTCTCGGTGTGGTTCTGGACGATGTCTACGAGATTCCAGTCGCGCAGCTGCCCCAGGGCATGGGTCAGGTCGTCGTCCTCGACGGCTTCGAGCCAACCGACCGTGCGCAGGCGGGACCGGACGTCGTCGATCCCGAGGGTAGTTTCCATCCGCTCGTTGGCCTCGCCGAAGGCATGGAGGATCGACACATACAGGCCGGCGCGATCTCCGGTGGTGAACCGGAACATCTCGGGTGGCACCCGAATCGGATCCATGGAACCTCCCCTCGACTGACGGTCAGCAGCAACCATAAGCGCGGGGACGGACATCTCACGGTGCTATGTCGGCCAGAAGTCGATCGATGATGCGCTCCTGGGGCAACGCTATCCCGGATCGGCTGATGTGGTCGGACAGCTCGGCATCCCACGGCACAGGCGTCATCCGGCCCGCCGGCGGGCCTTCGCTGCCGACCGCGGACAGGTAGTCTTCGCTGGTCATACGCCATGGGATGGCATCGAATCTCGCGACGAGGTTGGCTGCGATGCGCAAGCCTTCACCATCGAAATCGCCGTGGTAGTGCAGTTTCGCGCCCGCGTTCGACAACAGTTCCAGCATGACGACGGCGGCGCTGCTCGGCCAGCCGGATGTACACACCATCGGCGGGCAGTGCGGACCGAATCGGGTAAGGGCCGTCGCGAGAATGCTGGGATTCTCTACGACCCAGACGGTCTCGGCGACCTCGGGTACTCGGCAGATGGCGCGGAGTTGCTGCAGACTCAGTACTGCGGCGAGGCCGGAGTCGGCGCAAGTCCGCAGGATGCGGCCGACGACGGAGTCACCATCGGTGATCGGCAGTCCAGCGGTCAGCACCGTCGAGGACAGTTCGTCGTCGGAGATACCCGCCTGCGCCCACAGTTGCCGCAGGCCGATCGCGTCGGCGGGAGGTTGCGCGTCGTAGAGGGCGGTCAGCGCGCGAACCACGATGGTGTGCAGGCGGGAGCCGTCATCGAGCGCGTGCGGGTTTCCGAGCACATTCGCCGCGAACACGGGTAGCTGTACTCCGGTGCCGGGCAGCTCGTGTAGGACTCGCAACGCACGGTCGAGCTCGGTCTTCGTGCGCGACACCGATCCCGCGATCAGACCGTTGCGCCGCATCGCCTCTGCCCATGTCGCCAGGGCGGGCTGGGCGCGTACCACATCATGATCCGTGAGCCACTCCCACAACAGATTTCGCTCCGCCATCGCGGCTGCCCGCTCCGCGGACCGGTCCGGGATCGGGCCGTTTCGATACTCGAGCGCGGTTCTGGTGTCACAGCCGGCGATCTCGCGCAATGCGCTGTCGACGGTCGCGAGATGCACGGTCGCGTACTCACCGGGCAGGCGAGCGAGCCCGAGCAGGTCGGCCACCGCCGCCTGCTGCATGGCGGTCAGGGGGCCCACGCGCACTCGCTGAACCACACGACCCGATGAGAAGCGTTGGTACAGCGCGTCCCACAGCGGCGCCAAGTCCGGAGATAGGCGAGCTATCGCACGCTCGGCGCTCATCGCGTGGGCCCGGTGCAATCGGCTCCGGTTGTATGGGTCATGGTGAGCAATTGTGGTCCGCCGGTCGCGATCCCGTCGGCACCTGGCCCTTTCCGGAAGAGGGCCGCGAACCCGCCCGGATCGCGCGGCGTAGTCAGCAGCCGGTGCGGATGCGGCGTGCGATCGTGGTGATGGCCTCGGCTCAGCATCAGCCGGTGCCGATGATCGCGAAGCTGATGCAGGTGTCGGAATCGTATGTGCGGCAGGTGATCCACGACTTCAACGAGAGGGGTTTCGCTGCGCTGGACCCAAAATGGAGCGCGGGCAGGCCGGCGAAGACCGATCAGGCGACGCGTGATCGGATCTGTTCCATCGCCCGGTGCTGCCCGCGTGATCTGGGCTGGCAGTTCTCCACATGGAGCTTGTCGAAACTGGTCGAGGTATTGCGGCACAACGATATCGCCGACATCAGCAGGGAACACTGCGGCAGATCCTGCGCGCCGTGGGGGTGTCGTGGCAGGCCACCAAGACCTGGAAAGCCAGCAACGAACCCGAGTTCAGCGAGAAGCTGGAGCGGGTGCTCGACTTGTACGACAATCCGCCTGCCGACGGGCGCGTGGTCTGCGTGGACGAGTTCGGGCCGCTGAACCTGCAACCCCGCGCCGGGCGCGGCTGGTTTGGTCGGCGAACACCGAAACGGCTGTGTGCGACCTACAACCGCATCCAGGGCGTGCGGCACATGCTCGGTGCGCTGGATCTTCGTACCGGGCAGCTTTACTACCGCATCCGCGACCGCAAACGCTGGACAGAGTTCCTGGCCTTCCTCGAGTCCCTGCGCCGACGGTGGCCAGGTCAGAGGTTGTATCCGGTCGCAGACAACTATTCGGTCCACAAACGCCGCGAGGTGCGGGAATGGTGCGTCGGCAACGACGTGGAATTGGTGTTCTTGCCGACCTACTCGTCCTGGTTGAACCGCATCGAGTGCGAGTTCTCCGCGTTGCGGTACTTCGCACTCGGCGGCACCGACCACCGCAGCCACGGCGAGCAGGACGACGCGATCGGCGCCTACATCCGCTGGCGTAACCAACACGCCGAACCCATCCGCGACTTCGCCGTCGGATCCAAGATCCGACACCCCGATTACCTACGAAGGCTGCCTGACACGGCACTAGCCACAGTTCCGTCCGTTACATCCCGCGGTCCTCGACCAAGGCAACCAAGAATTTTCGATTCAATACGTTGTGTCCCAACGCCTCCTGTCGGGTGCAAGCTCAGTGTGGTCTGTTCGTCAATTGCGAATACGCTCTCTGGCGTGCATCCGGACCGGGGTCGGCGGCGAAGTATCCACTCGATTCGATGTGCGACAAGAAGTCATCCTCCGGCGCAATGCCGTACTTCTCCAGGTAGTAGCGGGTGGCTGCAGTCCATATCCATTCGCCATCGGTCTTGTATATGCGCGGAACCACTTTTCCCTTGGTCGGGTCGATCATATCGATGGATTTTCCGTTCGCAGCCCGGATGACGGCTCCGCCGTGGAGGAAGCCGAGTATTCTCTCCTTGGTCGCCGGGTCTGTTATTTTCCGCCGGGAGGAGATCACGGGTGTGCCTGATGAATCCACATCATCGAATAGGCGTGCAATTCTGGCCACGATATTCTCCTTCTCTACTTGCCCTTGGGTTCGAACAGTACCCAGTTGCCGTCCGGTGGGTCCTTCGCCTGGTTCTCGCCGAGAACCGGATCCCATACTTCGGTCGCGACCACGATATGTCCGTCCTCGCCTGTCCATGCGATCTCGTTGGGGGCCCATACTTGTACGCCCAGCTCGTTGGCAAGGTGCTGGGCGAAGGGGTCCGCACCCTGTCCGGTTTCGCAGGACAGCAAACGGATGGGCTGGCCTTTCCATTGCGGGTCGGCTCGGATCAGTGCGGCAAGGTCGGCGGGTGAGAGCTCGTCGTCACCGATCCCTACAGCGCTCGGGTCTCCGTGCATGTCCACCGTATAGAATCCTTTGGCGGGTATCACCCAATGGGCATACTCCCGCATTTCCGTGTCTGATTCCTCATAATAGGATCGCCCGGCCGGCGTGTTTTGTCCAAGATCGAAATATTCTTGCAGCCGTGGACTCAATGGCGCGGCTGGGGTCACCGGTAGCGGCTGAGTCGGATAATCGTGGACGGGTTGGCCTGAACCTGTCTGGTTGGTTCCATCAGGAGGCAGGCCGTGCGGGCCCGGTTGCGTCCGTCCGACCCGACTCGCTGGACTCCCTGACGGATTGCCCTGGCCGGTTGGAGGTTCGGAAGTCCGGCCGGTGCGTGGATCTGGGGCGGCCGGGTGCTGGTCCGGTTTTCCGGTGTCGAAGTTTCTCGGCGAGTTTTTACTCGGTGTCGTGGGTATGTCGGTGCGGGTGAAGTTGTTCGGTTGTTGTGGTTGCGCAGGGTTCTTCGTGTCGGCGGTCGAGGGCTGAGTTGGAGACTCGGGGCGCGAGCTGGTTGGGGTGGTCTCGGTGTTCCAAGGGTTGGAATTGGGGTTGTACTCGGCTTGTTCGAAGCGGTCCTGCCATTCCTGGTAGGTGCGCTGGTAGGGGTTCTTCTTGGTGGGTTCGCCTGAATGGGGTTCAGGCGCTGAGTGATTCGGGTTGATGCGGTTGGGGTGAGAGGGGGCGTTCGAGAGGGGTGCGCGGTTGTCGGGGAGATTGGCGAAAGGTGAGCGGTTCGGTGTCGGGGTGGACTCTGGTGTGCGGTTGCCCGGCAAGCTGGTGAGAAAGGTTTGCTGGTGTTGGGGTGCGGGGTGGGCGGCTTTACCAGGGTGGTTCGAGTTGTCGGTCGGATTCGAGGGGAAACCCGGTTTCGTAGGAAGGCCGGGTTGTGCAGGAGAGCCGGGATTCGGGCGCGTCGGGGTGTCCGGGCCGATGGCGGTGTTCTGGGGGTTGGCCGTACCCGGGAAGGTGGGTTTGGCGGGAATGTTGGCGGGTGAGGCGTTGTCCGGGCGAGACGGAGGTGTGTCGGGGCGGTGGGTTTGGGGAATGTTCTGGGGGCTGGGTTGGGTGCGTTGGGGTGCGTTGGTGGTGGGGGATCCCGCGGATGCGCCCGGGTCGCCGGTGATGGGAAATTGCTGCGGGGTGCGGGTGGCGGCGTCTGTAGGGGTGTTGGTCGGGAAGGACGTTGGCGGGCTGGTTGTGGCGGGGGTGGAGGTAGCGGTGGAGGCGGTGGTGGTGTCGATGAACGCCGGGTTGGTTGTCGAGTTCTGGGTGCCTGCCGTCGGAGTGGTGCCGGTCGGTTGGCTGAGGCTTGACGGTGTCGACAAGGAGCCGGGTGTCGACAAGGAGCCGGGTGTCGACAAGGAGCCGGGTGTCGACGGAGACGATGGCGTGTTCGGCGTCGACGGAGTGCTCGACGTGGGTGTGCTGCTGGACGGTTGGCTGATGCCGTCCTGATTGGACGGCATCGCGGGCGAGGCGGGGTTTGCCGGGGTGACCGGCATTGATGGAGACGCCGGGGCGGACGGAGTTGTGGGCGTGCCGGGGGAAGATGTGGTCCCGGAGGGCGGGTTGGTGGTATCGGTGCTCGTCGGGTTCGACGGGGTATCCGGGCGGGCTTGGTTCTGATTCTGATCGGTGGGGGTGTTCTGCTGGGGGGAGGGCTGCGAGTCTTGCTGATGGGTCGGCTGTTGGGGCGGCTGGTTGGAGGGGTGCGAATCTTGCTGATTCGACGGCTGCTCTGGCTGCTGGCTGGACGGCTGCGAATCCTGTTGCTGGGATTGCTGGGACGGTTGCGTGTCCTGGCGGTTGGAGGGATCGTCGGTGTGGTCGGGCCGACTCGAGGAGGTGTCGGTGGCCTGGTCGGGGTTCTGGTTCGACCCGGTCGACCCGGTATCCGGAGGTTGTTGCGACTGCGGCATCTGTGACGACTGTTGGGGCTGAGACTGCTGCGGGGTGTCCTGGTGCTGGGACTGCTGAGACGGCGACTGCTGGGATTGTTGATTGGTGCCGGAGGGCTGGGTTTGCGAGTCGTCGTCGGTGGTACCGGCAGGATTGGTCTGGTTGCCCTGACTCTGATTCGGCTGACTCGACTGGTTCTGCTGCTGGCTTTGCTGGTTCTGGTTCTCCGAATCCTGCTGGTTCTGGTTCTGCTGGCTGCTCTGGTTCTGGCTGCTGTTGTTCTGCTCGTTGCCGTTGCCGTCGTTCTGGTTGTCGTTGCCGCCGGTGTCGTTGCCGCCGCCGCGGTTACCGGCGTTCTCCAACCCGCTCTGACCGGCACCGGCCAGCGACGAGGTCAACGTCTCGGTGGTCAACACCTCGGAAAGATCGAACGGTTTGTCGTTGAGTGCGGCATCGGTCGCCGCGCTGGCGACTTCGCCGACCAGGCTGGCCCCGACCTCTTTCGCACCATCTTTCAGGGCGTTGGTGATCGGGTTGCCGCCGTTGCCGTCACCGCTCCCGCCGCCGAGCAGGCCTTCGGTGGCGCCGCCGACTCCGGCGGTGATCAGGTTCTTACCGGAGTCGATCCACTCCTGCTTCGACAACGGATCCCGCCGATCCGCCGCGACCTGCGCCAGTTTCAACCCGATGTCGAGGACGGCTTCCTCGAGGACCGCTTCCCACGCTCCACGCAACGCCGCACGCCCGGCGGCTTTCAACGCTGCCTTGGAGATGATCTTCTGCAGCAGCTTCTTCATCAGGATCCGCAACGTGATCCGAGTCGCCGTCTGTGCGGCGGCCGCGGTCGCCGCACCCGCGGGCGCGCCCACCCCGGTGGCCATCTCGGCCAAGGCCGCAGCCATTTCGATCGCGAAGATCACCAGTGAGGCGATGATCACCAGCTTGGTGTGCTCGATATCGGCAGCGCCGTCACCGATCTGATCGGCCAGGGTCTCGATGTGTTCGATCAGGCCTTCGAAGGCGCCCTGCCCGCCCCCGAGCTTGTCCCAATGTTGTGTCAGGGCTTTGCCGGTCTCACCGTCGAGGGATTGGATGGCCTGCTGAACCACCCCGGTGGCTTCGTCGTCGAGATCGCGCAGCGTGGTCGCCAGCCCCGTCCACGCCGTCTCCACCCGACGCATCGCCGTCTCATCACCCTCGGGCCAATCACCCGCGCCCACAACGTATTTCGCTGCCCACTGCAACGGTTCCGGAATCTCGATACCCACCCGAAAACCCCTCCCGCAACCGCTCGAACCGTGCTGGGCCAAAAATTACCGACAACCCACTAGACGCGCCGAAACCGGATACGGTTCCACCGTACGGTGAGCTCGGTGAGAAACGGTCGAGTCCGATCCCCGCCGAACTGCCCCGCAGAGCCGTGTCCAGATCGGCAGGCAGCGATCGCGGGCCACGCTTGATCAGGCGCCCGAAGCTTGTCCGCCGCCACGGAATCCGATTCGATCGTCGTCGCCCGGGAACGCAGATGTAAGGATCGGTGGCGATGTCGGCGACTGGACGACCTCTGTCCACCCGACCTGGTTGCAGCAGGCCGCTGACTGTTCGCGGTCAGTCCGGGCCGGGATTGCGGTCCGCACACTTCGTCACCAGCCCTGCTTCGCGGGCCGCGGTGAGGACCGCGAGGGAGCGCTCGTAGCGGAACGCCGGGCGGATGCGCTTGAAGATGCGGGGGACCGTTTCGAGGTTGTGCGCCAGGACCTCCGGGCGCGAGGAGGAGACCTCGGCGAGTTGGTCGGGATCGGCGGTGAAGTCGGGGATGAGGAGTTCGACGCCGGTGTTGGGGTTCGAAGCCTTGATGGCGCGGACGGTTTCGGCGTAGAGCCAGGCGCCGCCGTCTTCGAGGTCGTCGCGGGCGACGCCGGTGATGGTGGAGTAGCGCAGGCCCATGGCCTGGACGCGGAGGTCGTTTTCGCCAGACTCGACACCGGGATCCCCGCGGTGCCCAGCTGCTCGCGGATTCGGTCGGCAAAGTTGTTGAAGCGGGTGGCGACGCCGATGTCGCCGGGTTCGACTCCGCGGGCGATCGATTCCTCGACGGTGGCGACGATCCGCGTGTGTTCGTCGCTCTGCGTGGTGCATTCGTGCAGGACGGGTGAGGGACCATCGACCTCGGACCGGCAGCCTGCGATCGAATCGAGGCTCTCGTCCATGGCATCGATGGTTTCGCCGAGCATCAGACCGAGGCACCAGCTCAGGATCTCCGCGGTGGTCCGATAGTTGACATCGAGCTTGGTCGATCTGCTCGCAACCGACGAGGGTACTGCGAGGGAAGCTCGATCGTTGCCCGAAACGGCTGGGCCGTTGGTGGAAGCGCGGGCCGGCCTGCCACCGGAGACGGTGGCAGGCCGATGGCGCTCAGCGGGCTGCTTTCTTCACCAGCTCGCCGATCATCGCTTCGTCGTCGGCGGTCAACGCCGTCAGCGCGAACGACGTCGCCCACAGGGTGCCGTCGTCGAGGTTCGCCTTGTCCTCGAAACCGAGTGTGGCGTAGCGCGACTTGAATTTCTCCGCGCTGCGGAAGAAGCAGACGACCTTGCCGTTCTTGGCGTAGGAGGGCATGCCGTACCAGAGTTTCGGCGTCAGCTCCGGTGCGCTCGCGGTGATGACGGCGTGGATTCGTTCGGCGAGGACGCGATCGGATTCGGTCATTTCGGCGATCTTCGCGAGCACGTCCTGCTCGCCGTCGGCCTTGGTGGCGCGGGAACCGCGGCGGGCGGCTGTCTTCAGCTCTTGGGCGTGCTCTTTCATCGCGGTGCGTTCTTCGTCGGTGAACGCGACCGCGGACTTGGTCTTCGTGGTGGTCATCAGCCGGAATCCTTCTGTGTCAGTGGTTGATAGCGATGGTCTCGATGGGGGACCGGTGTAGTCGGGGCCGTCGACCCGGGACGTCAGACGGTCTCCCAGGCGAACCCGTCGGGGTCGGTGAACGTCTCGGCCTTGGTGCCGATGACGATTCGGTGCGATCCGGTGCCGTCCGGTGAGACGCCGGCGTCTTTGGCAGCGGCACGGCGTCCGTAGAGGGCCAGTTTGACCGGCGACCCCGAGGCGGTGAACTCGACGTACTTGCTGCCGAAGCTCTTCTCGACGGTCAGGCCGTGGTCGATGTAGAACTGCTTGCTGGCCTTGACATCGTCGACGCCCAGCAGCAGCACGACGTCGTCGACTGCGCGGGTGGCGGGGAGGGTGTTCTTCTTCTGCGAGGTGGCGATCTTCCAGATCGCCCCGTCGGGGGCCTGGACGACGCCGCCGTATCCCCAGAAGCTCTTCTTCGCCGGCTTCACCGTCGTGAAGCCGGCGTCGAGCGCGGTGCCGACGAGGCTGTCGACGGTGCTGGGTTGGGACACCACCAGCGACACGATGAATCCACGGAAGCCGGTCGTCGGCGCCGTCGCGGCGCGGACTCGCACCTTGTCGCCCAAACCGAAGGCGGCGTCGTAGATCTCGGCGGCCCCGGGCTCCGGTGTTTCGAGGGTGATGTAATCGATGGAGGTCATGGCAGTTCCCTTAGGTTTGTAGGTGTCTGGGGTGGGTGCCCTGGATGCCCGGGGCGGTGAGGTGTTGCTGATGGTGGTTCGGTGGTCCGTGCTCATCGGTCCTGGATGAGGCCGAGGACGTTGCCGTCGGCGTCGGTGACGGTGGCGACCCGGCGGCCGCCGCCGACCTCGCGCGCGGCCTCTTTCACGGTGGCGCCCGCGGCGGTCAGGTCGGCCAGCTTGGCGTCGATGTCCGGCACGTGCCAGTAGGCCACCGAGATGGTCATGCTCTGCGGTCCGCCGCCCGGGACCAGTCCGATGTGCTGGCCCCCGGCCTCGAAGCCGACGTAGTAGGGCGAGTCGGTCTGCGGCGCGACGCCGAGCAGTGCGGTGTACACCGTCTTTGCCGCCGCCAGGTCGGACACCGGATGCAGCACGGTCTTGATTCCCTGGGTGGAAGAGCTGGTCATGATCACTCCTGAATGCGTGGGTCCCGATTGGTGAACCGGACGTATTCACAGCTTCTCTTCCGGCGGCCCCTGCCCACATCCGTGGCGACCACGGAACCGTCCACGGATTGCCCACGGATCACGGACAGCCACCACGGACCGACCGCGGACCAGGCCCTGTCTCGAAGTCCTATCCGGCGCCTCCGCGGCCCAGATCGCGTTGCCATCTCGCCGACGCAACCCCGGTCTCGGGCGCCCAGCCGCGATGTGAGCCACGGATGCATCCGGCCGAATTTCTAGGCAGGGCCTAGGATCACGACGCAGCGATGGAAGATTGAGGGTCATGACGGTAACGGTGGAGATCTCGGCGCGGGAAGCCGAGGTGCTGGCGCTGGTGGGGGAGCATCTGAGCAACGCCGAGATCGGTGCTCGGCTGTTCATCTCGGTGCGCACCGTGGAGAGCCATGTGTCCTCGCTGTTGCGCAAGCTGGAGGTTCCGGATCGGCGGGCGCTCGCCCAGCACGCCTCGAAGTCGGCCGGTGCCGGACGGTCGCGGACGGCTCCGGTGCTGCCGACGCCGCTGACGTCGTTCATCGGACGGACGCGCGAGCGCGCCGAGTTGCTGGCGATGCTCGAGCAGCATCGCCAGGTGACCGCGGTCGGCCCAGGCGGAGTGGGCAAGACCCGGCTCGCGTTGGCGGTTGTCGCGGAGGCGGCTGGTGCGTATCCCGATGGGGTGTGGTTCGTCGATCTGGTACCAGTCACCAACCAGGACATGTGCGTGGTCGCCGGTACGGTTGCGCTGGCGCTCGGACTCGGGGAGCAGCCGGGTCGTGGCATGGACGAGTCGGTGCTTGCGGCACTGGCCGACCGGCGCGCCTTGCTGGTGCTGGACAACTGCGAGCATGTGCGCGATGGGGTCGCGCTGTTCGTCGAACGGCTGCTCGCGGCCTGTCCCGGGGTGACGGTGCTGGCGACCAGCCGGGCCCGGCTGATGGTGCCGTTCGAAAGGGTGTACCCGGTCGCGCCGATGTCGCTGGCGGGCGCGGGCGATTCGGATGCGGTCGCGTTGTTCATGGACCGCGCCGCGGCGAGCGGCTGGCCGCCGAATCACGCACTGCGCGAACAGGTCGCGGTGTTCTGCGAGCGGCTGGATGGGGTGGCGCTGGCGATCGAGCTGGCCGCCGCCCGCTGGACCACATTGGGGCTGGACGGCCTCGAAGCCGGGCTGTCCGACCAACTGCGGATGCTCGCGGGCGGCTCCCGCGCCGAAGACCGGCACCGTTCGGTGCGGGCGGCGCTGGACTGGAGTCATGCTTTGCTGGATCCGGACGATCGAATGCTGCTGCGCCGAGTGTCGGTGTTCATGAAGTCGTTCGGCATCGGGGCGGCGGCGCAGGTGGTCGAGTCCGAGAAAGGCGTGGTGGCCGACGGATTGGCGCGGCTCGCCGAGCAGAGCCTGCTGGTGGTGACAGCTTCGGCGAGCGGGACCGGATACCGGGCGCTGGAAACCATCCGGCAGTACGGGATGGAGCAACTCGCCGAGGCCGGTGAGCTGGTCGACACCCGGTCTCGGCACGTGCGCTGGTGCCTGGTCGAGGCCGCGAACCTGGCGGAGGTGGGAGAGGGAAGGCGCGCACGGTTCGACGCGGTGGCCGACGACTTCCGCGCCGCGATGAGCTGGGCGGCCGAGCGGCCGGAGCAGCGCACGGACGCGCACCGGCTCGCCCGGCACCTGGCAGATCTGCTTTTCAGCCGTAACCTGATCGTCGAATCCCAGATGCGCTACGAGCAGGCGGCCGCCCTCTCGGACGACACGGCCGCCGCCTCGATGCTGCGTCACGCCGCCGCCGCGGCCGGATGCCAGATGCGCGGCGACGATATGTATCGCCTGAATCGTGCGGCCGCCGACGCCGCCCACCGGTCCGGCGACACCGCCGGGGCCGCCCGCGACCTGGCGACCGCCGCCGCCAACGCGTACCGGTTCTCCAGCAAGTTCGTCCGCACCCTGCCACCGGAGGAGGCGAGCGCACTCATCACGGAGGCGAGGCAGCTGGCGGGCGACGACCCCGCCGCGCTGGCGGCGGTGGCGCTGGCCGAGGCGGGGCGGGTGCTTACCGAGGCTCTCACCGCCCAGCTTCCCGCCGCTGATGCCGTACCGGCGATCGCGTGCGCCGAACGCGCGGTCGAGCTGGCGCGCCGCACTGGCGACCCACTCGCCGAGTCCGCCGCACTAGACACGCTCGCCGGCGCTCAGAGCTGGGCCGGTGACACCTTCGGTGCCGCGGCCACGGCGCGGCAGCGAATCACGCTGCTGGAGTCCGCATCACCCACTCCGGCCGCCACCCACGAGCTGATCGAAGCGCTCGGCGAAGCCGCCGAGGCCAGCCTCGGCGTGGGCGACCTGCCGGGCGCCCGCCGGTGGGCGCGGCAACTTGCGGAGCACCCGTTGCTGGCCGAGGTCGGCCATCGTGCCACCAGCTGGCTGCTGGTGGCCGAGGCGTTGGTGGGCAATGTCGGCGAGATACTCACCCATAGTGTTCGGTTCCTCGAAGCGTGGCAGCGGGCAGGCAGCCCCGCCAAGGAGATTCTCGGTCCGGCGGTGGCCGGTGTGGTGATGATCCACGACCTGCGTGACGACCACGACGCCCGCAACGAATGGAAAGCGGTCCTGCGTCGAATCGGCGCCTCACCGTGGCACACCCATGGCTACGGCGCGGTCTTCGACACGCTGGCCATACTCCATCGCGGGCAGGCGCAGGAGGCGCTCCACCGGATGTCGCCGGAGCCAGGGGAGGTGTGGAGATGGGTCACGTGGATCTGGCTGCACTGGTATGTGGCACTTCGGGCCGAAGCCGCCGTACTCGCTGGGAGTCCTGACGCAGGCGACCGCGTGATCGAGGCCAGGACCATCGTGGCCGGGAACCCCGTCGCCGTCGCCATCGTGGACCGAGCCGACGCGCTGCTCGCTCGCGACCGGCGGCGACTCCTCGCCACAGCGGATGCGTTCGACGCCGCCGGTTGCCGCTACCAGTCGGCGCGGACCCGGTTGCTCGCCGGCGGTGATCATGCCGCATCCGGCGCGGAAGCGCTCGCCGATCTCGGCCTCGCCCCGATGGCGCCGCTCGCGTGGTAGGCCCTTGTCGCCCGGTTCCTTTCACGGTCGAGCAAATAGTCGGGCTGGTCCCGGACGCTCGGGCTCGGACCGCCATGTGTGAGCTGAACCAATCCCGATGAATGTCGGGATGGTGGTCCCTCCGGCGGACGACCACTCCGTTCGATGTCCGTCGAGTGGACAGCGCAGAAGCTGATCCTGTGGAGATGCTGATCGCGCTGAACCCGGATCCGGGTCTTCCACATCATCACTCGCTCCGGCCTACCGGTCGCCGAGCTGACGGGGGCGGAACGCGATAGAGCCGAACTGGCTGCCCGACAGACGATGGTCGCGCTGACCAGAGCACGCGACTACATCTGGGTCGGTGTTGTCGACAACCAAGTTCGGCCGCTCTGACCATCCGCCTGGCGAGAGCTCCCACGGCGCCGACGCCTTCCGCGGCTAATGAGGAACTGTGTGATGTTCTGGGTGGCGTGCTGTCTGCACATCCGGGCTATGCGTCACCGCGACGGTCGGGAATACCCCGCGGTACGCGTACGCTGCGGACGACCAGATCAACTCCCGAAGCGGGCGAGGACGGAGGAGGCTTCCTGGGAAGCCGTGCCTTCCTCGGCGAGATGGGCCATCGCCGAGGGGATTTCGCGACCGTGGTGGGTCATGGCCTGGGCGTAGAGGCGTCCCGCCCGGTAGGACGAGCGGACCAGCGGACCCGCCATGACTCCGGCGAAGCCGATTTCTTCGGCGACCTTGGAGTGCTCGACGAATTCCTCCGGCTTGACCCAGCGGTCCACGGGATGGTGCCGCGGGGAGGGACGGAGGTACTGGGTGATGGTGAGGATGTCGCAACCCGCCTCGTGCAGATCGCGCATGGCTTGGGTGACTTCCTCCGGCGTTTCGCCCATACCGAGGATGAGGTTGGACTTGGTGACCAACCCTGCTTCGCGGGCGGCGGTGAGCACCGCAAGGGAGCGCTCGTAGCGGAAGGCCGGGCGGATGCGCTTGAAGATGCGGGGGACCGTCTCGAGGTTGTGGGCCAGGACTTCCGGACGGGCGGAGAAGACCTCGGCGAGTTGGTCGGGGTCGGCGTTGAAGTCGGGGATGAGGAGTTCGACGCCGGTGTTGGGGTTCGAAGTCTTGATGGCGCGGACGGTTTCGGCGTAGAGCCAGGCGCCGCCGTCTTCGAGGTCGTCGCGGGCGACGCCGGTGATGGTGGAGTAGCGCAGGCCCATGGCCTGGACGCTTTCGGCGACGCGGCGGGGTTCGTCGCGGTCGAGGGCGGCGGGTTTGCCGGTGTCGATTTGGCAGAAGTCGCAGCGGCGGGTGCACTGTTCGCCGCCGATGAGGAAGGTGGCCTCGCGGTCTTCCCAGCATTCGAAGATGTTGGGGCAGCCCGCTTCTTCGCACACGGTGTGCAGACCCTCGCGCTTCACCAGGCCCTTGAGTTCGGTGTACTCGGGGCCCATGGTGGCGCGGGTGCGGATCCACTTGGGTTTGCGCTCGATGGGGGTTTCCGCGTTGCGGGCTTCGATGCGCAGGAGTTTGCGGCCGTTGGGTGCGGACGCGCTGTGCGGTGTCGGGGTGTCGACTGAGGTCACTGCATCGACCTTACGCCTCGGGTATCGCCCGCTTCCGGGGTGGCGGTGGCCGTGCTGCCGACCGCCTCGACGCCCGCGGCTTTGGTATCGCCTGCGCCGGTGGTTCCGTCGGCGGCTTTGGCGTCGGCGGGGCTCAGCGCGGCGCGGGGGAGGTTGCGATCGCTGACGGAAAGCTCGCCGTCGAGTGCGCGGACGATCGCGTCGGCGACCAGCGGCTTGATCTCCGCGACGGTGACTTCGCGCCCGAGTTCGCGGGTGAGGGTGGTGACGCCCGCGTCGCGGATGCCGCACGGGATGATGGCCCCGAAGCCGTCCATGGAGTTGCAGTTCAACGAGATACCGTGCAGGGCAACGCCACGCTGCACGCGCACGCCGATGGCGGCGATCTTGCGTTCGGGGTTCCAGTCGTCAGCGGGCAGCCAGACACCGGAGCGGCCCTCGACCCGGCCGCACACGAGGCCGAGGTCGGTGCACACCGAGATCAGCGCCTCCTCGAGGCGGCGCACGTACTGGACGACGTCGACGGGCTCGGCCAGCCGGATGATCGGGTAGCCGACGAGTTGGCCGGGGCCGTGCCAGGTGATCTTCCCGCCGCGATCGACCTGCACCACCGGGCTGCCGTCGATGGGCAGATCTTCCTCCTCGGTGCGGCGGCCCGCGGTGTATACGGAGGGGTGTTCGAGGAGCAGCAGGCGGTCGGATCCCATGCCCTCAGCGCGTTCGGCGGCGATGGTTCGCTGCACGTCCCAGGCGGAGTGGTAGTCGATGAGACCGAGATCCTCGACGACGATCGGGGTGCGATCGAAGCGGGCGGACCGGGTGGTGCGCGTGTCGTTCACGTCGTTGACGGTACGCCCTGCGATTGCGAGCTCGTCAGGGACTCGGTGTGCGGTATGCCACACGCTTGCGGGGCGAGCCGTCGGTAGAGAGATAGTGGTCCGCTGGAATGGCGGCTTCAGACTTCGACCGGCAGCGTCAGCTGCATCAATGTCAGGTCCATCCATCGGCCGAATTTGTGGCCGACTTCCGGCAATTCACCCACGACGACGAATCCGAATCGCTCGTGCAGCGCGATCGAACCGGTGTTGCTGGATTCGATGGCGGCGATCATGGCGTGCACGCGACCGGATCGGGCGGCGCGGTCGATCAATTCGGTGAGCAGGGCGCTGGCCAGGCCGCGGCGCTGGAAGCGGTCGGCGATGTAGACCGAGTTCTCCACGGAGTAGCGGTATCCCACCTTCGGCCGCCACTGGCCGTAGCTGGCGTAGCCGGCGACTTCGCCCTTGACTTCCGCGACGAGGACGGGCATGCCCGCGGCGGTGCGGGTGCGGAACCAGGTCTTGCGCTCGTCGATGCCGACTTCGTCGATGTCCCAGATGGCGGTGGAGGTGGCGATGTTGGCGTTGTGGATGTCGAGGACCGCGGGCAGGTCACCCTCGTGCGCGTCGCGGATGACGGTGGCGTGGCGGGTGTCCATGGCGGTCAACGAGGTTCTCCGTGGTTCGGTGAAGGAGGTCGGCATTCCCCGCGCAGTGTGCGAGGTGTTTGCCGGCGTGGCCTTCCGGTTGGTGTTCGAATCCGATCATCGCGCGTGCCGGAACGCCCGGCAATGCGGGTTCGGTCACCTGCTGTCCGCAGTTGGTCCGGCGACGGCTATCGCCGTGAGCGCTTGTGCGGTCCCGTGGCCGCGCGGGACTGGCAGCCCGCCAAGGCGAGCAGGTGCAGCCGCAGTTCCCCAAAGCGCTCCTGGCCTGGAGGTGGGACCGCCTGCGGAAGACCACGGTCACGGACGAAGATGTGCCAGCAGTTCGTCCGCGGCGGGGTAGGGGCGCTCCTGGGGCAGGAGCTTGGCGGCAGAGTCGAGGTCGCCGTCGTTGACCAGCGCGTGAATCTCGCGGGCGAGTGGAGTCACGTCGCTGATGTCGACTGTCCACTCGTCCGCGTAACGTCGCACGGCTTCGCCGCAGAGCCCGAGTTGCAGAGAGCGGTACGGGAGGGGCCGCAGGTGCAGATCGCGCTCGGGATCCCACTGGACTCGGGCGGGCGAGCCCTTCAGCTGGCGTTGCCAGGTGCTGCGGTCGGCATGCAGCCCGGGCTTATAGCTGGACAGGCATGCATGCCGCAATGCCCAGTCGAAGCCGTCACGTGAGATCTCCACGGCGAGGACGGTCTCTTGATCCGGCTTCGTACCCCAGCCGCAGCGGTACATCATCCACAGAAATGACGGCTTGATCCACGTCATCCGGTCGCGTTTCCATGCCGCCGGGAAGCGGCCGTCGCGGAGGGCGGGCCCGCCGATGACCGGGGAGTACGCCTGGTAGACGGTGACGGTGGATTCCGTGTGGAGCGCGCGAATCCTGTGTTGTGGTTCTTCCATGCCGAAGAGCGTGCCGCCGATCGACTCGGTTGGCGATCGAATTTCGCCCGAGTAGCCGTCCGCATAGCTCCGACCTCGCCCCAGGCAGGCCGGTCGGCTCGAACGTATCCTCCGCCACATCAGCAGCAGGCCCTCAACCGACCTCAACGGCCGCAGCCAATGTTCGGCCTCGTGGAATCATTCGTCCAGGCGGCGGCGAGCGCGGCCCGGCGGCGGGGAGCGGCCTTTCTCAGGCCGTGGGAATGCCAGGTGCGGCACTGCGGACGCGGATCACCGGTCGTCCGAGTCGCGGCCGATGGTCGCGGCCAGGGCGGAGCCGATCGTTGGATGGCGGAAGGGATAGCCCGCCTCCTCCAGCGCCGTGGGGATGGCTCGGGGCCCACGCAGGATGGCCTCGTCGGCGAACTCTCCGACGAGCGCGCGCAGGGCGAACGCGGGCAGCACCAGCGGGGTGGGGCGGTGCAGTGCGCGCCCGAGGGCGCGGTTGAATTCGGCGTTGGTGACCGGGGCCGGGCCGACTGCGTTGATCGGCCCGGACACGGTGTCGTTGGTGAGCGCGAAGACGATCGCGCCGATCTCGTCGTCCATCGAGATCCACGGCGTGTATTGGCGGCCGGTGCCGAGTCGCCCGCCGAGCCCGAGGGAGTACAGCGGGTGCAGCATGCCGAGCATCCCGCCGTGCTTGGACAGCACGACGGCGCTGCGCACGAGCACGGTGCGCACGCCCGCGGCGCTGGCCGGACCGGTCGCGGCTTCCCAGTCACGGCACAGCGTGGCGAGGAAACCCGAACCGGCGGGGGAGGATTCGTCCACCACGCGGTCGCCGGTGGTGCCGCCGTAGTAGTGCACGCCGCTGGCGTTGACCAGCACCGGCACGCCCGCGGCGGCCACCTTGTTGGCGAGGACGTCGGTCGGGGTGATGCGGCTGTCGCGCAGCTCCTGCTTGAAGCTGCCGTTCCAGCGACGCCTGCCGAGGCTCGCCCCGCAGAGGTTGACCACCGCGTCGGCCCCGCGCAGCGCCCGCTCGTCGAGCTCGGCGCGAGCGGGATTCCAGACGAACTCGTCCGGTGCGGCGGCGGGACGGCGCACCAGCCGCGCCACCTCGTGCCCGTCGCGGCGCAGGGCCGCGACGAGCGCCGTCCCGATCAGCCCGGACGAACCGGCGATCACGACCTTCATTGCGGGACGAACCTTCCCGGGTTACAGACCCAGATCGGCCTCGAACGCGGCCTCTTCGAGGCGGTGACGGATCGTGGTCAGGAAGCGACCTGCGTCCGCGCCGTCGATGAGCCGGTGATCGTAGGTGAGCGGCAGGTAGCACATGGAGCGCACGCCGATCGACTCGTTGCCGGTCTCGTCGGTCACCACCACCGGGCGCTTGACGATCGCGCCGGTGCCGAGCATGCCCGCCTGCGGCGGAACAAGGATCGGGGTGTCGAACAGCGCGCCCTGGCTGCCGATGTTGGTGATGGTGAAGGTGCCGCCTGCCAGTTCGTCCGGCTTCAGGCCGCCGTGGCGAGCCCGGTCGGCGATGTCGGCGATGGCGCGGGCCAGACCGGCGAGCGACAGGTCGCTGGCGTTGTGGATGACCGGGGAGAGCAGGCCCTGCTCGGTGTCGACGGCGATGCCGAGGTGCACCGAGGCGTGGTAGGTGATCTCCTTGGTGCCCTCGTCGTAGGAGGCGTTGACGTTCGGGTGCACGCCGAGCGCCTCGACGACCGCCTTGGCGAAGAACGGCAGGAACGTCAGGTTGACGCCCTCGCGCTCCTTGAAGGCACGCTTGGCCTGCGCACGCAGCGCCGCGATCTTGGTGACGTCGGCCTCGTGAACCTGGGTCAGCTGCGCGGTGGTCTGCAGCGATTCGCGGGTCTTCGTGGCGGTGATCTGCCGGATCCGGTTGGCCTTCTGGACGGTTCCGCGCAGGTGCGCCAGCTGCGCGGCGGCCGGAGCCGACGGAGCCTTGGTGGGCGCGGCGGCAGCCGGAGCGGGCGCGGCCGCGGGGGCGGGCGCCTTCTTGGCCTCGGCCGCGGCGAGCACGTCCTGCTTGCGGATGCGGCCGCCGACGCCGGAACCCTGCACGGTGGCCAGGTCGACGTTGTTCTCCTCGGCGAGCTTGCGCACCAGCGGGGTGACGTACGGGGTCGCGCCGTTGCCGTCGGCAGCGGCCGGGGCGGGAGCCTTGGCCGGAGCCGGCTTGGGGGCCGGGGCGGGAGCCGGGGCCGGTGCGGGCGCGGGAGCCGGAGCGGCGGCCGCGGGGGCCGGGGCGGGCTTGGGCGCGGGCGCCGGAGCAGGGGCCGGGGCGGGAGCCGGGGCCGGTGCGGGCGCGGGGGCCGGAGCGGCGGCCGCGGGGGCGCCGCTGCCGATCACGCCGAGCTGTCCGCCGACGGAGACCACCTCGTCTTCCGGCGCGGAGATCTCCAGCAGGGTGCCCGCGACGGGCGAGGGGATCTCGGTGTCGACCTTGTCGGTGGAGACCTCGAGCAGCGGCTCGTCGACCTCGACCGTGTCGCCGACCGACTTCAGCCAGCGGGTGACGGTGCCCTCGGTGACCGACTCGCCCAGCTCGGGCATCTTCACCGAGGTGCCCTCGGCGGGGCCTGCCGACGCGGCGGCGGGCTGCGGGGCCGGGGCCTGCGCGGCGGGTTCGGGTTCGGGAGCCGGGGCGGGCTCTTCCACGGCGGGCGCGGGAGCCGCGGCCTCCGGTGCGGGCGCGGGTGCGGCGGCGGGCGCCTCACCGGCTTCGCTGATCACGCCGAGCTCGCCACCGACCTCGACCACATCATCTTCCTGGGCGACGATCTTCGACAGCACACCCGCCGTCGGGGACGGGATCTCGGTGTCGACCTTGTCGGTGGAGACCTCGAGCAGCGGCTCGTCGACCTCGACCGTGTCTCCTTCCTGCTTCA
The DNA here is from genome assembly GCF_057708605.1 of Nocardia sp. bgisy118. Taxonomy (NCBI): domain Bacteria; kingdom Bacillati; phylum Actinomycetota; class Actinomycetes; order Mycobacteriales; family Nocardiaceae; genus Nocardia; species Nocardia sp. bgisy118. The sequence continues at coordinate 138,529 of NZ_JBYISM010000014.1, read as the reverse complement.
GCCACCTGGTCACCGTTCCCTCGGTGACGCTCTCACCAAGAGCCGGCATCTGGACGGAGAAGGCCATGTCCGTTGACTCCTCTGACTGCTCGACGGGTTCTACAACAGTTGATCTCTGGCGGGTCCTCGCCGCTGGTCGCGGTGAAAACCCGGAAGCCACCAACATTCTGGTGGGCACCGGAGATCTGTGCGGTTCTTGTACCGCGGTCCATCCTTGCACTCGTCCGCGTGGCGCGTAGCACAGGGCATGTCTCTACCGGGAAGCTGGCAGTATGGGAGGACCGGGTGTGAGCATTTATCCGGTGTACGAAGGAGGTCGGCGTCAATGGGTTTGCTCGATCGTTTCCGTGGCGCGCTGAACCGGGGAGGGTCCGTCGCACGTGCGTCGACCTCGAACAACGAGGACGCCCGCTACCTCGCCGACTGGGTGCGCACCCACATCGGCGTCGAGGGGTACCTGGAGCCGAAGACCACTATGACGGATGTCACGGTGGTGTTGGTCGCCGCGGACGGTGAGTGGACGCGGCGGATCGTCGGGGAGCGCGGGGCTCGAAGGTTGGCAGGCGATCTGAGCATTCCGGTGTACGAGGTCCGCAAGACGGGGTATCCGCAGCGGATGCGGGATTACGACGCCAGGAAGAAGATTGAGCGTCAGCGGGCGTTCGAGGCGGAGTTGCGGGATCTGTAGGGGATTCTCGGCCTGGCACGCCTCGCAACACGGTGAGGGCGGTCGCTTTGGTCGGTGATCCGGTTCGGTGACGAGTCTTTGGGCTGTGTGCCGGTTGCTGTCCAGGATTTCGGGCAGGGCGAGCCGGTGAGTTCGACTGGCGGTCTGGTTTCGGTGATGTGCGCTCGGACTACCTGTCCGTCTTCGGTACCCACCCGGGCTTCCGCTGAGCGGTGCTGGGCGCGTTGTTTGCCGGACCCGGCTTACCTCCCGCAGTCAGGCGCGATGCGGGCTTCCAGCCCGGTCGACCGGCTGTGGTTGCGGTCTATCGAGCGCAGCAGACTCTCGACATGCGCATTCGAGTAGGGCACTACTCGCGCGTTGGGTCGGACGTGGGCGAATGCTGCAAGTGCAAGTGTTCATCGTCTACACCAGGAGAAGTGCGCGCGCCGGGATCGGTGCGTTCGTCGACTGTCCAGCCATCCAGTGCTGCGTCCACGAAAGTCATGTCCTGCCGGGAATCCCGGCGCACTGACAGCACCGAACGAGCCAGCACGGCGCTCGGCGCTGGGCGGGATCACTCGTAACGCTCGGGATCGCATCGTCGAGCACGGAAGGAATCATGCAATGTTCACGTTCAAGAGCACGGCGGTCGCCGCGGCCATGGCCGCGGCGACCGTAGTACTTGCTGTGCCTGCCACTGCGTCAGCGAATCCGGATGTGTTGCCTGCGCATTCACTCTGGAACGGGCCTGGGTTGGAACCCCCGGGTGTCTTCTCCATCCCCGTTCTGGAGCCTGTGCGGCTGTTCCTCTTGAACGGCTGCTTTGCGATCGGCCCTACCTTCCTCGGCGGCCAGACGGGGTCCGAGCTTTGTTCACTGTTCTTGGGCGGTACCGAAACCGGGAACCCCTAGCAATCGAGATCGGCGAGGTGCCCGCCGACCAGCGCATCGTTGTCAACGAGTCGACGATCGAGATCGCCCGGAGGGTGGCCGCGGGCGGCGCGACGACCAGAGCAGGGCGCCGGGGGGCTTTCCGCGCTGGTCCGTAGGCGTGCAGTGGAGTTCAGCCAGGAGACCGAGCACACCTCGTTCTCCTTCACCGACAGGAGGCGAAGTCATGGCGAATGTAACCGTCGATGTGATGAAGTGCGTCGATGAGACCGGTAGCGGATTGGATGAGTGGGGCTCCGACGACATCTACATGTTGCTGTTCCGAGGCAGTATCCCGACAGGTATCGGTCTTGCCTCGCAGACCGAGTTCACCGTCACTGGACCAGGAGGATTCTGGGACGAGATGGACGATGGAGACAGACGCAGTCGTGATGTTCCGGTCGCTGACTACGATCCCCGTTCGCTGTACGTAGTGCAGCTGGTCGAAAAGGACAACGGTCGAGACGTTGACGACGATGTGATCGCCGCGTACCGAACCGCATTGAACGGTGCGTGGAGCGCGGCCCTCACCCGCACCGCAGGGCAGCCCGCAAACGAGCGCGCAGCCGTTCTCGCCGACACTGTGTCGGACACCTTGCGGGGCCTCCACACCATCTACATGGAATTTCCCAAAGGGAATGACGACCCCATCGGCCGGCCTCAACGCCTGACCTTTCCCAACGCGCAGGCCACGCCAGTCCTCGAATTCAGCGGCGCCGCCGGCCGCTACCGGGTCACGTTCAAGCTGGTTGAGCCAGGCTGGTTCATCTAATTCGTTGGGCGAACGAATGCCTGTCACCGAGTGGGGATTCGCTTCGCTTCGGTCAGCGCGCGTGATCCGAGACGTGTTGGCCGACCCGGACTGAGACGGGGTGCTCACCGCCGAGGATGAACGCGGCCTGATCCCGCTCTTCTGGTCGCAAGTGCTCCCATGGCGAGGTCGAACTCAACATGAACACTCGGTTCGCGTTGAGCGGAGCATCGTCTATTTGCGGATCGTATGCCGACATCGCCTGGCTACGCGATCGATGGTTCCGGGGTCCAGGAGGACGCCGAGGTTGCCCTGTAGTCGGCTGGCTTCATCAGAACAACGGCGCGCCGCCCCCGAACAGGACGGCGCACCCGCGAACTCACTCCCCGGCGATGTCCTCGATCACCGCGATCAGCGTCCGAACCGGAACACCGGTCCCGCCCTTCCCGATGTACCCGAACGGCCCGCCCGTGTTGTACGCCGGGCCCGCGACGTCCAGGTGGGCCCACTGCACACCTTCCGGCACGAATTCCTTCAGGAACAGTGCGGCCGAGAGCATTCCGCCCCAGCGGTGCTGGGCGACGTTGGCGAGGTCGGCGATCTTGGAGTTGAGGTCGGCGCGGAGTTCGGCGGGAAGGGGCATGGCCCAGCCGTTTTCGCCGACTTCGCGGGAGAGGCGGGCGACGCGGTCGCGGAATTCGTCGGTGCCCATCACGCCGGGGGTGCGGGTGCCGAGGGCGACCATCTGGGCGCCGGTGAGGGTGGCGACGTCGATCAGGTAGTCGGGGGACTCCTCAGCGGCGCGGACGATGGCGTCGGCGAGGATCAGGCGGCCTTCGGCGTCGGTATTGAGCACCTCGACGGTGGTGCCGCCGTACTGGGTGAGCACGTCGCCGGGGCGCTGCGCGGTGGCCGAAGGCATGTTCTCGGCCATCGGGACGGTGGCGCTCACCGTGACGGGCAGGCTCAGCCGGGCCGCGAGCAGGGTGGTGGCGATGACCGCGGCGGCGCCAGCCATGTCCGAGGTCATGTTCTCCATGTTCTGCGCGGGCTTGATGGAGATGCCGCCGGTGTCGAAGGTGATGCCCTTGCCGACCAGCGCGATCTTCTTGGGTCCGCCGGAGTAGGTGAGCCGCACCAGCCGCGGCGGGCGCGAGGAGCCCTTGCCGACGCCGAGTACTCCGCCGTAACCGCCCGCCTCCAAAGCCTTTTCGTCGAGCACCTCGACCTCGAGGCCCGCGGCCTCGGCCAATACCTGGGCGCGCGTGGCGAATTCGGCGGGGAACAGGTGGCTGGGCGGGGTGTTCACGAAATCGCGCGCGGTGGCGACGGCCTCGGCCACCAGTTGCGCGCGGAAGAGCGCCTCTTCGCCGAAGTCCGCCTCGGGGACGAGGAATTCGATCCGGGCGACCGGCTGCTCGTCCGCCTTGGGCGCGGACTTCTCCGACCGGAACGGCGTGAACGAATAGGCGCCGAGGTAGAAGCCTTCGACCGCCGCGCCCAGATCCAGGCCCGACAGCGTGGTCGCCACCAGCTCGGTGCCGTCGAGCGCGCGGCCCGCGACACCGGCGGAGCGGCGGATCTGCTCCGCGTCCACCTTGTCGGCGGCGCCGAGCCCGACGGCGAGGATGCTGGTGACGTTGTCCAGCCCGGCGGGCGCGGGCACCCGGGTCAGTTCTTCGGCCTTGCCCTTGGCGCCGACCGCGCCCAGCTGGTCGAGCAGCTCCGCGCGGACGTCGGCGGTGAGCACATCGCCGAACAGGTCGTCGGGCGCGATCGACGGACCGTTCTCCGAGGACGTCAATCCGATCACCAGCACGTCGGTGTCCGGCCCGATGGTTACGGTGCGCGCCAATTCCGGTCCGAGTGAGCGATCTGCAACAGCGGTCATTGGCATAGGCTATTCGGTCTTCTTCAGGCGGCGCATGGCGACGCCGTCCAGCAGCAGGCCGACTCCCTCGCTCACCAGCTTGTCGAAGTCCAGTTCCGGGCCAGGCGGGCCTGAGGCGAAGAGTTTCCGCAGGACCGGCCGGGCGACGACGAGTTCGACCAGTTCGGCGCGCACGATCTCGGAATCCTGCGGTTCCGCGCTCGCCGTCCGTCCGCCGCGGTCGGCGCTCCACAGCAGCGCCAGGCCTTGCACGAGGCCGGAGCAGGCGAGGTAGACGGCGAGCGCGTCGTCGCGGGACAGACCTAGTTCGTCCAACGCGGTGAACGAGCGTTCCAGGATGTCGAACAGGGCGGGCCCGACCGGCGGCCTGGTGCGGGCCAGCACCGGCAGCAGCCAGGGGTGGCGCTGGTAGAGCCGCCATTCCTGTTCGGCCTCATGGGTCAAGGCGGCGTGCCAGTCGAGGGGCTCCGCAGGCGGCGGGCTCTCGGCGAGGACGAGCTCGGTCATGGCGGTGAGCAGCGCCTCTCGATCGGGGAAGTGCCGATAGAGTGCGGCGGTTGCGACGCCGAGTTCGCTGGCGAGGCGGCGCATGGTGAGTCCGTCGATGCTCTCGCGGTCGGTCATCTCGACGGCGGTGCGGGTGATTCCGACCGCGGTGAGCCGGGCCGGTCGTGGACGGGCGGCGGGAACGCGCCGGTCGCGGCGGGCCCGGTAGGCGCGGGCCTGACAGGAGCGCGAGCAGTAGCGTCGGCGACGTCCGCGGCTCGGCTGGATCAGCGCGCGTCCGCAGGTGGCGCACGGCGGTGATTTCGACACACCAACAAGTGTGACGAAATGGTGGTCGCGGCGCGCTGTGCTGCATAAATTGTCGGCTGTTTACCCCGTTCACTATCGAGAGGTTCACCATGCAGACAACCGTTCGGCGGGCCAATATCGATGAGATCGACGCCATCGCGGCAGCGTTCGCGCGCGGGTCCGTCGACGAGGCGGTGTCGACCTGGGTGGTCGCCGATCACCCCGAGATCGCGGAGGCCTTTCGCACCGAACACGCGCCGCGTTTGGTCGAACGCGCCATCCGCGACGATGAGGTGTGGCTCGCGGGCGCGGGCGACGAGATCTGGGCGGTCTCGCTCTGGCAGACGGTGACCTCGGCAGATCGGGTCGTCGCCGAGGCGGCCGAGGCCCGCGCCATGGCCGACGCCGCGCCGCGCCTGCGTCCGCTGGCCAGGCTGGTCGCGGTCACCGCGCTGCTCGCCGAGCACCATCCGCGCGAGTTCCCGCACCGCTATCTCCAGGCGATCGTCACCGTGCCGGAACACCGCGGCAAGGGTGCGGGCGGCGCCATCCTCGCCGACCGGCTGAAGGCGTTCTCCGACGCGTCCGAGACCGCGTTTCTCGAGGCCAGCACCGAACGCTCCTCCCGCCTCTACGCCCGCAACGGGTTCGTCCGCACCGGCGTCACGCACACGTTGCCCGACGACGGGCCTACCCTCATCCCGATGTGGTTCCGCCGCTGAGGCGCGGGCAACCGGGCCCAGGCGAGCGGCAGTCGCCGGGACGTCGCGCGTTGCCCGACGACGGGCCCATCTGGCTGCGGTGCTGCGGCTGACGCCTCGGAACTGGCCAGTCCGGTCGAGTGGCGGTGCGCCGGGAGGCCGCGCGGCGCGCGGTGCCCAACGATGCGTCTGCCCTTTCGGCTGTGGTTTCGCGGCTGACGTAACGGTTAGACCGGTCCGCTCGAGTGGCGGTGCGCCGGGAGCCCGCGCAGCACGCGTTGCCCGACGACGGGCCCACTCTCATTCGGATGTTGTTCCGCTGCTGACGCGCCGGACGACCGGTCCGCTCGAGTGGCGGTGCGCCGGGAGCCCGCGCAGCACGCGTTGCCCGACGACGGGCCCACTCTCATTCGGATGTTGTTCCGCTGCTGACGCGCCGGACGACCGGTCTGGACGAGCGGCAGTGCGCCGGGACGTCGCACGGCGCGCGGTGCCTGACGATTCGCCTGCCCCTCATTCGGCTGTGGTTCCGCGGCTGATGTGACTGGTGGACCGGTCCGGCCGAGCTGCGGTGCGCAGGGAGGCCGCGCGACACACGTTGCCCGACAACGGGCCCACTTCGGCTGTGGTTCTGCGGCTGACGCCTCGGATCGGATCGATCCGGACAAGCGGTGCTGCGCCGGGCCGCCGCGCAACGACGTCGTCGTGCGGGCGCCCGTACCGCGGCCCTACCGCCCCGTGCAGCGGTTAAGCTCGCCGGGTGACCGAGACGAACCTGCTGCAAGGCCCGATCCACGATGTCCATGTCGAACTGGGCGCGACGTTCGCGCCGTTCGGCGGGTGGGAGATGCCGGTCTCGTACGCGGGCACGGTCGGGGAGCACCAGGCGGTGCGCACCGCCGTCGGTCTGTTCGACGTGAGTCATCTCGGCAAAGCGACGGTCGCCGGGCCGGGCGCGGTGGCGTTCGTGAATTCCGCGCTCACCAACGATCTCGGCCGGATCCGTCCCGGCAAGGCGCAGTACACGCTCTGCTGTACGCCCGAGGGCGGCGTGATCGACGACCTGATCGCCTATTACGTCAGTGACGACGAGATCTTCCTCGTGCCGAACGCGGCGAATACCGCGGCGGTGGTCGCGGCTCTGCGCGCGGCGGCTCCCGAGGGCATCACAATCACCGACGAGCACCGGGAGTACGCGGTGTTCGCGGTGCAGGGCCCGCGCTCGACCGAGGTGCTCACCGCGCTGGGCTTGCCCACCGAGATGGAGTACATGGCCTACGCCGACGCCGAATGGGACGGGCGTCCGGTCCGGGTCTGCCGCACCGGCTACACCGGTGAGCACGGCTACGAGCTGCTGCCGCGCTGGGCCGACGCCGCGGCGGTGTTCCGCGCGCTCGCCGAGCAGGTCAAGGCCGCGGGCGGCCAGCCCGCCGGTCTCGGCGCGCGCGACACCCTGCGCACCGAGATGGGTTACCCGCTGCACGGGCACGAACTGTCGCCGGAGATCTCGCCGGTGCAGGCGCGGGCAGGCTGGGCGATCGGCTGGAAGAAGCCGGAGTTCTGGGGCAAAGCCGCACTGGAGAAGGAGAAGTCGGCGGGACCGCGGCGAACCCTGTTGGGGCTCAAGGCGCTCGACCGCGGCGTGCTGCGTCAGGGCCAGTTGGTGCTGCGCGACGGCGAACCCGTCGGCGAGACCACCTCGGGCACCTTCTCGCCGACGCTCAAGGTCGGCATCGCGCTCGCCCTGCTCGACACCGACGCCGACCTCGAGCCTGGCAACGAGGTCGAGGTGGACGTGCGCGGCCGACGGTTGCGCTGCGAGATCGTCAAGCCGCCGTTCGTCCAGGCGCGCACCGCCTGAGCCGTGGGGCATCGCGTCCGCCGCGGGCTGTCGAGTCCGGCGCGCTGGATCGGAACGTGGTCACTCGGCGGCGGCGCCGCGCGGTCGCCGAGTCGTTTCCCGACAGGTGGACGGAAGGAAATCCGGCACCGATAGGATCACGTGCATGACCGTTGCCGCACAGTTCGCCCATGTTCCGCATCCTGCGCCCGCGCCGGCGCAGCGGGTACAGGAGATTCTGGCGGCGCCGGGGTTCGGCCGGTTCTTCACCGATCACATGGTGTCGATCGACTACACCGCGGGCGAAGGCTGGAGCAACGCGCGAGTCGAGCCGTACGGCCCGCTGGCGCTGGACCCGGCCACCATGGTCTTCCACTACGGCCAGGCCATCTTCGAGGGTCTCAAGGCGTACCGGCAGAGCGACGGCAGCGTCTCCTGTTTCCGGATCGACGCGAACGCGACCCGTTTCCGTAAGTCGGCGCGGCGCATGGCGATGGCCGAGCTGCCGGAGGAACTGTTCATCGAGTCGGTGCGCCAGTTGCTCGAAGTGGACGAGCGCTGGGTGCCCGCCGCGGGCGGCGAGGACTCGCTCTACCTGCGGCCCTTCATGTTCGCCACCGAGGCGGGCCTGGGTGTGAAGCCCGCCGCCTCCTACAAGTACCTGCTGCTGGGTTCGCCCGCGGGCGCGTACTTCCCGCGCGGCGTGAAGCCGGTGCGGGTGTGGCTGTCCACCGAGTACGTGCGGGCCGCGCCCGGCGGTACCGGCGAGGCCAAGGTGGCGGGCAACTACGCCGCCTCGCTGCTCGCCCAGGCGCAGGCCTCCGAAAAGGGCTGCGACCAGGTGGTGTGGCTGGACGCCTGCGAGCGCCGCTACGTCGAGGAGATGGGCACCAACAACCTGTTCTTCGTCTTCGGCTCCGGTTCCGAGGCGCGGCTGGTGACTCCCGAACTGTCGGGCTCGCTGCTGCCGGGCATCACCCGCGATTCGCTGCTCACCCTCGCCGCCGACTCGGGTTACCCCGTGGAGGAGCGCAAGGTTTCGGTGGAGGAGTGGCGCAAGGGCGCCGAAAGCGGTGAGATCAGCGAGGTTTTCGCCTGCGGCACCGCCGCCGTGATCACCCCCGTCGGCTGGGTGCGCTCCACCGAGGGCGAATTCACCATCGGCGGCGGCGAACCCGGCGCGGTCACCATGGCGCTGCGCGACACGCTCACCGGTATCCAGCGCGGCACCTTCGAAGACAAGCACGGTTGGATGCGCGGTATGTGAGACTGGCCCGCCCTTGGGCGTGGGCGGGCCGTAGCCTCGGCTGTCGGACAGCCGGGAAAGTTGGGGGGACGCAGTGCGTACATCGATCGCGGCCGGAATCTTGTCGGCAGCCCTGGGTGTTTCGGCCTGTAGTGGTGGAACTTCGGTGCCGGACAACGTAGTTCGCACCACCACGTCCGCCGCTACTCCGGCGACGACTACCGGGCATCCCGCCAACCCCGAGCCGACGTGGTCGAAAGCCGGTCTGGACTTCGACCATTCGGCGGACTCGTGGATCTCGGTGGCGGGCAGTGCTGTCCTGGTTTCGAGCGAAGAAGCGCTGGTCGCTGTGGACCGCGCCACCGGTCGTGAGCTGTGGCGAAGAGTGCCGAAGACGAAACCGAGCGACTACTCCTACGCGGTGAGCGGTGACACCGTCGTTTTCCTGGAGAACGAGGGCAAACCCAGCGAACCGGCGCTGGTGGAGGTCATCGAGGCCGCCGATGGCCGGACGCTGTGGCAGGCGAGCGCCGATGACGTGGTGGTCTTCGACAAAGCGATCTACATGGTCGAGTGCGCGCGCGGCCGCGACGACTGCACCTCCCTGCGGCTCGACATCCGATCCGGAGCGCCGACGTGGCCCGCGCCGGCTCGGGGATCGGTCGACGGCGACACCGTCGGCGTCTGGCACCGTCGTGCCCCCGCCGAACCGGCGCTGGTGGCCATCGCCGTGGAGGACCCAGCCTCCGCAGCGGAGCGCCCGTGGGCGCTTGTCGAGGCGGCGAAGGGAACCGTCCTCCCGGGCCGGGCCGAGCACCACGCCTGGTACAACCTCGCTGCGGGCGACCTCCTGGTGATCACCGATCATCACGCCTCGTCCGGCAGCGATGAGTGCCGCGTCGCGATCACCGCGACCGACGCGCGCGGCGGCGCCGAACGCTACAGCGGCGCGGTCTACAGTGGCCGCCGCAAGAACGGCGAGTGTCAGAACATGCTCGGCCCGGACTTCGGGACCCAGTTCGTCGGCGCGGGCACCCGCATCGCGGCGGTCACCGATTCCGGTGCGCCGCAACTGTTCGACCTCGCCACCGGAACGACGGTGTGGACCGGCTCGGGCACGGGCAGCCCGCTGGACGGCGACGGCCGATCATTGCTGTTCAGCGAGTTCGCCGATCAGGGTGCGCTGTCGTTGTTCGACATCGAGACCGGCGCGATGAAGTGGACTGTTCCGGATCCGGACTTCGAGTCGACGGCGATGAGGCAGCGGCGCACGATCATCGCGGGTGACCGGGTTGTGGTCGGCGGCTTCCTCACGGCGGAGGGTGGGTACGTCACCGTCGTCTTCGACCGGGAATCCGGCCGGGAGCTCCAGCGGTACCGCGGTTATCTGTGCGGCGCCGGGACGGATTGGGTGGCCGTCCAGGCCGAACGGGACGGTCGGCCTGCGCTGGAGTTCCATCGCTGAGACGAAGCGGACCGCCTGCTCCGCCGGATCGACTATCGGCGTCTCGTGTTCGACGGGCGCCGGTGCGACGAAGCCGACCGCCTTGCTCGCCGGGTCCGGTCTCGGTCGTCGTCCCGTGTTCGACAGGCGGTACCGGTCGGCGCGGGCAGCCGAGGACGCCCGATCGATCGCTGGGCGGATGCTCAGCCCGGCATCAGCATCTGCCACTGCTCGAGCGTCTGCGGCCGCATGACGTAGTTGTTGTCGCGGATCGACGACAGCGCCGCGCTGGGTTCGTGCGAGTACCAGTGGCCCGGGTAGACGACCGGGTCGCCCTGAAGTCCGGCGAGATAGCGCAGGCTGCGGAACATTTCGTCGGAGTCGCCGCCGGGGAAGTCGGTGCGACCGCAGCCGTCGACGAACAGGGTGTCGCCCGCGATGAGGCGATTGTCGAACAGGAAGCACTGGCTGCCCGGGGTGTGCCCCGGGGTGTGTAATAACTCGATCTCGAAGGCGCCGACCGCGACCTTGTCGCCGTGCTCGTGGCCGGTGAGTTCGCTGGGCGCGATGCCGGTGACGTTGGCGACCCAGGACAGTTCCTGATCGTTCACGTGCACGGGGACACTGGTCTTCTCCAGCAGTTCGCGCACGCCGCGCAGGGTGAAACCGAGCATGGTGCCGCCGACGTGGTCGGGGTGGTGGTGGGTGGCGAGGACTCCGGTGAGGCGCAGCCCATCGGCCTCGGCGATGTCCACCAGATCGCCCGCGGCGTAGGCCGGATCGACCACAACGCATTCGCCCGTCTCCCGATCACCGATCAAGTAGGCGAAATTTCGCATCTGCGTCGCGATCGGATCACCGACGGCGTAGTCCTGCCCGGACAGCAGTTGTCGAAAATAGAGGCGCTCGGAAGACATACCGCCCACATTAGATCCTGACCCAGACGGTTGGTGTGCCAGTGCGGAAAAGATTCCGTTGGGTCGGATCACGGTGTGCGCAAACCGGTGGCGAGTGGGTACGGTCGCCGCCTTCGGTGGGGCGCCGAGTGTTGCGTTCGTCACGATTTGCGCAGGGCGAGTTCGCCGGTTCGTCGACTTCGATTGTCCGCCAACGATTTTCCCGGCACGAGGAGATGGCGCGCGAACGCGACCCGGCATCGCCGCGTGCCCGGGATTCGGCGTGGTCCGCGCGAAATCGGTGCTGGGCGAACCGCACCGCAACCTTGTGCGCCCATTCTCGGTGCAGAGTAGGGAGACGAAGTTCATACACTGTCGAAACCCGATATATATCGCCACGTGATACCGAGGGTTACGGCAATATTCCGATTTATCCGGTGAGCGAGAGTCCGGCCGCGGCAAACGTGATCGAAATCTCTATCGCCGCGCCGAGCACGTCGCCCGACAGACCCCCGAACCTGCGCACCATGTGCCGGACCGCCACCATCGCGACGGCCACGGACACCGCGACGGCGACCGGCCCGAGCCAGGGGTGATCCGGCACCGCCAGGACGCCGCAGCACAGCGCGACGACCACCCACACCACACCGGTCACCGGAGACTGGGTATCGGACACGAGCGCGCCGAAGGCGGCGCCCGGCGCGGCGGGCACCCCGCGGCGACAAGCGAGGACGACCACAACCCGCCCGGTCGCGACTGCCAGCGCCACCGCGAACCACCGTCCCGCGCCGGCCAGCGCGCCGAAGGCGAACGATTGCGCGCCGATAGCGAAGACCAGCGCGGCCACGCCGAACGGCCCGACCCCGCCGCTCTTCATGATCTGCCGCGCGCGCTCGGGCGGCCCGTAGCTGCCGAGCCCGTCCATCGCGTCGGACAGGCCGTCCAGGTGCATGCCGCGGGTGAGCAGCGCCAGCGCCGCCACGGTCACCAGCCCGGCCAGCGGTGCGCTCGCGCCCGCGCCGGTCAGCGCCCACAACAACGCGGCCGCGGCGGCACCGAGCAGCACGCCGACGACGGGCGCCAGCGCGATCGCGCGGCGCGCCGCGGCTCGATCGACCTCGTCCGGGCCGCGCACCGGAAGCACGGTCAGCCAGGAGACGGCCAGCCGGATCCCGGCGCCCGGTGTCATTTGGTCAGGTTCGGGGCGGCCGGGGCCGCGTCGTCGGCGGTGCTGACGCCCGCCTCACCGAAGGTGGCCATCTCGGCGAGCGCGGCGACGGCGGCGCGCAGGATGGGCAGGGCGGTGAGCGCGCCGGAGCCTTCGCCGAGACGCATGCCCATATCGACGAGTGGTTCCAGGCGCAGCTGCTTCAGTGCCAGATTGTGCGAGGGTTCGGTGGAGCGGTGTCCGGCCAGCCACCAGGCGCTCGCGCCCGCGGCCAGATCCTCGGCGACCAGCGCGGCCGCGGTGACCACCACGCCGTCCAGGATCACCGGCGTGCGCCGGGTCGCGGCCTGCGCGAGAAACCCTGTCATGGCGGCGATGTCGGCGCCCGCGGCGACGCGCAGCAGATCCACCGGATCCTTGACGACCGGCCGGGCCCTGCGCATGGCGTCGCGAATGGCCGCGACCTTGCGAGACCAGCCCGCGTCGTCCACGCCGGTGCCGCGCCCGACCGCGACGACCGGCTCGGTGTCGGTGAGCGTGGCGATGAGCACGGTGGCGGGCGTGGTGTTGCCGATGCCCATATCGCCCGCGACGAGCAGGTCGGCGCCGCCGTCGATCTCTTCGTCGGCGATGGCGCGGCCCGCGGCGAGGGCGGCCTGCACCTCGGCTTCGCTCAGCGCGTCCTCGCGGTCGATGGAACCGCTCGACCGGCGCACCTTGTGCTTGCTCACGACGGGATCGGTCTCGGCGTCGACGGAGATGTCGGCGACCCGCACGCTCGCGCCCGCGACCGCGGCCAGCGCGTTCACCGCCGCGCCGCCGCCGAGGAAGTTGGCGACCATCTGCGCGGTGACCTCGCTCGGGTACGCCGACACACCGTAGCGCGCGACGCCGTGATCACCGGCGAAGACGACGACCCTGGCGCGCTCGAACTGCTTCGGCGGACACACACCCTGGCAGGCGGCCACCCAGTTGCCCAGCGTTTCCAGGCGGCCCAGCGCCCCAGCGGGTTTGGTCAGCTGCGTCTGCCGCTGTTCGGCGGCCGCGCGGATCCGCGGGTCGGGGGGCGCAACCGGTCCGAATCCGTGTGTCACTGTCGAGCCTCTCCGGTCGGGCGGCGTCCGCCGCACGTGCTTCCGACGCCCAATCTTGCCCGGAACGCGTCGCCCGTATCGCACCCACCCGGATCCTCGGCGTCCGCCTCCGCCGTGACCCGCGCCACCGCTGTTTCCCTATCGGGCGGAGTCGGATGGATTCGACGGGAGTGACATGGCGGTTCGACACGCGCTCGCCGCCATTCCTCTCCGGGGCGTACCGCTACTTGAGCCGAACGGGAAGACCCGCGACGACGAGGAACGCTTCGTCGCAGGCCTGCGCGAGGCGCTGGTTGAGGGCGCCGATCTCGTCGCGGAACAGGCGGCCAGAGCGGGTCGCGGGGATGACGCCCATGCCGACCTCCGGGCTGACGATGATCAGCCGGTGCGGATATGCCGCGACGGCGGAGACCAGGGCTTCGGTGTCGGGGGCGACGGTGCCGCGCGGAGAATCCCAGGCGTCGAGCGCGTCGATACGCGCGGTCAGCCAGGTGCCGATGTCATCGACCAAGGTCGCGGCCTCGGGTGCGGGATCGGCGAGAACCGCTGCGGCGTCGGCACTTTCGACCACGCTCCAGTCGGCGGGGCGGCGCTCCCGATGCCGGGCGATGCGTTCGGCGAAGTCGTGGTCGTCCGGATCGGGGACCGAGGTCGCCACGTACCGAACCTCCCCCGTCGCCGCGGCGAGGTTCTCCGCGAACGCCGACTTCCCCGAGCGAGCCCCGCCGAGCACAAGCGTCCGCGGCGGACGCGCGGTTCCGGAATCCTGCGACACGCCAGCACGCTACCAACCAACCGTGTTGCTCGGTCTCTCGCCCGAAGCCCCGGCCGGTGGGCTCCTCAGCCTGTCGGTGAGGCGGCACCGAAGCGTCGGCGGTATTCGGTAGGGGAGATGCCGACCAGGCGCTGGAAGTGGTGGCGCAGCAGCGCGCCGGAGCCGAAGCCCGCGCGGGCGGCGATCTGTTCGAGGCCCTGTTCGGTCTCTTCGAGCAGGTGCTTGGCGTAGAGGACGCGCTGGTTGGTGAGCCATTTCACCGGGGTCGTTCCGGTCTCCGCGGCAAAGCGGCGGGCGAAGGTGCGCGTGGACATCGTCGAGCGCGCGGCCAGCTCGTCGATGGTGTGCGGCAGGTCGAGGTTCTCGCCCATCCACTGGAGGGTCGTCGAGAGGCTGTCGGAGGTGCAGGCGGGGACCGGGCGTTCGATGAACTGCCGTTGCCCGCCGTCGCGCTGCGGCGGCACGACCATGCGGCGGGCGATGCCGTTGGCCGCGGCGCTGCCGATCTCCCTGCGCACCAGGTGCAGGCAGGCGTCGATGCCCGCGGCGGTGCCCGCGCTGGTGATGAGGTTGCCCTCGTCGACGAAGAGCACGTCGGGGTCGACGGTGGCGGACGGGTAGCGCTCGGCGAGCTGATCGACGTAGCGCCAGTGCGTGGTGCATTTGCGTCCGTCGAGCAGGCCCGCCGCGCCCGCGACGAACGCGCCGGAGCAGACGGTGAGCACGATCGCCCCGGCGTCCGAAGCGCCGCGCACGGCGTCGACGATCCGCGGGTCCAGCCCATCCGAGAGTGCGGTGGCCGGGGCGGCGGGGACCGCCACCAGGTCGGCCTCGAGGAGTTCTTCCAGTCCGAACTCGGGGGTGATCGTCACGCCGGGCGTGGTGGCACGTAGCGGCTTGCCCGGTTCCGCCCCGCAGACCTTGAAGTCGAAGCCGGGCAGGCCATCGGCGGTGCGGTCGAGCCCGAAAACCTCGCAGACTACGCCGAACTCGAACATGGCGAGCTTTTCGAACAGCACGACGGCGACCTTCGACAGCATGCCCCGAGGGTACCTGGCCGGATTTTTGCGAACAATGTCTTCGCTGCCACTTTCGGCGGAAAATAAGTCAGCGCAAAATTTCTGCCATGCTGACTCTCCTTCTCCTCGCGACAGTCATCGTCGCCGTATCCCTCTTCTTCGCTCGCGGTCGCGGACTCGCCGGATCCACCCACGTGACCGACCGGGACGCGCAGCGCCTGCGGGCCGAGTTGAACGCCATGCGCTTCTCGCACCACCGCTGAAACGCGAAACGGCCGTCCGTGGCAAGTGCCACGAACGGCCGAACTCGGACTCTCGGATCGATCGCTGCTCGCGACCGATGAACTTCTACACCGCGTCGCCTGCGCTGACCCGCGGCTTCGGCGCCCGCATCTTGCGGATCTGCGAGGCGCGGACGAAGGCGTACCAGCCGAGCCGGAAGCCGGTGTCGGTGGTGTCGGGGAACCGCTCACGGACCCGGTTGTTCACGATCCGGCCGAGGATGACGCCCTCGATGATCATGAACAGCATCATCACCAGCATGGCCAACGTCACGATGGTCTGCAGGCCGGGTGCGGCGAACATGGACATGATCAGCACCAGCGCCATCGGCATGAACAGGCCGACCAGGTTGCGCCTGGCGTCGACGAGATCGCGCACGTAGGCGCGGACCGGGCCCTGATCGCGCGGCAGGAGGTACTTGTCCTCACCCGCCAGCATCCGGGCCCTGCGATCCTGGACGGCGAGCTTGCGCTCGGCACTGGCGGCCTTGCGCTCCTCCTTGGTGCCGCGGGTGGCCTTGCGGCGCGCCCGCGCTTCCTTCGCGGTCAGCGGTGCGGGCGCGACCGGTCCGCGCCGTTTGCCTTCCGCGTCACGACGTTTCGGGGTGGGACGGCCCTTGCCCGGGGTGACCGGGGGAGTCGTCTTGGTGGTGATGGCGGTCGAGCCGCCGTTCGCGTCCGCCGTGGTGTCGGCGGTCGCGTCGGTGGTGCTGGACTCGCCGCGACGGAACAATTTCACAGCAACCAGGCTATTCGATGCGCCAGCCAGCCGGAAATGCGGTCGTAAGGAGGGCTGCGCAACACCGAGGTTGTGTCAACGCGCGAGGGGCCGAGTGGCAAGATGGGGAATAGCAGCCCGCTGAGTGGTGTTGACTCCACGAGCCGTGCGCTGTTCACGGGTTGACCACAGCTGTCCTTAGGAGAGTTCATGACTGTGCCGAACGAGACGACCACCCACGGTGTGACTCTGACCGATGCCGCCGCCTCGAAGGCCAAGGCGCTGCTGGATCAGGAGGGCCGCGACGACCTGGCGCTGCGCATCGCGGTGCAGCCCGGTGGTTGTGCGGGCCTGCGCTACCAGCTCTTCTTCGACGACCGCTCGCTCGACGGTGACCTGACCGTCGACTTCGGCGGCGTCACCCTGGCCGTCGACCGGATGAGCGCTCCCTACGTCCAGGGCGCCTCGATCGACTTCGTCGACACCATCGAGAAGCAGGGTTTCACCATCGACAACCCGAACGCCACGGGTTCGTGCGCCTGCGGCGACTCCTTCAACTGACCCGCCACAAGGCGTAACCTCCACCTCCGCTGAGGGGCCGTGCGCGGCTGTCGACGACTGTGTCGGGCCGCGCCGACCGGGTGTATCTGCGCCTCTGCGGCCGTACACGGAGTGTCGGCTAGCTGCGGCTGCGCTGTCTGGATGACCTCGCGCCTCGGCTCCGGCCGTGCGCGATCTGTTGACGGACGGCATCCCGGCCGCACGGACCGCACCGTCGCCCGCACGGACTGTCGACGGACCGCATTCGGCTGAACCCGATCAGGCGTACCTGTGCTTCCGCCGTGCGTGGTCTGGTTAGCAGCCTGCCGTCCGGCTGCGTTGGCACATACGGGCCTGCGGCTCCGCTCCGGCCATGCGCGGCTGTCGACGGACGGCCGCGCCCACCGGGCGTATTTACGCCTCCGCGGCCGTACACCGATTGTCGGCCCGCTGCGACTGGCTGACTGGACATATCTGGCGCCTCGGCTGGACGTGCGCGATCCGTCGATGGACCTGCTCCCGGCCACGCAGACTTCGCGTACCTGCGCCGGTCGCACGGACCGTCGACAGACCGTATTCGGCTGAGCCGACCAGGCGGACCGCCGCCTTCGCTGCGTCCTTTGGTCGTGTGAAGTCTGTCGACGGTCTATGTCAAGCTGCGCTGACAAGGCTCCTCTTCGTCTCCGCTGTGTCCAACCGCGGACCGTCGATGGTCTGCGCCGATTGCGTCGATGCCTCTGGAGCACCCGGTGGATCGGCTACGGTGGGAACGGGGATTTCGATCTCCCCTCACCGCCTGCCGCCTACCGTTGAAGGGGCCCAGCCTCGTGTCTATCGCCGTGTCCGCGTCCATCGCGACCGACCACCTCATGCGTTTCCCTGGACGGTTCGCCGATGTGCTCCTGGCCGATCAACTCGATCATGTTTCGCTGAGCTTCCTCGTCGACGATCTCCAGATCCGCCGCGGCGGTGTGGCGGGCAATATCGCCTACGCCATGGGCGTGCTGAATCGCACGCCGCTGCTGGTCGGCGCGGTCGGCGCCGATTTCGCCGACTACCGCGCCTGGCTGGAGCGGCACGGCGTCGATTGCTCCACGGTCCACGTCTCCGATCGCGCGCACACCGCACGCTTCGTCTGCACCACCGACGACGACATGGCCCAGATCGCGTCCTTCTACCCCGGCGCGATGAGCGAGGCCCGCGACATCTCCGTCGCCGAACTGGCCGAGACCAGGCAGCTGGATCTGGTGCTCGTCGGCGCCAACGACCCCGAGGCGATGCTGCGCCACACCGAGGAATGCCGCGAGCTCGGCATCCCGTTCGCCGCCGACCCCTCCCAGCAGCTCGCCCGTCTGGACGGCGACCAGGCGGTGCGCCTGATCGACGGCGCCGCATACCTTTTCACCAACAAGTACGAGTGGGCGCTCCTACTGCAGAAGACCGGCCTGAGCGAAGACGAGATCGCCAAGCGGGTCGGCATCCGGGTCACCACCCTGAGCGCCGACGGCGTGCAGATCGTCGACAAGGACGGCACCGAGGTCCACGTCGGCGTGGTCCCCGAGCGCACCAAGGTCGAGCCGACCGGTGTCGGCGACGCCTTCCGCGCGGGCTTCCTGACCGGCCACACCGCCGGACTGAGCCTGGAGCGCTCCGCCCAGCTCGGATCGCTCGTCGCGGTGCTGGTGCTGGAGACCATGGGCACCCAGGAGTGGGCGCTCCACAAGGACGAGGCGCTCGAGCGCCTCACCGAGGCCTACGGCGCGGAGGCCGCGGCCGAGATCAAGCCGCTGCTCTGAGCCGGTTGCGACGCGGTAGTCACCGGAGCCCTCGGTCCATCTGACCGGAGGCTCCATGGCGTCGGCGAAGCGCGCGGAACCTCGATCGGCCCGCACAGGACGCGCGCGGGCTCGTCAGGCCGCGGCGTGGGCGCGGACGAACTCGCCCAGCTGCGCGGAGTCGAGGTGATCGACCAGGTCGTTCTCGCTGATCGTCCCGACCAGCCTGCGGTCCTCGACGACCGGAATGTGGCGCAGGTGATGGCTGTTCATCTCGTCGAGGACCTCGCGCAGGTCGGCGCGCGAGTCCACCCAGCGTGGCGTGCCCGAGAACAAGGCGCCCACGGTGGTGCGATCCGGCGGCAGACCCGCCGCCACGCACTTCAACGCGATGGCGCGGTAGGTGAGGACTCCGGACAGGCGGTCGTTCTCGTCGTCGCCGACGACGAGGACGTCGACGCCGTGTGCCGCCATCATCCACGCCGCGTTCTGCACGGTTTGTTCCGCGGAGATCCACTGACCCCCTCGCCGCATGACGTCCTTCGCGATGGTCACGACCCGTACCTCCTCGCTGATCAGCTGGATCGGTCGTCACCCATTGTCGCGCTGCTCAGGCCCGATAGCGCCGCATCGATCGACCGAATACGACTCGCCACCCCCGGCCGATCGGCCGGGGGTGGCGAGTCGTATTCGGGTCTTTACAACGAGACCGGGTAGACCGGCTCCTGGATCTCCGGCTTGATCCGATCCTCGACGAAGATGCCGTGCCAGACCATGAAGACCAGTAGCGTCCACAGCCGCCTGCTGTGGTCGGACCGACCGGCGCGATGGTCGTCGAGCATGGTCTTGATGGCGGCCTTGTCCAGCAGGTGGTCGGTCTGCGAGTCGGCGATCTGCACCTGCGCCCAGTCGTAGAGCTCGGTGCCGCGCAGCCAGTGCCGCAGCGGGACCGGGAAGCCGAGCTTGGCGCGGTGCAGCACGTGCGGGGGCACGATGCCCTCCAGTGCCTGGCGCAGCGCGTACTTGGTGGTCTCCTTGGTGATCTTCTGCTCGAAGGGCAGCTGCTCGGCGACCTTCAGCACCTCGGAGTCCAGGAACGGCACCCGCAGCTCGAGCGAGTTGGCCATTGTCATCTTGTCGGCCTTGACCAGGATGTCGCCGCGCAGCCAGGTGAACAGGTCCAGGTGCTGCATGCGGGCCACCGGGTCCCAGCCGCGGGACTGGGCGTAGATCGGGGCGGTGACGTCCTGATGGGTCCACTCCGGGCGGAACTCGCGCAGCACGGCGCGCAGCTGGGCGTCGTTGAAGCTGCGGGCGTTGCCGTAGTAGCGCTCCTCCAGCGTGAGCGAGCCGCGGTGCAGCAGGCTCTTCCCGCGGGTGCCGTCCGGAATGCGGTCGGAGAGCTTGCCCGCCAGCTTGCGCAGCCCCTTCGGCAGGTACTCGAAAGGCTCGAGCGACAACGGTTCCCGGTAGATGGTGTATCCGCCGAACAGCTCGTCGGCGCCCTCGCCGGAGAGGACGACCTTGACGTGCTTGCGCGCCTCCTTGGCCACGAAGTACAGCGGAACCAGCGCCGGGTCGGCCACCGGGTCGTCCAGGTACCAGACGATCTCGGGGATGGCGGCGGCGAATTCCGCGGGCGAGACCACCTTGACGATGTGGCGGGCGCCGATCGCCTCGGCGCTCTCGGCGGCCACGTCGACCTCGGAGTAGCCCTCGCGCTCGAAGCCGGTGGTGAAGGTGATGAGCTTCGGGTTGTGCCGCATGGCGAGCGCCGCGACCGCGGTGGAGTCGATGCCGCCCGACAGGAACGACCCGACGGTGACGTCGGCGCGCATGTGTTTGGCGACCGAGTCCTCGAGCGCCGCCGCGATCTCGCGGTAGCGGGCGGATTCCGAACCCGGCGTGAACGGGCGCACCCGGAAGCCCGGCCGGAAGTAGCGGGTGAGCTTCGGCTCTTCGCCGGCGCGGACCGTCGCGTAGGTGCCCGACTCCAGCCGCCGAATGCCCTTGTGCAGCGTCTCGGGCTCCGGCACGTATTGCAGCACCGTGTAGTGCTCCAGCGCGCGCGGGTCCAGCTCGTCGGAGGACCGCAGCGCGGGCAGCAGGTCGAGCAGGCTCTTCTTCTCGCTGCCGAAGGCGGTGCCGCCGGGGCCGGTGGCCAGGAACAGCGGCTTGATGCCGAACGGATCGCGGGCCAGGAACAGCTCGCTGGTCTCGGTGTCCCAGATCGCGAAGGCGAACATGCCGCGCAGCCGCTGGACCGCCTCGGCGCCCCAGTAGTGGAAGGCCGCCACGATGGCCTCGCTGTCGCCCTCGGTGGCGAACATCTTCCCGTCCGGGAACTCGGCGCCGTGCGCCGCCGCCAGTTCCTCGCGCAGCTCGATGTAGTTGTAGATCTCGCCGTTGAAGGTCAGCGCGTAGCGCTCGGGGTTGTCGGCGGGACCCCAGCGCAGCGGCTGGTGCGAGTGCTCGATATCGATGATCGAGAGGCGGTTGAAGCCCAGAACCAGGTGGTCGTCGTGCCAGGTGCCGCGCTCGTCGGGGCCGCGGTGGCGCATACAGTGCAGCGCGTTGTAGACCTGGTCGACCACGTCGGATGTCGCCGCGTCAGATGTCAGGAATCCGAGCAGTCCGCACACGGTGTCGGCAACCTCGTTTCTCCGGTGGGGGACGCCGGCTGGCGGGCGTCCGGATGGCTGGGGGTGCTGCGGCGCGCGCCACGCACACCGCCGGCCGAAATGTTGTGTCCGAGTATGCCGCACGCGGGGGATCCGCGCGCCGCGCGCGTCCTGTCCTGCGCGGATGCGCCGGTGGCCGCCCCCGCTCCCGCGCCTGTGGAGTGTCGAATGCGACCCGACGTCAATGAGGACGCCGGTTTGGTCTACGCTGCGTAGTACTCAGGCCATTCTCAGGCGGCGCGTGCGCGGAGTCGGATGCCCGCCGGGACGGCCTGACATGAGCTTGAAAAGTGTCGTCAGGGCGGATCGCGGCCCGGCGGCGCACTGTCGGAATGTGTGGCGACCAGGAAGGCGTGAGCGTGGCGCACAAGGCGAGCGAAGAGATCGGGGCACGACCCGTGAAGGGTCGGCAGGGCCGCGTCCTTCGGCGGGCCGGGCTGGCGGTGTCCTTGGGGATCACCGCGGTGCTCGTCTCGGGCTGCTCGATCGACAATGTTTGGCTGCGGTTCGGCTGGCCCTCGGGTATCACGCCGCAGGCCACCCGGATGCGGGAGCTGTGGACCTGGTCGGTCATCGCCGCGCTGGTGATGGGTGTGCTGGTCTGGGGTCTGACCTTCTGGACCGTCGCGTTCCACCGCAAGAAGAAGGACTCCCCGGAATTCCCGCGGCAGACCGGTTACAACGTGCCGCTGGAGCTGACCTACACGGCGATCCCGTTCGTCATCATCGCGGTGCTGTTCTACTTCACCGTGGTGGTGCAGAACTACGTCCACGAGAAGGTGGACAACCCGGACGTGACGGTCGACGTGACCGCCTTCCAGTGGAACTGGAAGTTCGGCTACCGCGAGGTCGACTTCAAGAACGGCTACCAGTTCAGCGGCATCGACTCCGCCCGCGAGGAGGCCGCGCAGGCCCAGCTGGAGGAGTACGAGGAGCGGACCAAGGACGGTCACCCGCAGCCTGGCCCGGTGCACGGCAAGCCGGAGAACGACATCCTCTCCTACCTGCACTACGACACGGTCGAGACCGTCGGATCCAGCAACGAGATCCCGGTCCTGGTGCTGCCGACCGGCAAGGTCATCGAGTTCCAGCTCGCCGCCGCCGACGTGATCCACGCCTTCTGGGTGCCGGAGTTCCTGTTCAAGCGCGACGTGATGCCGAACCCGAAGGAAAACCACTCGGACAACGTCTTCCAGATCACCAAGATCGAGAAGGAAGGCGCGTTCGTCGGCCGCTGTGCCGAGATGTGCGGTACCTTCCACTCGATGATGAACTTCGAGGTCCGCGCCGTCTCGCCGGAGAAGTTCACCCAGTACCTCGACGCGCGTCGGGCGGGCAAGACCAACGCCGAGGCACTCGAGGCGATCGGTGAGTCCCCCGTCGCCACCTCCACCCGGCCGTTCAACACCGACCGCACGGTCAAGAGCGCGGCCGCGCCCGAGACCAAGTGAGGACTGATCTGACATGAAGATCGAAGCGCGCATTTTCGAACTGCTGACGGTGTTCTTCATCATCGTCGGCATCGTGTACGGGTTCTTCACCGCCCAGTCGCGCACCGGCGTCGAGTGGGCGGGCACCACCGCGATCGTGCTGACCGCGGGCCTGTCGCTGATCATCGGTACCTACTTCCGGTTCGTCGCTCGTCGTCTCGACCTGCGTCCGGAGGACTTCGAGGACGCCGAGATCGTGGACGGCACCGGTGACCTCGGCTTCTTCTCGCCGGGTAGCTTCTGGCCCATCACCCTGGCGGCCGCTGGTTCGGTCACCGCGCTGGGCCTGGCCTTCTTCGAGCCGTGGCTGATCGGCGTCGGCGTGCTGTGCGTGCTCGCCGCGGCGGCGGGCCTGGTGTTCGAGTACCACCTCGGCCCCGAGAAGCACTGAGACCACACACGAAGCGCCCCGCCGGAAACCGGTGGGGCGCTTCGCCGTTTCCGGGGTGCGTCAGAATCCGAACGCGTGGCGCAGGCGCGTGGTGGAGCGCGGCGCGGCGCCCGCCAGTTCGCGCAGCCTGCGGGCGAACCGCGGGTGCGCGTCGTCTCGGTCGGTGAGGGCGGCTGCCACGGCGCGGGCGGCCTCGGCCGGATCTCGCTCGTATTCGTCGGCGAAGTCCGGGTCGTCGGTGTGCAGTGCCGGATAGTCGATCGCGGTGACGTGGACGCCGCTCGGTCCCAGCTCGGCCTCGGCGCACTCGGCGAAGGTGGTCCACGCCGCCTGAGAGCTCGCGTAGGAGGCGAAACGGGCGGCCGCGGCGGTGTTGTGGTGCGCGGGGCCGACATTCACGACGTGGCCGGAGCCGGAGCGGATCATCGCCGGGAGCAGTCCGAGGGTCAGTCGCAGCGGCCCGAAGTAGTTGGCGGCCATCATGCGCTGGTAGTCGCGGAAACGGTCGAGCGATTGCGCGACGGGGCGGCGTACCGGGCGGCCCGCGTTGTTGATCAGGACGTCGACGGCGCCGAACTCCGCGAGCACCCAGGTGACCAGCTGGTCGACGTCGCCGAGCGCGGACAGATCGCAGCGGAACCAGTGCGCCCGGCCTCCCGCGGCGACGATCGCCTCGCAGGCGGCGATGAGCTGATCACCGCGCCGGGCGACCAGGAGCAACTCGGCGCCGTGCTCCGCGAGCAGCGCGGCGGTGGCGCGGCCGACGTCGGAGCAGGCGTCGGTGACGAGAATCCGTTGGTCAGCGAGGGATTGGGCGTCGGGCAGGTCGGCGCGCGGTGCGCGCAGCTTGCGTTCGACGAAACGGGCCGGGGCAGGGCGGAATTCGAGCATCGATACAGCCTTCGCATCGGATGACATGCTGAACTGACCCATCGACACCCCGCCGACAGTGCCGAATCGGCCACGGCCGCCGGGTGACAGCTATCACCCAGTGACCGCGGCGCGACACAGTTTAATCGGCCGACTCGTAGCGCATGGCGTGTTCGGACGCGCAGATCTCATCGATTCCGGCGACGATGTCGCGCAGCAGCTCCGAGGGCAGCGCGGACGGACGCAACCGGCAGGTGAAGGTGATCAGGCCGTGGTCCTCGGCGGGCAGGCTGCGCGCGGCGGCCTCGTCACGCAGGTAGCTGGAGCGCACGCCGTAGGTCATCGCGGAGATGACGGTGAAGCAGCCGGTGCGCTCCCGGTGTCCGGAGAACAGGTCGTGTAGCCGGTAGAACACCGAGGCGTAGGTCGACAGCGGCGCGAAAATGCCCACGCGGTAGGCGGGTCCACGCTCCGAGGAGCTGATCACCGTGTCGGCGAGGTATTCCGCGTCGCGCAGCGTGAGCACCTTGGGAGCGAACATCAGCGCGCCCGCCGCGGCGTTGCGCACCGGCATGCCCGCCTTGCCGCCCGCGTGCGAGGCGATGGCGCCCAACGACTTCCGGGTGCGGGTGCCGACCTCGCGGCGGGCCCGCAGCGAACGGGTCGGCGTGGTGGGGTAGAGGCTGGACCACTGACCGAATCGCACGGTGCCGAGCTGCACGTGGCCGGTGCCGACCGGTCGCGCCACCTTCAGCGGCGCGGTGTCGACCCAGCGGCCGACCTGCAACGCCGCGTTACCGGGGTTCGCGATCTCCGTGTGCGCGTGCTCGACGAAGGAGTCGAAATCGAGGAACCGGTCGGCGTCGGTGGTGAGCCAGGTGTGGTCCTTGTCGATGTCGACGGCGTCCAGGGTGAGCGCGGTGATGATGCCCGCGCGCCCGCCCGCGCCGAGGATGCGGTGGAACCGCTCCGTGTGGTGGTTGCGCCCGCAGGTGCCGATGCGCCCGTCCGGGTCGACGTATTCCAGATCCACGATCTGATCGATGAACAGGCCGTACCGGTGCGAGGCGCTGCTCACGCCGCCGACCGAGGCGAAGCCGCCGGCGGTGATGTCACGGTGGTCGCCGACGACGGGCAGGCCGAGTCCGTGCGCGCCGAGGCGGCGATCGATGTCGGAGAGCTTGGCGCCTGCCTGCACGCGGACGGTGCGACGGCCGAGGTTGATGTCGAGCACCGAGTTCATCCGGCGCAGCGAGACCACGGTGCGCTGATCGGGCAGTGTCAGGCTGTCTTCGATCGGCTCGCCGCCGCGGACCGTGAGGCGCTCCGCGCGACCCCGTGAATTCCGCACGGTGCGAACGACATCCGCGGTGTCACGGGGTAGATATTCTTCGGCGGAGACAGTCTGCGGCGTGCTCATGGCACGGTAGCTAACCACAGTCTGGCGCTCGGTGCGTACCCGAAGTCGGAGGCTCTTTACCCGCACCCGGACAACCCCTTGTGACCTGCGACGATGCCGATGTCGCCCGCCCCCGTGACCAGGGGCGTGGACGCGCGGCGGGCCGCCTCGGCGAGCACGCCGCGCACCGGCTCTCGATTCCCGCTCAACGGCCCGGCGCGGGCAGGCGCTGACTGAACAACACCGCGCCCGTCGCGTCGCACAGATCCACCGTGAGTTCCGCGGTGCGGCCATCGATGCGGACCTCGCCGAAATGCTGATAGGCGCCGTCCAGCGGCGAGGTGTTCGGCGCGGGCGGCGCGTGCACGAAGACCGCCTCGGGACCGAACGTGGGGTCGAGCTGGTTGGGGCCGAAGGCGCCTGCGTTGAGCGGTCCGGAGACGAACTCCCAGAACTCGTCGAAATCGGTGAACGCCGCGCGCTCGGGGGAGTAGCGGTGCGCCGCGGTGTAGTGCACGTCGGCGGTCAGCCACAGCACGCCGGTGACCCGGTTCGCTTTGATCGCCGAAAGCACCTGCGCGATCTCGGATTCGCGGCCCGAGGGCGCACCGGGCGCGCCGTTGGCCGGACCCTCGAAGGCGGTCTTGCCGTCCGGGACCACCACGCCGAGCGGCAGGTCGTTGGCGACGATCTTCCAGGTGGCCCGTGACTCGCGCAGGCCGTCGATCAGCCATTTCGTCTGTGCCGCACCGAAGATCCTGCCCTCGGGCGCGGTGTTGGCGCCGTTGGCGTCCTTGTAGGTGCGCATGTCGAGGACGAACACGTCCAGCAGCGGGCCGTACGAGACCTTGCGGCACAGCCTGCCGTCGACGGCCTCCTTCGGGTCGAGGGGCATCCACTCGTGGAACGCCTGCCATGCGCGAGTGGCGAGGGTGTCCATGCTGCGCTCGGTGTAGCCCTTGTCCGCGGCGACGGTGCCGCCGGGGTACCAGTTGTTGACCGTCTCGTGGTCGTCCCACTGAACCAGTTGCGCCACCACGGCATTGAACCCGCGATAGTTCCGGTCGGACAGGTTGTAGGCGTACTGGCCGCGGAACTGGTCGAGCGTCTGGGCGACCGCGCTCTTGGCCTCGGTGACGGTGTTGCGCCAGATCCGGCCGTCAGGCAGGGCGACCGACTCCTGGAGCGGGCCGTCGGCGTAGACGACGTCGCCGGAGTGCAGGAATAGGTGCGGGTCGCGGGCGGCCATGGTCGAGAAGATCCGCATCCCGCCCAGATCGGGGTTGATCCCGTAACCCTGCCCCGCGACGTCGCCCGACCACTGGAGCTTGATGTCGGTCGGACCGGTCGGCGCGGTGCGGAACACGCCGGTCAGCGGCTCGGAGGTGGCGCCGTCCTCGGCTTCGAGGGTGACGCGGTAGTGCACCAGCGAGCCCGAGGGCAGTCCGGCGACGCGGACCCGTCCCGTGCCGTCCGCGTCGGGCGTGAGCAGCGGACCGGTGAAACGGCGTGCGTCGGTGAAGGATTCGGTGGCGGCGGTCTCCACGATCAGCGTCGCGGGCCGGTCCGAGCGAGCCCAGATCAGCGCGCCGTCGGAGCGCGGGTCGCCGACCGCGACGCCGTGCGTCAGGTTCGGCCGCTGCCGGACCAGGACGGGTCCGTCGTCGGCGCCGCCGCAGGCGGCAAGCGCGGGCCCGGCCACCAGACCGAGCGCGGACGTGCGCAGCAGGGTGCGCCGGGAGACACCGAGTGCCGGACCGCTGTGTGCCATGGTCGCCACCCTCACTCAGTCACGTCAACGCCGCGTGAACGGCCGCTGTCGGTCCGACCAATTGACCGGACCGCCCGCGGCATCCCGGTGAGACGGTCCTCGCGGCGATGCGCTCACCGGGATGGCGATCCAGCTCTGGAGCCGCACGTGGAACCTCCGCCGCCGAACCTGGGCGCACGACTTGCGAGCGCGCCGATGGCCGCAACCGGCCCGCGCGGCCGACGGTCGCTTCAGGACCGGGCTGCCGCGCGGCCGTCACGTGCCGGATTCGGCTGCGCGTCTCGGCTTTGCGGTCGATTGGGCTCGTGCTGGTATCCGGGTCGTGCGCTCGGCTACGTGGTGGGGTTCAGTGGCCGGGTTCGGCCGGTCGGTTCGTCGTCGGCGCATCGCTGGTGATGGCCCGTTGCGCATTGGGTTCGGTTGCGTGGTCGCGCGCCAGGGAGTCGGCGGCCTTCGGCGCGAGTGTGAGCCGGGCGCTCGGTTGGGCGGGGTTCAGGCGGCGCAGCGGTTCGGTCGGATTGTCCGGCGGCCATGGCGAACCCGCGTCGTCGAGTCCGAGCGCGGCGATCACGTCGGGGAACCAGCGGGTGCATTCGGTGCGCAGCGGCAGTTCCGGCTGGAGCTGCGACATCACGCTCACACCCGCAAGGAACGTCCGCAGCATCGGGGTGTGCTCGGCGGGCATGGTCAGCTGCCGGATCACGTTGGACAGGCTCAGATCCACTGTCGCCGAGACGCGTTTGCGCAACCACTCGGTGGTCAGGCGGAAGGTCGGGTCGAGCATGGCATCACGCATCGGCGCCAGCTGCTCGAGCACCGTGTGACTGTCCAGCGCGCGATCGGGCCCGACGTAGCCGCGCCGACGGATCGCCGCCTCCAGATCGGTCGGGTCGTCGGTCAGGATCGCCTGGGCGATATCGGTCAGCGCGTCGAGGTAGCCGGGCGGGAACGGCGCGCACGCGCCGAAATCGACGATCCCGAGCCTGCCGTCGGGCATGATGCGGAAATTGCCCGGATGCGGATCGCCGTACAGCAAACCGGCTTTCGTCGGGCCGGACAGCAGGAAGCGCAGGACGAGCAACCCGATCCGGTCGCGATCGAACGGCGCGCCCTGCACGAGCATCCGCGACAGCGAGACGCCGTCCAGCCATTCGGTGATCAGCACGTCGCCCTGCTGCGCCACCACTCCGGGCACCACGAAATCGGGGTCGTCGGCGTAGGCGGCGGCGAAGCTGCGCTGATGCGCGGCCTCGATCTCGTAGTCGAGTTCCTCGCCGATGTAGGCACACAGCGCCTCGATCACCGCGCGGGAATCCGCGCCGGGCAGCAGCGCGGTGAACAGGGGAGCGATCTGGCGCAGCGCCTGCAAATCGCTGAGCACAGCCTCGCGCGCGCCGGGATACATGACCTTCACGGCCACCCGGCGGCCGTCGCGCCATACCGCGCGGTGCACCTGGCCGACGGAGGCCGCCGCCGCGTGCCGGTCCTCGAACTCCAGAAACAACGTCCGCCAGTGCGGGCCGAGCTGGGCAGCCAGCGCCGAATGCACCATCGGGGGCAGCATGGCGGGCGCCGAATCCTGCAACTGGTTGAGCGCGTCGCGGTACGGCGTGGCGAAATCCGCGGGCAGCGCGAGCTCGTACAGCGACATCAGCTGCCCGAGCTTGGCCACGCAGCCCTTGAGCTCGCCGAGCACGTCGAACAGGTGCTGGGCGGTCCGGGCTTGGATCTCGCGGTTCACCTCGTCCGCGGGACGGCCGAGCATGCGTTTGCCCGCGCCCGCGACCCGCCTGCCCGCGAACGCCACCGGTAGTCCGGCCAGCTTCGTGGTGCGGGCGAGCCGGCCCGTCGGCGGATCGCCGGCGGGCTCGGCGTCGACACGCCTGGGCAGCTTCAGAATTCGACCACCGGTGTCGCGGCGGACCATGCTCACCTCACTCGCACGCCGAGCAGACCACCCCTACCCGTGGTCCCGCGTCGACGTTGTGCGTGACAAGGCTACCAACGCGGGCTCAGTGCGCGAGCCGCGCCAGGCGATGATGCAGTTCGCCCGCCCAGTCGACGCCGCCGAGGCGCTGGTAGTCGACCCACAGCGCGTCGAAGACGTCGCGGCCCTCGGAGATCCAGCCGCCGCGCTTGTCCGCCTCCAGCACCACGCTCATGCCAGTCTCGGTGGCGACGAAGGTGACCTCCAGCTGGTTCAGCCGCGGGTAGTGCGGTGAGCCCGCGAACTCGATCTCCTGATAGAACGGCAACGTCTGGGGCGTGTTGTGCACCCGGCCCGCCTCCACGTCGGCGCTGCGCAAGTGAAAACCCAAGCGCTCCACAGCCTCCAGCAGCACGTGCTGGGCGGGCAGCGCGCCGACCCCGATCGGGTCGGTGTCGGCGGCGTCGACCGCGCCGTGGATCTCGACGATCGTGCGCAGCGAGACCACCGTGCCCGGCAGGTGCCTGTCGTTGTAGAACGTGATCGGCGTTTCCATCGGCGCGCGCGCCGCGAAGCGAAAATCCAGCACGGCGCCGGGCGGCAGGTGCAGCGGACCGTGCACCCCGGTGCGCCCGAACGCGATGTCGCGCACGGCTTCGTGGTCCTCGTACTCCTGCTCGGCCCTGGTCACGAATTCCACCGCGATGTGCGCGATGTCCTGCCCGACCTTCCCGCCGCGCAGCCGCACGACGCCCTCGACCGTCCCGCCGGGCTGCACCCCCGGAGTGAACAACTCGGTCTCGACCTCGGCCCCGCCGACCCCCGCCGCCGCCAACAACTTCTTGAACATGCCCGCAGTCTCCCCGCCCAGCCCTGTCGACACCTTGGCGTTCGCTTACCGTGTGACCAACGTCATCGGCGGTCTCGTAGGAGGTCTCGCAGGGCCCGACGCCGCTGCGACCCTGTGCGGGTCAGGCGCGGTGGGCGGTGGTGACGAACTCGGCGCAGGCTTCGGGGGATTTGTCGCCGGAGGGGTGTTCGACTCCGCTGTTGACGTCGACGGCGAAGGGGCGGACCGTGCGGATGGCGTCGGCGACATTGGCCGCGTTCAGGCCGCCCGCGAGGATGACGGGGCGGCCGAGCAGGCGCAGGTCGTCGACGATGGCGGCGCTCACGGACCAGTCGTGGGTGCGGCCGGTGCCGCCCAGGCGGTCGTCGGTGCGTGAATCGAGCAGGACCGCATCGCAATCCGCCGCGGCCGCGCGGGCGGCGTCCACGGCCTCGGGACCGGTGACGTGCACGGCCCGGATGATCCGGTGGACCGAGGCCGAGCGGACCTGCCGAACGGTCTCGGCGGTCACTAGGCCGTGGATCTGAACGGCGTCCACGCCGACGCGTTCGGCGAGCTCGAGGATTGCCGCGGCGCTCTCGAGATGGGTGACCAGAACCCTGGTGACGAACGGCGGCGTCTGCCCGGCGAGCCAGGCGGCCCGGTCGGCGTCGAGCGCGTCCTCGCTGACGTGGGTGACGCCCGCGATGAATCCGACCGCGTCGGCGCCCGCCGCGATCGCGATCCGCAGATCGCTCTCGGACCTGATTCCGCACAGCTTCGCACGCACCGGCACCGGGGCAACGATACCGTCGCGGAAACGAGAACGGCCCCGGGACCTTTGGTGGTCCCGGGGCCGTTCTGGGAAGAATCAGCTGGCCGCGGTGTCGGGGATGCGGGCGGCGTCGGGCTTCGAGCCGGAGGGGACGCCCTTGAGGCTGTGGGCGTAGACGTCGACGTATTCCTGGCCGCCCAGTCGCATGAGCTCGTACATGACCTCGTCGGTGACGGCGCGTTCGACGAAGCGGTTGCCGCCCATGCCCTCGTAGCGGGAGAAGTCGATCGGCGCGCCGAACTTGATGGTGACCTTGCGGCGGCGCCACTTGAAGGGGCCGGGCGGGGAGACCTCGTTGGTGCCGATGACCGCGACGGGGATGACGGGCACGCCGGTCTCGAGCGCGAGGCGGGCCAGGCCGGTCTTGCCCTTGTAGAGGCGGCCGTCGGGGGAGCGGGTGCCCTCGGGGTAGAGGCCGACCAGGCGGTTCTCGTCGAGCAGCTTGCGCGCGGCGTTCAGCGCGTCCTCGGCGGCGTCGGCGCCGCTGCGGTCGATCGGGTACTGGCCGGTGCCGCTGAAGAAGAACTTCTGCAGA
The DNA here is from genome assembly GCF_057708605.1 of Nocardia sp. bgisy118. NCBI lineage: Bacteria > Bacillati > Actinomycetota > Actinomycetes > Mycobacteriales > Nocardiaceae > Nocardia > Nocardia sp. bgisy118. The sequence continues at coordinate 107,267 of NZ_JBYISM010000014.1, read as the reverse complement.
CGCCCCTTGAGACCGGGGGTGTTGAAGTATTCGGCCTTGGCCAGGTAGTTGATGCGCCGCGGGCTGGTCAGCGGGGCGAACAGCCAGTCGGCGAAGGAGAGGTGATTACCCGCCATGATGGCCGGCCCGTCCGCCGGGATGTTCTCCACGCCTTCGACCGTGGGCCGATTGTAGAGATGAATGAACGGTCCCAGCAGCACGAACTTCAGCAGCCAGTAGAACATGACGTCCTTCCCCCGGGACCGGGATAGTAGCGGGCAACCTGCGTCAGTTGCCGACTTTACCGCTGGTTCTAGATCACATCCAATTGCAGCGGTGTATCTCACCACAATCGGATCGTCGCAGGTCCCGAAGGCCCCTCCGCGACGGCCTTATTCGAACGGATGTGCCCGTGCGCGCGGACGCGTCAGCGCCCGCTGCGCGCGACCCGCGACGAGCGCCGCCCCGGCTCCGCGAGCACGGCGCGCGCCAGTTCGGCGGCGCCGATCATGCCCGCCGCCTCACCGAGCTGGGTGGTGCGGATGCGGGCCAGCGGCCGGTGTCCTGCGCCCGTGACGGCGCGGGCGTACTCCTCGCGCGCGTCGTCGAGGAACAGCGGAGCCGAACTGCTCACGCCGCCCGCGATGACGACGAGATCGGGGTCGAAGATGTCGCTGACGAACGCCAGCCCGAGCCCGAGCCAGCGCGCGAAGTCGGCCATCGCGGCGAGCGCGACGGGGTCGCCGTCCTGGGCGGCGCCCGCCACCCGCCTGCCGGTGAGCGAACCGGGATCGCGGGACACCTCTCTGGCCAGCACCGTCGAGCGGCCGGGGTCGGTGGCCAGCAGCTCGATCGCGGTCTCGGCGAGCGCGGTTCCGCTGCAATACCTTTCCCAGCAGCCGTGTTTGCCGCACGGGCAGACCCGGCCGTGCGGGACCACTTGCAGATGGCCGAGTTCCGGTGCGACGCCGTGCGTGCCCCGGTAGAGCGTGCCCTCGATGAGCAGCGCCGCGCCGACGCCGGTGCCGATCGCGACGAGCACCACGTTGTGCCCGCCCGCCGCCGCGCCGAACCGGTACTCGGCCCACACGGCGGCGTTGGCGTCGTGCTCGAGGATCACCGGGAGGTCGAGACGCTCGGTGAGCCGCGCCGCGACGGGCGCGTCTTTCCACGGCAGGTGCGGGGCGAACCGCACGGTGGACCGGTCGCCGCTGATGAAGCCCGCGACGGCGAGACCGACGGCGCCGATCGGGTGGCGGCGGCGCAGTTCCCGCACGGCACGGTCGAGGGCGTCCTCCAGGGCGCGCTCGCTGTGCGGTGTCGGCGACTGCACGGTGTCGAGCACCTCGCCGTCGCCGTCCACCACCGAGGCGCGAATGTTGGTGCCGCCGACGTCGATACCGACGGTCAGCGGGAGCGCATCTGCCACCGGGTGTGTCATGCCTTGATCGTCACGGGGATACCGACGTACCCGGGCCGCTTGCCCATGAAGCGGGAGTGCCTGGGCTGCTCCGGCGCGTCGGACGCCGCGGTGTGCTGATCCTCCGGGCGTGCGGTGCCGGTGTACTGGTCGGCCGGGCGTGCGGCGTCGGTGCGCTGGTCGGCCGGGCGTGCAGAGCCGGTGCGCTGGTCGTTCGAGCGCGCAGAGCCGGTGCGCTGGTTGGCTGGGCGTGTGGCGTCGGCGCGCTTGTCGGCTGAGGGCGCGGCGCCGGTGCGCTCATCGGCCGGGCGTCCGGCGTCGGTGCGCCGCGACCTGTGGTCGGAGCGGGAGCCGTCTCCGCGCTGGTGACCGGCGTGGTCCTCGTCCTGGCTCCGGACACCCGAGCGAGCGGCGGTGTGCCGATCGGTCGAACGGGCCGGATTGCCGTGCCGGTCATCGGAGCGGGACGCACCACGACCACCCGGCCCAGCCCCGGCATCGTGCCGGTCGGCCGTGCGCGAGCCGCCGTGTCCGTCACGCGACCTCGCCGCATCGGCGGTCCGATGCTGCGCGCCACCGGACCCCGGATGCCGGTGCCGCACATCGGTTTCCAGATCGTCGGTGGGCAGCAGCGGATCGACCGGCACCCCGGCCAGCGCCTCGCGCAGCACCGTGACGATCGCGGTGCCGTGATCCGCGATCGCCGCGACCACGTCGTGGTGCTCGCCGCGCACCAGCGCGGCGGCCGCGCACACCGGGCACCAGCTGCACGCAGGCCAGTCCGGCTGACCCTGCGCCGCGCTGCGCCGCAGCACCGGTTCGACGCGTTCGAGCACCGCCTCCGCGAGCAGCTTCAGTTCCTCGGCGAATTCGCCGATCCCGTCGCCGGGCGAGGCCGACATCCCGTGCTCCATCTCAGCGACCCTCTGGCGTCAGCGGCCATACGTCCGGATCCGGGCGGAAACGCACGACCAGGTAGCCGCTGTCGAGTTCGGCGTCGTCGACCGCACACCGCCGCAACACCGGCGCCAAGCGCACCCGGCGCCGCACCCCGTCCGCACCCACGATCAAATCGTCCTCCACTCGTCCCAGTCGCAACGTCGCCGGATCGACGACGGGCAGGTGCATCCGCATCGCGTACACCGAATGCAGACCCGTGCCCGATTCCAATCGAACCACCGGTTCACCGGAACGTGCGTGAACCTCCGCTGGATTGTCGCCCAGCATAAATGCCGTTCCCGCGTCTGACGCGCCGGAATCGACCGCGTAGGAAAGCGCTTGGAGCGAACCGAGACCCACCGGCTCCGTGCCCGTGTGCTGGGCGATCAGCACCGGGATGTCGCGCATGGCCTTTCGAAGCCCCTCGATCACGTCGAACTGCTCCGCGCGCCGGTTGTGATACCAGTGCACGGCGGGATGGACGGCCTCGGGCGGACCGGACGGTTCCGGCATCGGCGGCAGCACCTTGTTGACGATCACCGCGTCCAGCCGCAGCCCCAGCAGCGCGGCGGCCGAGCGCACCCGCTCGGACTCCGCGAGCGCGACCCGTTCGGCGACGGTGACCAGCCGCGTGCCGGTGCGGCGGTGGTCGGCGAGCAGATCGCGCACCTCGCCGACGGCGCCGACGATCCGATCCACCGTCGCCGCGAGCACCGCCCGCCGCAGATCGGTGCCGATGGTGCTCATCGCTCGCGCGTGCGGAGGCCAGATCCGTTCCAGATAACCGAGCAGGGTGTCGGGGGCGGTGACGATGCGCAGCATGTCCGCCGAGGGCGGGCAGTCCACGACGATGACATTCCAGTCGTTCTCGTCGGCGAACTGCGCGATCTCCACCAGCATCAGCAGTTCCTGCACGCCGGGCAGGCCGGTCAGCTCGGCGGGGTCGAGCGCGGCCAGGTCGATGCCGTGGTCGTGGGTGTGCGCGCCGCCCACGGACAGCATTCGCGTCACCTCACGGAACCGATCCTCCAGCAGCGCCAGCGAATCCACCTCGATGACGTCGAGTCCCGGCAGCACCCTGGCGATTCCGGTCACCGTCCCCGGATCGTGCGGGAAACGGAAACCGAGCGCGTCGCCGAGCGAATGCGCCTGGTCGAGGGAGGCCAGCAGGACGGTGTGCCCGGCGCGGGCATAGGACATAGCGGTCGCGCAGGCCAGCGTGGTCTTGCCGACGCCGCCCTTGCCGACGTACAGCTCGAGCCTGGTCGGCTCGCGCCGGCCGGGCTTCTGCTGCCCGGTCAGCCTTCGACCCGCTTCTTCAGTTCCTTCAGTGCGGTATCGGTGATGACCTTCTCGGCCTTGCGCTTGAACATGCCGATCATCGGGATGTTGAGATCCACGGTGAGCTCGTAGATCACCTGCGTGCTGCCGTCGGGCTGCTCGATGAGTTCGTAGGTGCCGTCCTGCGCCTTCTGCAGCTCACCGCTGATCAGCTTCCAGCTGACCGCCTTGTCGTCGGCGCGCCAGGTGTAGGTCAGCACGTAGGTGTCCTTGACGACGCCCGCGTCGAGCACGAAGCGGGCCGTGCGAGCCCGGCCGTCGGGGCCCTTCTCCAGCACCTCGACGGACTTCGCCGCCGAGACCCACTCCGGGTAGGACTCCAGATCGGCGATGACGGACATCACTCGCTGCGAGGGGGCCTCGATGAGGATCGACCTCTGGGTCCGGTCGGCCATGGTGGTCAACGATTCCTTTCGGTGTCGAATGGCCGCGCGGGCGCGGCGGCGCCGCCTCGGTGCTCAGCCTGCCGTCGTCGCGGCGGGCGTCACCCCGGCCGGACGGCCCGCCTCGAGCCGCGCCTTGATCTCGAACGACATGTTCTTGCCCGCGACCCGGCGTGCCCGGTTGGCGGCCGACAACTCGCGCGGTGACATCCCTTCGGCGCCCCGCGGCTCGCAGTGCAGGAAGTAATGCAGGATGACCCCGTCGAGCGCGGGCTCCAGCCACACCTCCATGGTCCCCGTCAGCGCGCCGGACACCGACCAGCGAATTCCCTTGTCGCCGCGGTCCTCCCGCACGTCGAGGGTGAGGTCGGGCCACCACTGGCGCCATTTGTCGGTACCCTCGAGCACCTGCGCGACCGCCGCGCCCGAGGCGGCGACGAACGTCTGGTCCGCGACCTGAATACTGCTCACACCGCTGAGCGTAGTTGATCGGGGTTCCCTCAGCGGAGGAGGTGGCGCAGGCGCGCGCCGAGGGCGTCCCAGCGCCAGTTCTCCTCCACCCAGGCGCGGCCCGCGGCGCCCATGGCCGCGGCGGCGTCACGGTCGGCGAGGATGTCCACCAGCGCGTCGGCGACCTCGGTGACCTTGCGTCCGTCCACCACCCGGCCGGTCTTGCCCTCCAGCACGGTTTCCGGCGCGCCGCCGGAACGGCCCGCGACCACGGGAACGCCGCTGGCCGAGGCTTCCAGGTACACGATGCCGAGGCCCTCGACGTCGAGACCGGCGCCGCGGGTGCGGCACGGCATGGCGAACACGTCGGCGATGGTGTGGTGCGCGGCGAGCTCGGCCGAGGGCACCCGGCCGGTGAAGACCACGCTGTCGGTGACACCGAGCGCGGCGGCGAGACCGCGCAGCTTGTCCTCGTAGGGCCCGCCGCCTGCGATCACCAGCACCGCGCCGTCGACCCGGTCGCGGATCTCGCGCATCGCCGCGATCAGCACGTCCTGGCCCTTACGTGGAACCAGCCGGGACAGGCACAGGATGGTCGGGCGGTCGCCGAGCTCGTAGCGCCTGCGTAGCTCGGCGCGCGCCTCGGGGTCGGGACGGAACATGTCGGTGTCGACGCCGGGCGGCAGGTATTCCAGCGCCGCGTCCGCGCCGAAGGCCGAGGCGAACCGGCCGCGGGTGTACTTGCTGACGTAGGTGACGACGTCGGTGTGCGTGCCGATCGCGCTCAGCGCCTGTCGCGCGCCGGGCAGCATCGACCAGCCGACCTCGTGCCCGTGCGTGCTGGCCAGAATGCGCCCGGCGCCCGCTCTGCGCAGCCGCGGCGAGAGCAGGGCCAGCGGCGCCGCCGCGCCGAACCAGACGGTGTCGCACTTCTCGTCGCGCAGCAGCCGCGCGGCCCGGCGCAGGACCAGCGGCGTCGGCAGCATCAGGGTGGTGGGATGGCGAACCACCTGGAACTTCTGCTTGGCATCGAACTTCAGGTGCGAGTCACCGCGCCAGCGCGGCGCGTAGACCACCAGATCGTCGGGCGGTAGCTGTCCGGCGAGCGCCTGGAGATACGACTGGATACCGCCCGGCCGCGGCGGGAAATCATTGGTAACCAGCAGAGTTCGGGCCATGGGGGACAACCTACTTGGTGGGATCGGCGCGGCGCCGCTCCGGTCGGGCTCCGTGGGGACGGATCACACGGCCTTGGCCGAGAGCCAGCTGCGCCAGTCCGCGACGAAATCGGCGCGCCCGATGCCGAGCACCTCGCGCAGGACGCGATCCTCGCTCGCGGCGTCCTGCCGTTGCGCGGCGAGGCGTCGATAGAGCTCGACGAGTCGGGATTCGTCGTACTTCTCGGCTACGAAAGCGCAGGCCGACCACGCCTGCTCGTAGGCCGCGACGGCACTGCCGCCCGCGAACGCGGTGTCCGGCGGCAGGTCGTCGGGGAGCGCTCCGTCGTTCAGCGCCGCGTGCACGGTCGGCGCGATGTCGGCGAACGGATGACCCTGGCCGCGGTGCGCGGCGTACTCGGCGAAGCCCTCCAGCATCCACTGCGGGGCGCCGTCGGCGGTCTCGGCGCGCGCCGCGATATGGGTCAGTTCGTGGCGCAGCAGCGTGCGCAATCCGGCGGGCGAGAGGCGACGGCCCGCGTCGGGGCTGAAGACCACCCGCTGACCGGTCGGCTTGCTGCCGCGCACGAACGGATCGGCCACCGAGGCCGCGGCGACCTCGGTGGGCATCTCGCCGCCCGCCCGCACCAGCGCGGCGAACTCCGACGGATTCGCCGCGACCACGACGAGCGCCGACTGCGCCCAGTTCGGACCCCACAGCTCGGTGATCGCGGCCGTGGCGGCGGGCAGTTCGCGCGCGAGCACCTCGAGTTCGGCGCGGTGGCCGGGATGGCCGACCACGAGGGATTCCGCGCCGTCACCGCCGGGGGCGCGGATCGACTCGATCGGGCCGAACGGTTCGATGGTGCGGCGCACGGCGGCCAGTCGCGGGTCGTCGCCGGGCATTTGGCCCAGGCTCTCGGTCGAGGTGTCTTGGGCGGCGAGGATTTTCGGCAGCGCCCACTTGGGCGCCATGACCAATGCGCAGCACAAGCCTGTCAACAGGGTGACCATTCCGACGGTGAGTACGAACTGACACCGCCCTTTGGCCATGCACCAGCCGCGTGCCCGTCGCCAACCCTCCATAGCGGATCAGTATCGCCTAGCGGAGTGATAAGGCGTCGACCCCATGGGCGCTACGGCCACCGGCACGCCGAAAGTGGAGGCGTGCAACATGAGTCCGTTGCCCGCGTAGATGCCGACGTGGGAGATGTCGGAATAGAAGAACACCACGTCACCGGGTTGCAGATCGTCCTTGTCCACGGGTGTGCCGTAGGACGCCTGCGCCGAACTGGTGCGCGGCACGTTCTTGCCGACCTGTTTGAACGCCCACTGCACCAGGCCCGAGCAGTCGAACTGGCTCGGTCCGGTCGCGCCCCAGACGTACGGATCGCCGACGCGGGTGAGTCCGGCGGCCATCGCGCTGGTTCCGCTGCCGGGCACCAGGCCCTGCAGCAGCGTGTCGCGATCGAAGCCGGGCGGGAACGGCGACCCGGCCAGCGCGGACTTGTCCTTGCTCGACAGCGCGCCCCACGCCTCGACCACTTGGGCGACCGCGCCGCCCAGCTCACTGCGCTTGCGTTCCAGATCGGCGCGCGCTTGGTCGGCCTTCTGGGCGGCGCTACGAGCCGTGTCGGCGGCGGCGCGGGCGGCGGACTCGGCGGACTCGGCCGCGTCGGTGGCCTTCTTGAACTGGCGCAGCTGATCGGTGGTCTGCGCGCTGAGCACGTCCAGCGTGGACATCTGATCGAGCAGCTTCTGCGGGGAATCGCTGACCAGCACGGCGTATATGCGGTTGGTGCGCGCGCCCTGATAGGCGGCGATCGCCGTGCGGTCGATGACCGGCTGGAATTTCCGCACCTCGGCGCGCGCGGCGTCGGCGACCTCGGTGGTCGCGGCCAGCTTCGCGTCGGCCTCCTGCTGCACGGCGAGCTTGGCGTCGAGTTCGGCCTGGACGGTCAGCGACTGCTGATTCAGCTGCTCGGTCTGCCGGGAGAGGTCGACCATCCGCTGCACCGCTTCGGTCGCGGTGGTCGGCAGCGCCGCGGGGTCGGCGCCCGCGGGACCGCTCGCGTGGAGGGCCGCGGCCAGTACTCCGGCCGCCAGCACCCCGCTCACCAGACGATGCGCGCGAAGTCTTCGGTGACCAGCTGTCACTGGCGTGCCCCGTTCTCTCGTAATGCCGACTCGTGAAATCGAAAGCGACGCAGTCGCCCACGCGGCTCACGGAGACGGGTTAGGCGACTCTGCAACCCGGTAGGTCTCATTTAGGTTACGAAACGGCGGCTGTCGGTGTCCAGTGGAGAACGAACTGATCACGGCCGGTGAGAAGAATCGAGCCGGGCCGCGCGCGGCGACCCGGCTCGATTCGGCCGATCAGAAGCGGCGCGCGCCCGCGACCGGCATCGATGACATCGAGGCGATCATCACCGGGCTGCCGGAGGTGGAGGCGTGTATGACGTTGCCGTCGCCCGCGTACAGGCCCGAGTGGCCGCCGCCGTAGAACGACACCAGGTCGCCGAGCTGTAGGTTGTCGATCGAGACCGCGGTGCCTGCGCCCAGCTGGGCGCCGCTGGTGCGGGGCAGCTCCATGCCCGCCTGGCGGTAGGACCACTGCACGAGGCCGGAGCAGTCGAAGGAGTTCGGGCCCGCGGCGCCGTACACGTACGGGGCGCCGAGCTTGCTCATGGCGGCGTCGAGCGCGACCTCGCCGAGGGTCTTCTGCGGCGCGACGAACGGCAGCGGAGCGCCGGGCACGGTGCCGAGCTGCACGCCGGGGACGTCGGCCGGGATCGGGATCTCGTTCGGAACCTCGAACGTTCCCACGCCGGGGATGGTCACCGGCTGAGCCGACGCGGGGGCGGCGGGAAGGAGGAAGGCGCCGATGGTGGCAGCGCCGACGGCTCCGGCGGCAACGGCACGCTGCGCCTGTCGCTTGACGGTGTTGGTCGCCATGATGCGGTACTTCCAATCTGCCCCACGACGCCACACCCGGTGGTGCAGCGGACTGCGTGCTGCCGCTCCGTTCGGTGCGGCGGACTCCGTGAGGTCTCGAAAAGATTACGAACACATCACGGTGTTTTGTAAAGCCCAAGGCATCCGAAATGGCGACGCTCAACAATTTTCGCCACGCATATCTGCGAGGTATCTCACAGCAATCACGAAACGATAACGGCGGCCGGTTACCCGTCGGCGTCCGCCTCGTTACCCCCAACTGTCCCAGGTGGCGATGTGGTCCATGTCAGGTCTGCATAACCGGCATTTGCGCAGGTGGAGATACCCGAGCCGGTGCTTGACGCGTCCTCGAACCGGACGCGCGACCAGAGTGCGTCCGGCAGCGGGGCAGCATGCCTGGCACGGCAGGTCGGCTGTACCGGACACGCCCGGGCGCTGATTCATTCGCGGCGGAAATGTGATCTGGATCGCTTTTGGGTGTTCTAGATCATTTCGGGGGTATCGCAACGAAAACCTCGCGCGACAAATCGGACGAATGGCGCACGGTTTCGCGTGCCCCGGAGGTTGTCGTACCGGGCCCCTACGCTGCTCGCCGTGCCCGACCCCGCGCCGCGCCAGGCCGCCGCCAAGCAGCTGGCCTTCGACGAACTCGATACGCCGCTCTACGACACCACCTTCGTGGTCGTCGACCTGGAGACCACCGGCACCAGCGCGGACGGCGACGCCATCACCGAGATCGGCGCGGTCAAGGTGCGCGGCGGCGAGGTGCTCGGCGAGTTCGCGACGCTGGTGAACCCCGGCAGGGCGATACCGCCCGCGGTCGTGCACGTCACCGGGATCACCACCGCCATGGTCTACGCGGCCCCGCGCATCGAGTCCGTGCTGCCCGGGTTCCTCGAGTTCGCCGCGGGTGCGGTGCTCGTCGCCCACAACGCCCGCTTCGACATGGCCTTCCTGCGGGCCGCCGCGGCGCGCTGCGAAACCGAGTGGCCCAAGGCGCCGGTGCTGTGCACGGTGAAACTGGCCCGGCGGGTGCTCGGCAGGGACGAGGCGCCCTCGGTGCGGCTCGCGTCGCTGGCCCGGCTGTTCGGCGCGAGCACCCAGCCGACGCACCGCGCCCTCGACGACGCGCGCGCCACCGTCGACGTGCTGCACGCGCTCATCGCCAGAGTGGGAAACCAAGGCGTGCACAGTCTCACCGAGCTGATGGACTACCTGCCCGGCGTGAGTTCCGGGCAGCGCGCCAAACGGGTGCTGGCCACCGACCTGCCCGCCGCCCCCGGCGTCTACCTCTTCCGCGGCCCCACCGACGAGGTCCTCTATATCGGCACAGCGGTGAATCTGCGCCGCCGCGTGCGCAATTACTTCACCGGCTCGGAGACCAGGGGCCGGATGAAGGAGATGGTCGCGCTGGCCACCCGCGTCGACCACGTGGTGTGCGCGCACGCGCTGGAGGCCGGGGTGCGCGAACTGCGGTTGCTCGTCGCGCACGCCCCGCCCTACAACCGGCGCTCGAAATTCCCCAAGCGCGGATGGTGGCTCACATTGACCGACGAGCCGTTCCCGCGCTTCGCCATCGTCCGCACACCGACTCGGGATGCGTTGGGGCCATTCACCTCTCGACTGGATGCCGCCGATGTCGCGGCCACCGTCGCCGAGCACGCCGGACTCCGCACCTGTACGGCGCGATTGCCGCGCGGCGCCCGCCACGACTGCCCGCCCGCGGTGGTCGGCGGCTGCCCCGCGGCCACCCCCTCCGGAATCCCTATAGATACAAAGGAATACGCCTCGGCTCCCGCCGCGGTGCGCGCACTGTTTCACGGCGATTCCGACGCCACCCTGCGCGCCATGCTCGACCGCATCGAAAGCCACTCCCGCGCCGAGCATTTCGAGGCCGCCGCGCGATTGCGTGACCGCACCGTCACGGTGATCAGGGCGGTGCGACGCACCCAGCGGCTCGCGGCCGTCGCTCGCATCGCCGAACTGATCGCCGCGCATCCGGACGGCGCGGGCGGGTGGGAGTTCGCCGTCATCCGGTACGGCCGCCTCGCGGGATCCGGGGTGGCGCGCCGCGGCACGCCGCCGATGGTGATCGTGGAACAGATCGTCGCGGCGGCGGAGACGGTCGTCCCGGACGGGATCGCCGACGCACCGTCCCTCGCCGACGGCGGCTGCCCCGATCTCGTCGACGCACCGCCGCTGCGGGGCGCTTCACCGGAGGAAGCGGGGCTGATCGCCCGCTGGCTGGCGCGGCCGGGCGTGCGAATCGTGCGCAGCACGGAGGGCTATCGGGAGCCGCGCCACGGCGCAGGCCGGTGGCTCGGCTGGGCCGAGGTGGCCGACGCGGCAGCGCGGACCCGATCGGCCGAGGCGGACTACGCCGACCGCCTAGGCTGACGGCATGATTAACGCGATCGTGCTGATCCACGCCGACAATGCCCGTATCCCGGAGACCGCGCAGGCGGTCGCCGATACCGAAGGCGTTACCGAGGTGTACTCGTGCGCGGGCGATGTCGACCTGATCGCGATCGTGCGGGTGCGCGATCACGAGCAGGTCGCCGAGGTGGTGACGCACCGGATCGACAAGACGCCCGGCGTGCTGCGCACCACCACCCACATCGCGTTCAAGTCCTACTCGCGCGCCGACGTGGAAGCCGGTTTCTCGCTGGGGGAGTGACCGGTCAGGAGACCGCGATGGACGCGCCGTTGATCGTGACCGATTCGCCCTGCGCGACCACGGCCGTCACCTCGCCCTGGCAGTCCACTTCGGTGTGCACCATGACGGTGGCGTCGGTGTTGTTCTGCACCGAGACCTCGTCGGTGCCCGCGGTGATCTGGACGCAACCCGTCGGGTTCTGGATCGCCGTCCCGTTCACGACCAAGTCGCCCTCCGCCGCGTGCGCGAGCGGCGCGGCGAGCAGTGTGCAGGCGGCAACGATTCCGAATAGTGCGTGCTTCATGGTGAGCTCCTCACGTGTCGGAAATGGCGCGCCGACCCGTGTCAGGGTGCCGCGCCGGATGAATGCCGCGCAGCGGCGGCGGTCGAGCGGCCGCCGGGAATCGCGACATGCTGACCAGTTGCGGCGGGCGAATCGCTGCGGCCGATCCATCCCGCGCCGAGCCAGTCTAATGATCCGTTACCTGTGTGGAAGCGATTCGGCGACGCTCGATCAATCGTTCGCCGAAAGTTCACCGATCGCCGAGCGTGTGCGAAAGCTTGGCCCAGCTGTCCAGCAGCGCCGCCGCCTGACCACCGTCGATCGCCGCCGCCGCGCGCTCGATGCCCGCGGCCAGCGCGTCGTGCACGTCGGCCTCGGGATCGCCGACCCCGCGCGACAGGTCGTAGGCGACGATCGCGGCGGCCGAGTTCACCAGCACCGCGTCGCGCACCGGACCCGCCGCGCCCGCGAACACCGACCGCGCGACACCGGCGTTGACCTCCGCGTCACCACCGCGCAGCGCGTCCAGCTCGACGCGCGGGATGCCGAGGCGGGTCGGATCGATGGTGATCCGGCGCTGACGGCCGCCCGATACCACCCAGGCGTCGGTGGTATCGGAGGTGGTGATCTCGTCGAGACCGTCGTTGCCGCGCACCACGAGGGCGCTGGCCCCGCGCTCGGCGAACACGCCCGCGATCACCGGAAGCAGTTCGGGGAAGGCGCAACCCACCAGCCCGGCCCGTGGCTGCGCGGGGTTGGTCAGCGGGCCGAGCACGTTGAAGACGGTCGGGATGCCGATTTCCTTGCGCGCCGGGCCGGCGAAGCGCAGGGCCGGGTGGAACAGCGGCGCGAAGCAGAATCCGATCCCGACCTCGCGGACGCACTGCGCCACCGACTCGGGGCCGAGGGTGAGCCGCACGCCGAGCGCCTCCAGCACGTCGGCGCCGCCGCTCTTGGACGAGGCCGCCCGATTGCCGTGCTTGACCACAGGAACGCCCGACGCGGCCACCACGACCGAGGACATGGTGGAGATGTTCACCGAGCCGGACCGGTCGCCGCCGGTGCCGACGATGTCGACCGCGTCGCCGTCGATGTGCACGAGGCGGGCGTGCGAGAGCATGCCGGACGCCATGCCGGAGAGCTCGGCCGGCGTCGGTCCCTTGATCTTCATCGCGACGCCGAAGGCCGCGATCTGCGCCTGCGTCGCGTTGTCGGTGAAGATCTCGTTGATGACCCACGCCGTGTCGTCCGCGGCCAGGTCGCCACCGTCGGCGAGGGTTCCGAGCACCTGGGGCCAGCTGCGCACGCTCATTCCATCTCTCCCGTCACACTGGTCCTCCACCAGTTCTGTGTGAAGCAGCCTAGTGGGCGCGGTCGCGCGAAGCCCGTCTATAGCCGCGCATGACCGGAGCGTAGGCGGAGGTACGGCTGGTCGGCGCGGCCGGACGAAGTCCAGCCCGCGTACGGCCGCAGCGTGGGTGGAAGCCCCCTACGAGCCCGGTTGCAGGACGTCCCAGCCGTCGGCGACTCCGTCGTGGCGCTGGGCCAGCCCGGCCATCCGCGACTTCTCCTGCGCGCAGTGCAGCGCGTCGACCAGCTGCACGCGCTGGAGGATCAGCGCCTCCAGTTCGCCCGATGCCATGGCGGTGGGCGGCGCGGGCGCGTACCCGTCCTGCGCCGCGATCTCGCACACCCGCTGGACCTGAGCCGCCGGAATCCGCAGGTGATGGCGCAGCACCGCGGGCGCGTCCTCGATCAGTCCCTCGGCCCTCTCCAGCACCGCCGAGCAGGACTCGGCGTCCTCGAAACCGGCCGCGACCACCACCAGATCGGCACGCGCCGGGTCCAGCGGCGCCGGGGCGCCGCGCCCGAACAGCCGTCGCCAGATTCGCGGTGCCACATCCGCCTCCTCGTCTCAGCTTCTACTTACTCTCGCCTGTCATCATGGCCGCCTCCGCGCAGGTCGGCGCGTCCGGTGCGGCGGCGTCCCCGCGAGGTCGGGCACAGCGGCGCCGATGCCGTCGGGACCCGGTCCGTCCGTGCGTTTTCCGACACAGACGGCCAAGTTTCGTACCCGGCTACTGCTGTCGTACTACGACGAGTCATACTTAGCCCCGTGACGACCGCAGTAGGGACCCCAGGATCGGCCATTACCCAGCGTGTGCACTCGCTGAACCGGCCCAACATGGTCAGCGTCGGTACCATCATCTGGCTGTCGAGCGAGCTGATGTTCTTCGCCGGCCTCTTCGCCATGTACTTCGTCGCGCGAGCCCAGGCCCACGGCAACTGGCCGCCGGAACCGACCGAGCTGAACATGAAGCTCGCCGTGCCGGTCACGGCCGTGCTGGTCGCGTCGTCGTTCACCTGCCAGATGGGCGTGTTCGCCGCGGAGAAGGGCGACGTGTTCGGCCTGCGTCGCTGGTACGTCCTCACGTTCCTGATGGGCGCGTTCTTCGTCGGCGGCCAGGGCTACGAGTACTACCACCTGGTCCACGAGGGCACCTCGATCTCGAGCAGCGCCTACGGCTCGGTGTTCTACATCACCACCGGCTTCCACGGTCTGCACGTCATCGGCGGCCTGATCGCCTTCGTGTTCCTGCTGGTCCGCACCAAGATCAGTAAGTTCACCCCCGCGCAGGCCACCGCCGCGATCGTCGTCTCGTACTACTGGCACTTCGTCGACATCGTGTGGATCGGGCTGTTCGCCACGATCTACTTCGTCCGATAGCCAGCGGGTCAGCCCCGAATCTTTTGCACAAGTCGGTTCCGTCTACTCCAAAGGGACACAGATGAGTTCATCTCCCCCGTCAGCGCCAGAGCCCGCCAGCCCCGGGAACGGCGAGGCCAGCAAGACCCGCAAGCAGCGTCGCCTTCGCAGGCGCATCGCGGGCGGTCTCGCGCTCCTGGTGGGTCTGGTCGGAGCCGGCTTCCTCGCGACGGCTCTCACGCCCGAGCCCCAGGTGGCGACCGCCCACCAGGATGAGTCCGCACTGATCCGTGAGGGCAAGCAGCTCTACGAAACGTCCTGCATCACCTGCCACGGCGCGAACCTCCAGGGCGTGCCGGACCGCGGCCCCAGCCTGATCGGCGTCGGCGAGGCCGCCGTCTACTTCCAGGTGTCCTCCGGGCGCATGCCGCTGGCCGCCAACCAGGCCCAGGCCACCCGCAAGCCCGCGAAGTTCGACGCCCAGCAGATCGACGCGCTCGGCGCGTACGTCGCCGCCAACGGCGGTGGCCCGACCGTGGTGCGCGACGCCAACGGCGAGATCGCCCAGGAGTCGCTGCGCGGCGACGACATCGCCCGCGGCTCGGAGCTGTTCCGCATGAACTGCGCGTCCTGCCACAACTTCACCGGCAAGGGCGGCGCGCTGTCCTCCGGCAAGTACGCGCCGCCGCTGGAGCCCGCCAGCGAGCAGCAGATCTACGCGGCCATGCTGACCGGCCCGGAGAACATGCCCAAGTTCTCCGACCGCCAGCTCACGCCGGAAGAGAAGCGCGACATCATCGCCTACATCAAGAACGCCACCGAAGAGAAGACCCCGGGTGGCTACGGCCTCGGCGGCTTCGGCCCCGCGACCGAGGGTCTGGCGATCTGGGTGGTCGGCATCGTGCTCACCGTTGGTGCGGCTATGTGGATCGGATCCCGGTCATGACCGGTCAGCGCCCGGAGGCGGTAGCTTGCGTGGCCACGGAGGGCGTCCGGACATGGCCGAAAGGACACAGTCATGAGTGAACAGGAGCGTGACGACGTGAGTCGCCCGGATGAGGGGCCCGAGCTGTCGAAGGGGCCGGTGAACCCCCCGGCCGACCCGACCGAAGATGAACTGGACGCGATGTCGCGCGACGAGCTGGTCAAGCTCGGCACCGAGCGCGACGGCGTCGACGTCGCCTACCGGCGCGAGCGCTTCCCGATTCCGGGGACCAGGGCCGAGAAGCGCGCCGAGCGCGAGGTGACCTTCTGGTTCGCCATCTCCGGTCTCGCCGCGGCCGCGCTGATCGGTGTCTTCCTGTTCTGGCCCTGGCAGTTCAAGGGCGCGAACGAGGAAGGCCACGACGCCTATTCGCTGTTCACGCCGCTGGTCGGCCTGACCTTCGGTATCTCGGTGCTGGTCATCGGCGTCGCCGTGGTGCTGATCCGCAAGAAGTTCATCCCGGCCGAGATCTCCATCCAGGACCGCCACGACGGTCGCTCGCCCGAGGTGGAACGGCGCACCCTGGTGGCCGAGCTGTCGGACGCGCTCGACACCTCCACCCTCGGTCGTCGCAAGATGCTCACCCGCACCGCGGGCGCCGGCGTCGGCATCCTCGGCCTCGGCTCGCTGTTCCTCTTCGTCGGCGGCATGATCAAGAACCCGTGGGCCAAGGGCGACAAGTCGCCGCTGTGGGTCTCCGGCTGGACGCCGGACTTCGCGGGCGAGACCATCTACCTGCGCCGCGACACCGGCCGTCCGGATGACGTCGTGCTGGTGCGTCCGGAGGACCTGGACGCGGGCGCCATGGAGACGGTGTTCCCGTGGAAGGAGAAGTGGCGCGGTGACGAGCACGAGATGCTGCAGTCGCTGCGTGGCATCCGCAACGCGGTCATGCTGATCCGTCTGCGCACCGAGGACGCCGAGAAGGCCATCAAGCGCAAGGGCCAGGAGAGCTTCAACTTCGGCGACTACTTCGCCTACTCGAAGATCTGCACCCACCTCGGCTGCCCGACCTCGCTGTTCGAGCAGCAGACCAACCGGATCCTGTGCCCCTGCCACCAGTCGCAGTTCTCGGCGACCGAATGGGGTAAGCCGATCTTCGGTCCTGCCGCTCGCGCACTGCCGCAGCTGCCGATCACCGTCAACTCCGAAGGCTTCCTCGTCGCCAACGGCGACTTCATCGAGCCGCTCGGACCGGCCTACTGGGAGCGTCGTTCATGAGCCCTTCAGTCGCAGCCCAAGCCAACGAAATGGACGAGCGGTATCGCGCCGCGGCGTTCATGAAGCGGTCGATCAACAAGGTCTTCCCGACCCATTGGTCGTTCCTGCTCGGTGAGATCGCGCTCTACAGCTTCATCATCCTGTTGCTGTCGGGTGTGTACCTGACCTTGTACTTCGACCCGTCGATGTCGCACGTGGTCTACGACGGCGCCTACCAGCCGCTGCGTGGCGTCACGATGTCCCGGGCGTACGAGACCGCGCTGAACATCTCCTTCGAGGTGCGCGGCGGTCTGTTCGTGCGGCAGATCCATCACTGGGCGGCGCTGTTGTTCGCGGCGTCGATCATCGTGCACCTGTTCCGTATCTTCTTCACCGGCGCGTTCCGCAAGCCGCGTGAGGCGAACTGGGTGATCGGATCGTTGCTGCTGATCCTGGCGATGTTCGAGGGCTTCTTCGGCTACTCGCTGCCCGACGACCTGCTCTCCGGCACCGGTCTGCGGGCCGCGTTCTCCGGTATCACCATCTCGATCCCGGTGATCGGCACCTGGATGCACTGGCTGATGTTCGGCGGCGACTTCCCCGGCGACATCATCATCCCGCGTCTGTACATCGCGCACGTGCTGCTCTTCCCGGGCATCATCCTGGCTCTGATCGCGGCGCACGTCGCGCTGGTCTGGTACCAGAAGCACACCCAGTTCCCCGGCCCCGGCCGTACGGAGAACAACGTGGTGGGCGCGCGCATCGTGCCGGTGTTCGCCGCGGATCAGGGCGCGTTCTTCGCCTTCACCCTGGGCATCGTCGGCATCATGGGCGGCGTGCTCCAGATCAACCCGATCTGGAACCTCGGCCCCTACAACCCGTCCCAGGTCTCGGCGGGCTCGCAGCCGGACTTCTACATGATGTGGACCGACGGTATGGCGCGCCTGATGCCGCCGTGGGAGCTGTATCTGGGCCGCTACACGGTTCCGGCCGTGTTCTGGGTGGCGCTGATCATGGGTCTGGTGTTCACGCTGCTGATCGCCTACCCGTGGATCGAGAAGCGTCTCACCGGCGACGATGCGCACCACAACCTGTTGCAGCGTCCGCGCGATGTGCCGGTGCGCACCGCGATCGGCGCCATGGCGATCGCCTTCTACGTGGTGCTGACGCTGTCCTGCGTCAACGACATCATCGCGCTGAAGTTCGACATCTCGCTGAACGCCACCACCTGGATCGGTCGTATCGGCCTGCTCGTCGCCCCGCCGGTGGCCTACTTCGTCGCCTACCGGTTCTGCATCGGCC
Organism: Nocardia sp. bgisy118; assembly: GCF_057708605.1. Taxonomy (NCBI): domain Bacteria; kingdom Bacillati; phylum Actinomycetota; class Actinomycetes; order Mycobacteriales; family Nocardiaceae; genus Nocardia; species Nocardia sp. bgisy118. The sequence goes on along the minus strand of NZ_JBYISM010000014.1, from coordinate 89,510 downwards.
TGCAGCGCAGCGACCGGGCGGTGCTGGAGCACGGCATCGAGACGGGTGTGATCAAGCGCCTGCCGCACGGTGAGTACATCGAGGTGCACCAGCCGCTCGGCCCGGTCGACGGCCACGGTCACCCGATCCCGCTCGAGTACCAGGGCGCCCCGGTGCCGAAGAAGATGAACAAGCTGGGTTCGGCGGGCAAGCCGGGCACCGGTAGCTTCCTGCGACCCGACCCTCGCGAGGAGTCGGAGAAGAACTTCGAGCTCGACCACGCCGAAGAGCACAGGCAGCTCGCGGTCCTGCAGAAGGCACAGGACAAGGCCAACGGCAACGGCAATCACAGCCACTGACCCACGGTCGGCGCGAAGGCCCCGAGTCGAGTTCGACTCGGGGCCTTCGCCTTTGTTCATGCCCGCCTAGCGGTTCTTGTCGGCTCGACGAGAAACCCCTGGCGGCTTCGAACGCAAAGGCCCCGAGTCCGGTGGACTCGGGGCCTTTGCCATGGGTCGCAGCTCGGTGCCGCAGCTCAGCGCCTGCGGGCCGCCTCGATGGCCTCGAACTTGGCGTAGTTGTGGCGGGCGTCGGCGAGCGCGTCGTGGGCGTCCGGCGGTACCGGCGGCAGCGCGGGACGGCCGTGCGCCTCCCAGTGCTGGCGCAGTTCGTTGGTGTAGCGGGGGAGCGCGGTGGGCAGATCGACCATCGAACCCCACAGCTGGCACAGCGCCACGTGGTCGTACGCGCCGACCCAGGCCCACAGTTCGGGCTGCACGGAGGCGCGCGGGATCAGGAACTTGTAGAGATCGTCGCGGATCTGCTCGCGGCTGCGCCACCGCGGGGAGCTGGGTGGAGGCAGCTGCGGCAGCACGTACTTGCGTACCCACGGACCCGCGCGCTCGGGGTCGAATTCGGTGGACACCGCGTAGTATTCGCGGCCGTCCTCGCAGACGACGCCGATGGACACCAGGTCGATGACGACCCCGTCCTCGATGAACTCGCAATCGTAGAAGTATCTCAGCGAGATCGACCTCTCCTCGGTCGGGCGGGTAGTGGCATGTGCCGGTCGATGTCACCCTATGCGGCGATGTGGGCGGCGGACGCGAGGGGTTACTCCGAGTGGGGATCGCTCACACCTTCGGGATGCACACTCCACCCCACCTCCGCCTGTCTGCACGATTGCCCGGTCCGTATCCTGAACTCGTGAACTGGACCGTCGACGTACCCATCGATCGCCTGCCGGAACTGCCGCCGCTGCCCGCCGAGCTGCGCCGCAGGCTGGACGAAGCGTTGGCCCGCCCGGCGTTGCAGCAGCCGTCGTGGGATCCCGAGCAGGCGGCGATGATGCGCACCGTGCTGGAGAGCGTGCCGCCGATCTGCGTGCCCGCCGAAGTGGAGGAGCTGCGCGGACAGCTCGCCGAGGTGGCGCGCGGCGAGGCGTTCTTGATGCAGGGCGGTGATTGCGCGGAGACCTTCGCCGACAACACCGAACCGCATATCCGCGGCAACATCCGCACGTTGTTGCAGATGGCCGTCGTGCTGACCTACGGTGCGAGCCTTCCGGTGGTGAAGGTCGCGCGCATCGCGGGCCAGTACGCGAAGCCGCGCTCCTCCGACGTCGACTCGCTCGGCCTGAGGTCCTACCGCGGTGACATGGTGAACTCGCTGGTCGCCGACGCGGGCCAGCGCGAGCACGACCCGTCGCGGCTGGTGCGCGCCTACGCCAACGCCAGCGCCGCGATGAACCTGGTCCGCGCGCTGACCAGCGCGGGCATGGCCGACCTGCACAAGGTGCACGACTGGAACCGCGACTTCGTCGCGCAGTCCCCGGCGGGCGCGCGCTACGAGGCGCTGGCCGAGGAGATCGACCGCGGCCTCGCGTTCATGACCGCCTGCCGGGTGACCGACCCCAGCCTGCAGTCGGCCCGCATCTACGCCAGCCACGAGGCGCTGGTGCTCGACTACGAGCGCGCGATGCTGCGCTTGAGCGAGCACCCGGTGTCGGGTGAACCGGTGCTGTACGACCTGTCGGCGCACTTCCTCTGGATCGGGGAGCGCACCCGTCAGCTCGACGGCGCGCACATCGCGCTCGCGGAGCTGCTCGCCAACCCGATCGGCCTCAAGATCGGCCCGACCACCACCCCGGACCAGGCCGTGGAGTACGTCGAGCGGCTCGATCCCAACAACGAGCCGGGCAGGCTCACCATCGTCTCCCGGATGGGCAACAACAAGGTGCGCGACGTGCTGCCGCCCATCATCGAGAAGGTGCAGGCGACCGGGCACCAGGTGATCTGGCAGTGCGACCCCATGCACGGCAACACGCACGAGGCCTCCACCGGTTTCAAGACCCGCCACTTCGACCGCATCGTCGACGAGGTGCAGGGCTTCTTCGAGGTGCACCGCGCGCTGGGCACCCACCCCGGCGGCCTGCACATCGAGCTGACCGGTGAGGACGTCACCGAATGCCTCGGCGGAGCGCAGGACATCTCCGATCTGGACCTGTCCGGCCGCTACGAGACCGCCTGCGACCCGCGCCTGAACACCCAGCAGTCGCTGGAGCTGGCGTTCCTGGTCGCCGAAATGCTGCGCTGAGGTCTTGAAAGCCGCTGCGCTGAGGTCTTGAAAGACGCTGCGCTGAGGTCCTGAAAGACGCTGCGCTGGGCGGAAAGCCGCTGCGCGGTGTGAAAGCTGCTGCGCGGTGTGAAAGCTGCTGCGCGGTGTGAAAGCCGCTGCGCGGTGGTCGATCCCGCTGCGCTGAAGTTCGAAGGTCGCTGCGCTGGGCTCGATCCCGCTGCGCTGCCGTCGAAGGGCGTTACTGCGCGGGTTCGAGCTTGCGGGCGTCGCCATCGAAAGGCTCGCTGCGCGGGGTTCGAGCCCCGCCGCGTTGCCGTCGAAGCCCCTGTGCTGGGCCCGACGGCCTGCGCTGTCATCGAAAGCCGGTGCGCTGGAATCGCGCCCGTTGCTGCCTTCGAAGGGCGCTGTGGTGGGCTCGAAGCTGCCGCGTCGAGCTCGAACCGCAGCGCGCGGTACCGCTGCGGTGAGCCCGAACTCGCGGCGCATGGGCATCGAATCCGAGAACGCCGAGATCCGCACCGGAATCCTGCCGGTGCGGATCTCGTTGTGTGTGGGCTCGTTTCGGCACGTCCCCACCCGATCGCGCTGACGCGCGGGAACTCTCAGCCGCGGGTCGCGTCGAAGCGCGTGCGCAACGCCGCCGAGTCGTTGAGCTCGCCGAGAATCTCCGCGAGCACGTCGCGTCGTTCCGGGGACAGGTCGGCGAACATCTCCTCGTGCACCTCGCGCAGGATGGCCACGATGTCGGCGAGCGTCTCGCTGCCCTTGTCGGTGAGGATGACCAGGTAGCGCCTGCGGTCGCCGGGATCGCGTTGCCGCTCGGCGTAGCCGTGCCGTTCCAGGTCGTCGAGCGTCGAGACCATGGTCGCCGCGTCGATGCGCAGGTAGCCGCCGAGTTCGGCCTGCGCCATGCCGCCGCGGTCGGCGAGTGCCTGGAGCACGCTGTAGTGCCGCACCCGCAGGCCGATGCCGAGCAGGCGTTCCTCGGCCAGTCGGAAGGCGACCTGTCCCATCTTCTGTATCAGGCACACGGTGTGGTTGCCGATGGTCCCCGGAACCAGCGGTGCGTTGTCGGACATCGTTCACCTCCCGTCACATCATGCCCAGGGGCCCGCTCGCTTGACAAACCGTTGCGTCTATAAAACAGTAGTAGTGCAAACGATTTGTGAAGCCAATTATATGTGGCACTTCTTGGTTCGGCCGGGAATGCTGCGGCTTCGTAACCGGGAGGCTCCCTCGTGACCACACAGACACTGTCCGGCCGCACTCTGTTGATGTCCGGCGGTAGCCGGGGCATCGGCCTGGCCATCGCCCTCGCGGCCGCCCGCCGCGGCGCCAACGTCGTCCTGCTCGCCAAGACCGATGTCCCGCACCCGAAGCTGGAGGGCACCGTGCACACGGCGGCCGCCGAGATCGAGGCGGCGGGCGGATCGGCCCTCGCGGTGGTCGGCGACGTGCGCGACGAGGAGTCGGTGCAGTCTGCCGTCGATCAGGCCGTCGAGCGCTTCGGCGGCATCGACATCGTGGTCAACAACGCCAGCGCCATCGATCTCCAGGGCACCGAGACGCTGCCCGCGAAGAAGTTCGACCTGATGCAGCAGATCCAGCTGCGCGGCACGTTCCTGCTCACCCGCACCGCGCTGCCGCACCTGCGCAAGTCGGAGAACCCGCACGTGCTGTCGCTGTCGCCGCCGCTGAACCTGGATCCGAAGTGGCTCGGCATGCATCCGCCCTACATGCTGGCCAAGTACGGCATGACCCTGCTGACCCTCGGCGTCGCCGCCGAACACCGCGAGTCGGGCATCGCCGCGAACTGCCTGTGGCCGGAGACGCTCATCGCCACCGCCGCGGTGCGCAATCTGCTCGGCGGTGAGGAGGTCGCCGCCACCGCGCGCACCCCGGAGATCGTCGCCGACGCCGCCGTGCTGATCCTGGAGAGCCCGGCCGCGACCACCACCGGCAACACCTACCTGGACGTGGAAGTCCTTGCCGCGCACGGCATCACCGATCTGTCCGGCTACGGCCCCGAGGGCGAGATCGGCTACGACATCTTCGTCGACCCGCCCGCCTGATCCGAAACAGACCGCACCCAGGGAGTATTCATGCCGCACCTACGTCGCGAAGACGCCGTTTTCGTGCTCGATCTCGGCGAGCCGGATCAGCTCGACACCGAGAACCGCTTCACCCCCGAGTGGATGGACGCCGTCCACGCCTGCCTGGACGAAGTGCAGGCGGCCGACGGGCCGAAGGCGCTGGTCACCACCGGCTCCGGCAAGTTCTTCTCGAACGGTTTCGAGCCGGAGCGGTTCCTGCGACCGGGCGTCGACGACTATCTCCTCGCCGGACAGCGGGTGTTCGAACGGGTGCTGACGTTCCCGGCGCCGACCATCGCGGCGATCCAGGGGCACGCGTTCGGCGCGGGCGCGATCCTCGCCATGGCCCACGACGGGCGGGTCATGCGCGGCGACCGCGGCTATTTCTGCCTGCCCGAGATCACCCTGCCGTTGACGCAGTCCGATGACGGCCTCGTCATCCCCGGCGGCATGGCCGACCTGCTGACGGCCCGGCTCCCCGGACCCGCCGCGCACGAGGCGATGCTGACCGGACGCCGCTACGGCGGGCACGATGCGCTGGCCGCGGGCATCGTCGACGTGCTCGAGGAGCACGAGCGGCTGTTGCCGGTCGCGCTGGCCAGAGCGGGCGCGCTGGCCGGTACCGCGGGTCCGAAGCTCGGGGCGATGAAGCGGTGGATGTACCGCGATGTCGTCGCGGGGCTCGGCAAGGTCACGCTGACGCTCTGAGCGCCGGTCAGGGCAGCGCGGTGAGGGTGACCGTGCTGCCCGGCTGGACCTTCGCCGCCGCGCCGGGGCTCTGGCCGATGACCACGGAACCGTCCGACGGGGTCAGCTGCTGGACCTGGACGCGCAGGCCGAGCCTCTCCAGCTTCTGGCGGGCCTCGCCGACGCTGTCACCGACCAGGAAGGGCAGTTTGACGGCGTTGGAGACGATCAGCACTACGCCCTCACCGGAGTTCACCGTGCTGCCCGCCGCCGGGTCGGTGCCGATCACCTGGTCGGCCTCGAAGGCCTTGTCGTACTCGGTGCGCGTCTCGCGGACCTTGATGCCCGCGGCGGTGAGCGCCTGCACGGCCTCCTCGGTCGTCTTGCCGCGCACGTCGGGGACCTTCACCGGCTGCGCGCCGTTGCTGCGGAAGACCTTGACCTGTCCGCCCATCGGCAGCACGGTCCCCGGCGCGGGCTCGACCTTCGCGAGCGAGCCCTTCGGCGCCTGGCTGCCGACCTCGCCCGCGTCGATCGGCTGGAGTCCGGCGTCCTTGATGAGCTGATTCACCTTGCGCACGTCGTCGCCGGGCTTGATGTCGGGCACCCGGGGCTTGCCGCTGGAGACGAGCACCGACACCGTCGAGCCTTTGGTCACCTTGGAGCCCGCCGACGGGTCGCTGCCGACCACGCCGCCCACCGGGATGGTGTCCGAGGCCTTCTGTCTGATCTCGGTCTCGAAGCCCGCGTCGCGCAATGTCGCGGTCGCCTGCTCGCTGCTCAGCCCGGCGATCGGGGGCACCGCCTCGTACCGCCCGACGCCCAACCACCAGCCGCCGACGCCGACGATCAGGGTGAGGACGGCGACGATCGCGATCCACACCAGGGTCGTCCTGCGCGATCTGCGGCGGTCGGCGTCGTAAGGCTGGAACGGCGGCTGATGCAGGTTGGTCGTTCGCGGATCGTGGTCGGTAGGCGGTCCGTACTCCCCGGGCCGGCCGTAGTCCCCGGAGGGGCCGTAGTCCGGCACCCGGGGTCGCTGCGCGGTCACCACCTTGGTGTGCTGCGTCGGCTGTGGCGTGTGCTGATCCGGTGCGGGTCCCGGCCGCGGGGTCGCCGCCCTGCCTCCGGGGTCGGCGCGGAACCCGGCGCTCAGATGCTCGGCCGATTCCCGCGGCGCGGGCACCCGGTAGGGCGGCAGGCTCAGCCCGGCGGCGATCGAACGCAGCTCCGCGGCCATCTCGTTGGCGTCGGCGAAACGGTGCGCGGGCTCCCTGTTGGTCGCGCGCGCGACCAGCTCGTCGAACTCCGGCGGCACGCCCGAGATGAACTGACTCGGGCTCGGCACGTCGTTCTCGATGCGCTGGTACGCCACCGACAGCGAGGTGTCGCCGATGAAAGGGACACGGCCGGTGAGCATTTCGAAGATCAGCACGCCGAACGCGTACACGTCGCTGCGTGAGTCGGCGGTGCCGCTGGTCACCTGCTCGGGGGAGAGATAGGCCGCGGTGCCGAGGATGACGCTCGCCGAGGTGGTCGTCGCGGCCGCCACCGCGCGCACCAGGCCGAAGTCGGCGATCTTCACCTCGCCGGAATCGGAGATGAGCACGTTCTCCGGCTTGACGTCGCGGTGCACCAGGCCCGCGGAGTGCGCCACCCCGATGGCGGCGAGCACCGGTTCGGCCACCGCCCGCACGGCGTGCGGGGGCATCGGCCCGCGTTCGCGCAGCAACTCGCGCAGCGTGCCGCCCTCGACCAGCTCCATGATCAGGAACGGGTGGTCGCCGTCCACGCCCTGGTCGTACACGGCGACCAGCGCGGGGTGCTTGAGCTTGGCGACGGCGCGGGCCTCGAACTCGAACCGGGAGAGGAACTGCGGATCGGCGGCGAACTTCGGGTCCATCACCTTGATCGCGACCGGGCGGTCCAGGCGGGTGTCCTCACCGCGGAAGACCATCGACATCCCGCCCCGAGCGATCGGCGCGTCAATCCGGTAGCGCCCCTCCAGCATCTGCCCGATCAAGTGATGTCCTCCGGCTTTCACAAAACTGTGCACCCCTCGCTAGTGCGCGAACAGCGACAGACCGCCCCGTGCGGCCCCCACGATGGTAACCGTGCCAGGCGGCCGAACCGGTCTGTCGCCCGGGTGTCACACGACGCGCGGCGCCACACCGTCTACCGTTGTGCGGGTGAGTGCATTTCCCTGCAGCGAGGATGTCCTTCCGGAGTCCGTGGCCATGCTGCCGCTGCCCGAGGTCGCCGACCGGCTCGGGATCGTGGTGACGCGGGTGCATCAGATGCTGCGCGACCACCAACTCCTCGCCGTGCGCCGCAATGGAGTGGCGAGCGTTCCCGAGGTCTTCTTCGACGACACCGGCGCGGTGACCAAGCACCTGCCCGGACTGATCACCGTCATGAAGGACGCCAAGTACACCGACGAGGAGATCCTGGAATGGATCTTCACCGACGACGCCAGCCTGCCCGGCAAACCGATCGACGCCCTGCACGGCCCCCTCGCTCGCGAGGTGCTGCGCCGCGCCGCCGCCGACCCGTTCTGAATCTCGCAGACCGTCCGCACGCCTCCTAGCCCCTTGTTACCTGTGCGAGGCGTGTGGCAGGTGTGCGAGGCTGTGCGACTCGGCGGGGTTCAGGGGCGGGTGCCTGCGAGGAGCTGGGTAGTGGCGACCAGCAGGCGTCGGCCCCGTGGCACCGTAGCCCGGTTTTGGAAGATCGCGTAGCCGGATTGCTCTATGCGGTCGAGGATTTCGGCGTAGAGGGCGCTGGCCGCGCGGATGGCGGGGCGGACCCTGGGGTGCAGCAGCTCGATGCCGGGATCGGCGGTTCGGTAGACGTCGCGGTTGATCGCGATCAGGTGGGCGAGGGCCCGGCGGACCCGCGGGTCGGTGTGGCCGGTGCGGCGGCAGTCGGCGAGGAGGTCCGCGTCCACGCCGAAGGCCGCCAGGTGGTCGGCGGGCAGATACACGCGCCCGCGGTCCAGATCCTCGGCGACATCGCGCAGGAAGTTGGTGAGCTGGAAGGCCTCCCCCAGCGCGGCGGCCGCGGGTTCGGCTTCGGCCCGCGGCCCGACGGTGCCGAGCACGGGAAGCAGTTGCAGTCCGATGGCCGCGGCCGATCCGCGCATGTATTCGCGCAGCTCGGCCATCGTGGCGTAGCGGTCGCGGAATTGGGGCGTGCCGGGGACGTCCATGCGCATGGAGTCCAGGAAGGTCCAGAAGTGTTCCGGATCGATCGCGTAGCGGTCGACGGTGTCGGCGAGCGCGGAGAGCACCTGGGCGCGAAGCAGGGGAACCGGTGCGCCGGGTGCGTCCCACGGCGCGAATCCGCCCTGTTCGAAAGCCGTGCGTAGCTGTTTCTCGATCAGGTCGAGTTCGTTGGCGGGGCTGTGTTCGAGGGTCAGCAGCGACTCCGGCGACGCCGAGTCGGGGAGCCCTGTGCGCCCGAGGCTCGGGTCCGCGTGGTCGACGATGTCGTCCACCATCCGCGCGAACGCGTAGAGCGCGTGCACCGCCGGTCTTCGGGGCGTCGACAACAGCCTGGTCGCCAGGAAATACGTGCGCCCGTGCTCCGCGGCGATCGCCCGGCACGCGCGATAGGCGGACTCGAGGTGTACCTGCGCCTCCGCTCCGGTCGTGCGCGGGTCTGTCGACGGACTGCGTCCGGCTGCGCCCGTTGTGTGGACCCGCGCTAGGTCCGGGTCGTCGCCGTCGGGTCTCGCGGCGTTCATGGACGCGAAGCGGTGGCCGCGACCTCGGCGCCCGGGGTTACCTGTTGCGGTGGCGTCGAGCGCAGTCGCAGCGGGTCCACCGTGCGCAACGAGAGCGCGGCGACGACGGCGGCGAAGGTCGCGGCCGCCACGTGCCAGAAGTTGTACAGGCCGATCGAGCCGTCCGGCTGGAACACCAGCATCAGCCAGGTACACAGGCCGACGAGCACCATGAGCGTCGTGGTCGACAGCGCGAACGCGGCGGCCAGCGCCAGCGGCCACGAGTAGTACCAGGGCAGCGCGGCGGGGGAGAGGATCACGATGCCGACGAACGCGATGAGGATCCCGAACACCGCCTCCCGCTCGCTGTGCCGGAACCGCCACCAGGTCCACACCAGCACCGCCACCAGTGCCAAGGCGCACAGCGCGCGGGTGACGGTGAGCACCGATTCCATGCGCAGCGGGGTGATCCAGGTGGTGGCGTGCGCCATGATGGTCGGCAGCGAGAGCCAGTTGATGATCTTCTTCGAGCCCGACAGCGCGGTCAGCCAGCCGATGCCGACGCCGGCGATGGCCGAGGCCGCGACGAAGACCACCGCGAACACGCTCAGTCCGAGCCCGGCGATCTTGGCGAACGTCATGGCCGGGTGCGGCATATCCGGTCCGGCTTTCGCGGCGTCCGGGGCGCCGTTCGCGGGAGTGGAGCTCGGATCCGCCGGCGCGTTCGGGTCCGCGGCCGCGCGTTCGGCGGCGCGGCGTTCCCGCTCGTGCAACATCCAGATCCACACCAGGAACGGCAGCGCGATGCCCGCAGTGGCCTTGATCGCCACGCCGATGGCGACGACCACGATGCCCGCCACGTGGTGGCGCTCCAGCACCAGCGCGATGCCCGCGCACATCAGGCCGACCATCAGCATCTCGTTGTGCACGCCGCCGATGAGGTGGATGAGCACCAACGGGTTGAGCACCGCGAGCCACAGCGCGACCGTCGGTTTGCCACCCAGGTGCTTGGTCAGGTACGGGACCGCCCACATCATCAGCGCGAGGCCGGGCAGCATCACCAGGCGCAGCGCGATGGTGCCCGCGACCACGTTGTCACCGGTGATCGCGGTGATGGCGCGGCCGAGCAGCAGGAACACGGGGCCGTACGGCGCGGTGGTGGTGGTCCAGACCGGGCTCACATTGTCCAGCAGCACACCGGGATTCGCGACGGGACCGACCAGGTAGGGGTCGAAGCCGTCGCGCAGCAGCGCGCCCTGGGCCAGATAGGAGTAGGCGTCGCGGCTGAACATCGGCACCGCGAAGAGCAAAGGGAAGATCCAGATTCCGACGATCGCGCGCAGCTCGTTGAGCGTCACCCCGGCGCCCGCCCGGTTGCCCAGCCCGAGTGTGGTGCGGCCGAGGCGAACCCACGCGGTGATCATCAGCAGCACGCCGATCCAGATGAGCATGGTCGAGAGCGCGTAGCCGTGCCCGAACCGCAGCCAGGACAGGTTCATCGCCTCGAGCAGCGGATCGCGCTGGCGCACGCTGCCCGCGCCGAACCCGCCGAAGGTGATCATCATCGCACCGAAGAAGCCGAGCAGCGCGGCGTGACCCTCGGGGCTGCGCGCGAAGTCGGCGTAGGTCTGCATCCGATCCAAGAAGCCGGGTCCTTCGGCGCCGTCGCCGGGGGATCGCGGGCTGCTCGAGGCGCCGGCGTGACCGGATAGGCGGGGCGCGGTGTCGGTCGCCTGCGCGGCTGCGGCGCTCGTATCGGGGGGATGCATGTGGTGTCGGTCCCCCCGGCAAGGTCGGCGGCCGCAACCGCGAGCGAATAGGTCGGCGATCAGTTTAATGGTTCGCCGAGAACACTATCCCGCTGGTACGTGCGGTTCATCCCGAGTAACGCCCGTGGCGCCGGTAATTCGGTTTGCCGCCAGTTTCCCCGAGAGCAGCGCCGTCGGCACGCCGACGCCCGGCGTGGTGCCGCAACCGGCGATAACCACGTTGTCGCTGAACTTCGGGAAATTGCGTGGTCGAAAAGGTCCGGTCTGCCGGAAGAGATGCGCGACGGAGAACGGCGTGCCCGCGATCATGCCCTGTGCCTGCCAGGTGCGCGGGGTGTCCAGGTGATCGACAGTGAAGTGCTCGGCGATCCCCCGGTAGCCGCGCGCCTCCAGCACCGCGAGCAGCTCGCGCAGGTAGGGGCGGGCCAGCCGGTCCCAGTCGAGGGGAGCGCTCGTCAGGTTGGGGCACGGAGCGAGCAGCGAGAACGGCTCGTGGCGTCCGTCGGGCCGATCGATGTAGAGCCCGGGATCGGTCAGCGCGGGGCGGGTCAGCAGCAGTGAGGGGTCGCGCATCAGCCGTCCGCGCGCGGTGAGCCGGCCGCCGCGGCGCGGTGCGGCGGCGATCTCGTCGAAGGTGGTGTCCCATGCCGCGCCGAAGTCGATGGTGTGGTGCGCCTGCACCGGCCAGGTCGCGGCGATCTCGGCCGGGATGGTGCCGTGCGCGACCACCGCCGACGGCGCGGCCCGCAGCCCGCGCCTCGGCCGGACGCCGAAGCGTTCCATCGAGCCGAAGTCGGCGGTGAGTATCACCGCGTCGCAGTCCAGTGCGCGTCCGTCGGCGGTGCGCACCCGGCGGGCCCGCCTTCCCTCGTACTCGATCCCGGTGACCTCGGTGTTCAGCCGCAGCACCCCGCCCGCGGCGGTGAACGCCTCGGCCATGGTGGCGGCGATGGCGCGCATGCCGCCCTCGGGGAAATAGACGCCCAGGGAGGTGTCCATGTGCGGGATCGCGCCGTAGACGGCCAGCGCGTCGGAGGGAGCCATGCCCGCGTAGAGCGCTTGGAAGGTGAACAGCCTCGCCAGCCGCGTGTCGGTCAGGATCCGGCCGACGCGCGGTCCGAGTCTGCCGAACCCGCCGAGCCGAACCAGCTCCGCCAGCGCGGCGCGTTTGCGCGGCGACCGCACCATGTCCAGCGGCGAGTCGAAGTTGGTGTCCATGAACTCGGTGAACTCGGCGCGGTAGACGCGCGCCAGCCAGTCGCGGAGCCGTCGGTAGCGGTTCGCCTCGCCGGGGCCGCAGGTGCGGGCGACCTCGTCGGCCATGGCGTCCGGGTCGGCGAACACCCGGATGGTGGAGTCGTCGGCGAAGCGCGCGTGGTAGCTCGGCGCGAGCCGGTGGATGCGCAGCGGGGCCGGGCCGGATTCGGGTGTCCGGCCGACGGCGGCCAGCGCGTCGGTGATCAGTTCCGGCAGCGTGAGCACCGTGGCGCCGTTGTCGATCTCGTAGTCCGGCCCGCGATACCGGCCGACCCGCCCGCCCGGATGATCGGCCCGCTCCAGCAGCGTGACCGACCGTCCCGCGCCGGTGAGATACAGCGCGGCGGCAAGACCGGACAGGCCCGCGCCCACGACGACCACCCGATCGGTCGGTCCCGCAACGGTTTTCATTCGACTTCTCCTCGACCGCCGGGCACGGCGGGCTACCCGTGAAACTCTGCGTCGGCCGGCGCCGCGTCGATCACCGGACGACGCGGCCGTTTTCACACCGCGGGGGCCGGTCCCTGCCTGTGCGGTATTCCGCCGCAATCCCATGCCTGCCGGTCGGTAGGTGGATCGCTACGCGGCGTGCGGCGCCGGTCGACTCGTCGGCCGACGCTCGAAAGACGGGGGACTCAGTCCTCGGCCGACCGAGGGTCCCGCGGCGCCGAACACGCGCGCGGGACACGGACGCCGCGCCGGGTGGGCAGGGCGGCGCCCAGGATCAGCCGACGTTCGGTCAGCGCGGCCGGGGACTTCCCTCGGCGCTTGCCCGTGCTGCGCGGGGCCGGGCCTGCGCCGACGGCGATCACGCGATCGGCTGGTCCCACAACGGCTTTCATGCGGTCCTCCTGGTTGCGGCCAGTGCCATACCGCGCAGTTGCTCTTTGGCGGCGGGGGTGGCCGAGCTGGAATCTATGGCGGCTAGGCCGCGGTCGGTGAGGTCGGCGATGCGGCGTTCCACTTCGTCGACGGCGCCGAGCTCGGTGAGCACGGCGCGCAGGCGCGTGACATCCTCGGCGCCGAGATCGGTGCCGATGCTGGTGCGCAGCAGGTGCGCGGCGGACGGGTCGGTGGCGTCGGCGCGGCGCAGCGCCTCGGCGAGCAGCACGGTGCGTTTGCCCTCGCGCAGGTCGTCGCCGGAGGGTTTGCCGGTGACCTCGGGATCGCCGAACACGCCGAGCAGGTCGTCGCGCAGCTGGAAAGCGATCCCGATGTCGGTGCCGAAGGTGCGGTAGGCCGCGATCAGATCGCGGTCGGCGGCGGCGATAGCGGCGCCGAGGTGCAGCGGGCGCTCCACAGTGTAGGCGGCCGTCTTGTAGCGGTTGATGCGCAGCGCGGCGTCCACCGACTCGTCGCCGACCGCCTCGCCGTTGATGTCGAGCAGCTGACCGCCGAGCACCTCGGTGCGCATCTGCGCCCAGACCGGCGCGAATCGCGCCAGCGCGGCCGGGGCGAGCCCCGCGGCGTGCACCAGGTCGTCGGCCCAGGCCAGGGCGAGATCACCGATCAGGATCGCGACGCTGGCGCCGAAGTGGGCGGCGTCGCCCGACCAGTCGCGCTCGCGATGGCGCTGCTCGAAATCGACGTGCACGGTGGCGAAGCCGCGGCGGGTGCGGGAGGAATCGATGATGTCGTCGTGGATGAGCGCGCACGCCTGCACCAGTTCGAGCGCGGAGCAGGCGGCGAGCACCGCGCCCGCTTCGTCGCTGTCCGGGTCGCCGCCCGCCCCGAGCCAGCCGGTCCAGGCGAACGCGGGCCTGGTGCGCTTGCCGCCACGGAGCACGAACAGCTCCAGGGCGTCGGCGGCGTCGACGAAGACCGGGCCGAGCGGCTCCACGAGGGGCCGCCGGGTGGCGAAGAAGTCGGTGAGGCGGTCCTGCACCGCCGCGACGAAATCGGGCGTACCGGGGATCGGCGTCCGCTGCGCGTCGGCGGGCGTTGCCGGGGTTCGTGTCGGAGTACCGGGTCCGGCGGACAGAGGAACCTCCAGGGTCACGGGTGTGGTCGCGCCGGTCGAGCGCGACGAGTGGTCTGTGAGCGAGCGTGTGTCACCGCCGCCCGGGTCGGCGCGATCGCGGCGCACGTCCGGTCCGGCCGCAGCGATAGTGGTGCCGTATCAGAGAATACGCGGCCATCCCATCCTGTCGGCGACCAACCTCCGCCTCGAAACAACCACTGATGGGGTGGTCGGACATAGGACGTCTCGCGCCCGGCGCGCGGCCGGAGTTACGCGGAACGAGTGCGACCGGACGAAGCCCGCCGACGGGCCCCGCGCACGGCCGCGACGGCAGCGGATATCCGCCGGAGCCGGAGTGAGCGCGCATGTCAGGACGGCCGTCCCACTACACTGAACCGGTGACTTTCGATTCCGTGCGGGGACGTTCGACCCCAGGGCGCCCGTCCCCGACGCCACCGATCGTCTCGGGAACGCCTTCGGTTGTGCAGAGCTTGCAGGTCCATTCGGGCCGGAACGTACCGTTCTCCGTCGAGTTCAACCCGCCGCGCGATGCCGCGGGCGAGGCCAGGCTCTGGCGCGCCGTGCGCGAGTTCGAGCGCATGCATCCGGCGTTCGTGTCGATGACCTACGGGGCGGGCGGTTCCACCAAGGACCGCACCGTGCGGGTGACCGGTCAGCTGGCGCAGGAGACCACCCTGCTGCCGGTGGCGCACCTGACCGCCGTCGGGCACAGCGTGGCCGAGCTGCGCTCGCTGGTCGGCGCGTACGCCGACTCCGGCATCCGCAACATCCTGGTGCTGCGCGGCGACCCGCCCGGCGACCCGCTCGGCGAGTGGCACAAGCACCCGGAGGGTGTGGAGTACGCCGAGGAACTGGTCCGCATCGTCCGCGATCTCGGCGATTTCCACGTCGGTGTCGCCTCCTTCCCACAGGGTCATCACCGCTCCCCGGACCTGGACTCCGACACCGCCTTCCTGGCCGCGAAACTGCGTGCCGGGGCGGAATATTCGATCACCCAGATGTTCTTCGAGGTCGAGCACTACCTGCGCCTGCGCGACCGGGTCGCGGCCTTGGATCCGATCGAGGCCGCCAAGCCGATCATCCCGGAGCTGATGCCGATCACCTCGCTGCGCACCGTGGCGCGGGCCGAGGAACTGTGCGGCCGTCCGCTGCCCGACGCGGTGCTGGCGCGGCTGCGCAAGGCCGCGGGCGACGGCCCCGAGGAGGACCGCGCCGCGGTGCGCGAGGTGGGCATCGAGATCGCCACGGAGATGGCGCAGCGGCTGATCGACGAGGGCGCGCCCTGCCTGCACTTCATCACCCTGAATTTCGCCAAGGCGACCAGCGAGGTGCTGACCAACCTCGGCTACGGCGTCACCGCGGCGCCCGTCAGCGCCTAGACGACACCGCGCCGGTGCGCTCGATGGCGCACCGCACCGGGTGCGCTCGACGCACAGCGCTGGTGCGCTTGATGGCCACCGCGCCGGATGCGAGCGATGGCGCAGCGTGTCGAGCGTGCCCGAGGCTCAGTGCCGGTGTGCTCGATGAGTCGCAGCCCCGGATGTGCTCGATGGCACAGCGCCGGGTGCGCTCGAGGCACAGCGTCGACGACAGCGTGTCGAGCGTGCTCGAGGCTCAGTGCCGGTGTGCTCGATGGGCCGCAGCCCCGGATGTGCTCGATGGCACAGCGCCGGGTGCGCTCGAGGCACAGCGTCGACGACAGCGTGTCGAGCGCGCTCGAGGCACAACGCCGGTGCGCTGCGAGGCCGCGGCGCCGGGGTGCGCTCGATGGCACCACGTCGATGACAGCGTGGCGAGCGCGCGCCTCTGATCGCTCGACGACCGCACGCCGATGCCCCGCCGGTCGACGACCGGCGGGGCATTCGCACATCAGGCGGCGCGGGCCGCTCGCAGCCCCCACGCCTCGGCCAGCAGCCGATGGGATTCGAGCCGGTCGGCGTGCTCGTGGGCGACGCTGGTGATCAGCAACTCGTTCGCGCCCGTGACCTGCTGCAAGGCGGCGAGCCGTTCCACCACCGTGCTCGGCGACCCGACGAACTGGGTGGCCAGCCGGTCGTCCACCAGCCGCCGCTGATCGGGGGTCAGCGGGCCCGCGGCGTCCGGCGCGAGGAACTCGGCCGCGCCCGCGCCGCTGCGGATGCTGTACACCCAGTGCCCGTAGCCCGAGGCGAGCTCTCTGGCCTTCGCGTCGTCGGCGCCGACCACCACGTCGGCCGACACCACCACGTACGGCTCGGACAGGTACTGGGAAGGGCGGAACGCCGCGCGGTAGGCGGCGACGGCGTCGAGCGCGGAGCCGGGCGCCACGTGATAGGCCGCCGCGAACGGCAGTCCGAGCCTGCCCGCCAGCTCGGCGCTCTCGCCGCCGGAGCTGCCGAACAGCCACAGCTGCACCTGCGCGTTCTCACCGGGGACCGCGTGCAGCGGAATGCCGTCCTCGCTGACGTAGGTGCCCGCGAGCAGGGCCCGCACCTCGGCGATCTGGTCGGCGAAATCCGGCGCCTGCGCGCCAGGCTGTTGCAGTGCGCGCAGCGAGGCCACGAAACGGGACCGGTCGATGAAGCGGCCCGCATCGAAGGGCGGCGGGACCACCACGCCGTCGCGGATCTCGGTGCGTCCGGTCGCGGTGTCGACCACCGGCCTCCCGCCCTTGGGATGCTCTGGCTCCGCGCCGAATTGGGCCCGCCGGTGGCCGGAACGCCCGAGCCCGAGGTCCAGCCTGCCCGGGTACAGCGCGTCGATGGTGCCGAACGCCTCCACGATCGAGGCCGAGGTGTGGTGGCCCACCTGCACCGCCGCCGAACCCACCCGAATCCGGGAGGTGTTGGCCGCGACCAGTCCGATCAGGGTGATCGAGCTGGAACTGGCCACCGCGACGAAATGGTGTTCGGCCAGCCAATACCGGTGATAGCCCCACTGTTCGGCGTGCTGGGCCAGGTCGACGGTGTTGCGCAGCGCCTGCTGCGCGGTGGACCCGGCGCTGATGGGGGACAGGTCGAGGATGGAGAGCGGGACCGTCACGCCTGCCTCCTCGCGAGCCGGGGATCCTGCTCGCCCGCCTCGATGGCCACCCGCAGCCGGTTCTGCTCCGGCGCCACCGGGCAGGTCGCGAAATCGGTGAAGGCGCAGGGCAGATTGGCCGCCCGGTTGAAGTCGAGCAGCACCGAGCCGTCGGCGTCCGGCGCGGCGACGCTCAGCGACCTGGCCGCGGGATACGTGGTGACGCCGCTGGTGGCATCGGTGAACAGGATGCGCAGCCCGTCTCCGGCCTGGAACGCGACGACGCGTTCGGTGACAGCGCCGAGGGTGAATTCGAGGGTGCCCGCGGCGGTGCGGTGGTGCTCGAGCCCGTCGACCACCGCCGCGGTGACGACGGTCCGCGGCTCGGCGAACGGTTCGAAGCGGCCGGGTACGATCCAGCGCGAATCCGGCTCGTAGGCGGGGATGCCCGTGAACGCGGCCAGGGTCGGGGCGGCGGGATCGTGAATCCGCACGGCGTAACGTCCGGTACGCCGGATCACCTCGAGCAGGCGCTGCTCGTGGCGGACCTCGAGACCCGGCGCGCCTTCGACCGGGGTGAGGATCTGCACGCCCGCGATGTCGGTGCCGTCGAACGTCAGGCGGTCGGCCGGTTGCGCGGTGATGAACACCTTGTTGTCGGTGACCCACCAGGTGCCGGGTACGTCGGGCAGGCGCTCGGGCTGGTCGGTGAGCCAGTGCAGTCCGGTCAGGCTGAGAAAGCCGAGCCGGTCGCGCAGCTGGTCCTCTCGCGCGGCGTGCCAGGCGGCCCACTCGGTGTCGAAACTGGTTGCGGTGGTTGCGGTCATGACGCTCTGGCTCCTTCGTGGACGGATGTGCGGTGGTGGGGGTGGCGCAGGCCGAGATGGTCGCGCAGGGTGTCGCCGGTGTACTCGGTGCGGAAGCTGCCGCGCTCCTGGAGTTCCGGGACGACGCGGTCGACGAACTCGTCGAGTCCGGCCGGTGTGAGGTGGGGGACGAGGATGAAACCGTCGGCGGCGTCGGTCTGCACGTATTCGTCGATGCGTTCGGCCACTTCGGCGGGCGTGCCGACGAACTGCTGGCGCGCGGTGACCTCGATGATCAGTTCGCGGATGCTCAGCTTCTCGGCCTCGGCCTTGGCGCGCCATGCCTCGGCGACCGCACGCGGATCCTTCGCGTGGCGCACCCGGCCCCTGGTGATGTTCACGTCGCCGGAGGGGTCGACCTCGGGCAGCGGGCCGTCCGGGTCGTAGCCGGAAAGGTCACGGCCCCAGACCTGTTCGAGGAACGCGATGGCGGTCTGCGGGCCCACCTGCTGGCGGCGGATGTGCCTGGCCCGGTCCTCGGCCTCGGTGGCGGTGTCGCCGAGCACGAAGGTGGCGGCGGGCAGGATCTTCAGCTCGTCGTGCGCGCGACCGTATTTGGCGAGGCGGCCCTTCATGTCGGTGTAGAACGCCTGTCCCGCCTCCAGCGTGCCGTGCCCGGTGAAGATGGCGTCGGCGGTGGCGGCGCCGAATTCGCGGCCGTCGTCGGAATCGCCCGCCTGCAACAACACCGGGTGACCCTGCGGGCTCGGCGGCAGCACGAAGCGCGCGGCGATGTCGAATTGCGCACCGCGGTGGCGGGTTTCGGGAATCTCTCTGGCGAAGACGCCCGCCTCGCGATCGACGACCAGCGTGTCGGCGGGCCAGCTGTCCCACAGGGCGCGCGCCACCTCGACCGTCTCGGCCGCGCGGCGGTAACGATCCGCGTGCTCCAGATATCCGCCGCGGCGGAAGTTCTCGCCGGTGAACGCGTCGGAGGAGGTGACGACGTTCCACGCCGCGCGCCCGCCCGACAGGTGATCCAGCGACGCGAACTGCTTGGCCAGCTCGAACGGTTCGTTGTAGGTGGAATTGATGGTGCCTGCCAGCCCCAGCTTCTCGGTGACTCCGGCCAGCGCGTTGAGTACCGTGAAGGTGTCGGGCCTGCCGACCACGTCCAGATCGTGGATGCGCCCGAGGTGTTCGCGCAGCCGCAGGCCCTCGGCGAGGAAGAAGAAGTCGAACAGGCCGCGTTCGGCGGTGCGGGCCAGGTGGACGAAGGATTCGAAGTCGATCTGGCTCTTGGACGCCGGATCGCTCCAGACCGTGGTGTTGTTCACCCCGGGGAAGTGCGCGGCCAGATGCACGGTCTTGCGCGGCTTGGCGGAACTCATGACGGTGTCCCTTCCTGAATCGTGGCGTAGCGGCTCACCGGGCGCGGCAGATCCAGCCGCTCGCGCAAGGTGGTGGCGGGTGCGGGCGGCACGGTGGGCAGCCTGCTCAGGGTGGCGTGCACCGCGAGCGGCCGCAGCACCACGCCGTCGGCAGCGCCCGATTCGGCCACGGCGGCGAGCAATTCGGTCAGCGAGTCGCCGGTGCCGACGTGTCGCAGCGCCGCGCCGGCGGCCCTGGTACCGACCTGCGGCGCGGCGAGCGCACCGGACACCGCCGCCGTCGCGGACGCCGACCAGCGGTCCAGCTCGGCCAGTTCCTCGTGCGCGCGCTCGGCGGTATCGGCGAGGTGGACGTCGATGTCGAGGAGCACGCGCGCGGCGTCCGGGTCGCGCTCCGCGCCGAGCAGTGCGCTGCGCAGCGCGGCGCGCCTGGCGTGCGCGGCGTCGAGATCCGGTGGGGCGATGCGAATCAGGTCGGCGCGGCGCACCGCGACCTGGATGCTCGGCCCTTCGTCGGCGCGGACCGCGACGATCGGCTGCCCCTGCGGTGAGCGCGGCGTGATCGACGGCCCCTTCACCGAGAAGTTGTCGCCCGCGTAGTCGATGTAGTGCAGCTTGTCCCTGTCGATGAAACGCCCGGTCGGCAGGTCGCGGATCTCCGCGTCGTCCTCCCAGGAATCCCACAGCCGCGTGACCACCTCGACGGCTTCGTCCGCCTCGTGCCACAGCGCCGCCGTGTCCTGAGCGCCCTTGCGGCCGAACGCCTTCGCCTGCTCGGCGCCCTCGGACACGGTGACCTCCCAGCCCGCGCGCCCGAGGGTGGCGAAGTCGAGGCTGGCGATCGCCTTGGACAGGTGGAACGGCTCGGTATGGGTGACCGGCGCCTGCGGCAGCAGGCCGATGCGCCGCGTGGCGGCCGCGGCGCGGGCCGCGATCGCCACCGCGTCGAGCCTGCCCTTGGCGATCTCGGCGCCGCCGGGCGGCAATCCGAAGGAATCAGGCAGGAAAACGGCGTCGGCTCCGGCCTTTTCGGCGGCGGTGATCGCGTCGACCCAGTAATCGGCGGTGAACAGGTCCTCGGCGCGCGAGTCCTGGCGTCGCCACGACGCCGGGTGCGCGCCGGTCCCGGTGAGTTCCACCGCGAGGAAGAAATCCGAATCCGGCATCATGCGGTCCTTTCCGTTGCGAAATCCATCAGGCGGCTCCTCGTGCTGGGGAGGGGATCGCGGAGAGCAATTCCCTGGTGTAGTCGTGGCGCGGATTCTCGAAGATCTCCGCGGTACGGCCGGTTTCGACGATGCGGCCGCGGCGCATGACGGCCACGTGGTCGCTGATCCGCCGCACCACGGCCAGGTCGTGCGAGATGAACAGGTAGCTCAGGTCGAGTTCGGATTGCAGGCGGTCGAGCAGTTCGAGGATCTGCGCCTGCACCGAGGCGTCCAGCGCGGAGACCGGCTCGTCCAGTACCAACAGGTCGGGGTGCAGTGCCAGCGCACGCGCGATGGCCACCCGCTGGCGCTGGCCGCCGGACAGTTCCGCGGGCCGGCGTTCGGCGAAACGCTCCGGCAGCGCGACCTGGCCGAGCAGTTCCCGCACCCGATCGCGGCGGCCGACGCGGTCGCCGATCCCATACGCGCGCAACGGTTCCTCGATGATCGCGCCGACGCGCCAGCGCGGATCCAGTGAGGAGTACGGGTTCTGGTACACCACCTGGAACCGGCGCCGCAGCGTCCGCAGCCTGCCGCGACGGGCTGCGGTGAGATTCTCGCCGTCGAAGACGACGCTGCCGTGGTCGGCGTCGGTGAGCCGCAGCGCGATCCGCGCGGTGGTCGACTTGCCGGAGCCGGATTCGCCTACCAGGGAGAGGGTTTCACCGCGGCCCAGCTCGAAGCCGACGCCGTCGACCGCCGTGATGGCGTCGCCGGAGCGGGCGTGGAAGCGCTTGCGCACCTCACGCAGCACGAGCAGCGGTTCCCCGTTGCGCGGCCGTTCCGGTCGCGGCGGGCCGGGGGCCAGGCTCGGCGCGGAGCTCAGCAGCCGTTTGGTGTACGGATGCCGCGGCGCGGTGAGGATCTCCGCCGTCGGCCCGGACTCGACGACCTCGCCGCCGTTGAGCACCACCAGCCGGTCGGCGCGTTCGGCGGCCATCGCCAGGTCGTGGGTGATGAGCAACACCGCTGTGCCGCGCGCCGTGGTGCGCTCGGCGAGCCGGTCGAGCACCCGCCGCGCCACGGTGGCGTCCAGCGCGCTGGTCGGCTCGTCGGCGATGATCAGCTCCGGACCACAGGCCAAGGCGATGGCGATCAGCACCCGCTGGCGCTGCCCACCCGACAGTTCGTGCGGGTACTGCTCCGCCCGCACCTCCGGGCGGTCCAATCCGACCTCGGTGAGCAGCTCCAGCACTCGCACTTGCGCACTGCGGCGATCGACGCGCCGATGCACGAGCAGCGCCTCGGCCACCTGATCGCCCACTCGGCGCACGGGATTCAGCGAGAGCCCCGGGTCCTGCGGTACGAACCCGATCCGCGCCCCGCGCAACTTGCGCAGCGCTCGTTCCGAGCCGGAGTCGACCCGTTCGCCGTCGAAAGTGATGGTCCCCGAGCCGATCTCCGCGGTCGCGCCGAGCAACCCGATCACGGCGTGCGCCAGCGTCGACTTCCCGGAACCGGACTCGCCGACCAGTGCCACCACCTCGCCGCGAGCGACGCGCAGCGAGGCGCCTGCCAGCGCGGTGACCGGCCCCGCGGAAGAGCGGTAGTCGACGCGCAGTCGATCCACGTGCAGCAGTGCACCTTCCGCGGTGCGCTCGTCCTCGCGCCGAGCCGGACGCGCGGTGTCGTTCTCGGTGCTCGACGGGGTCGAGCCGTCCGCCGGTCGTTCGGTCGGCTCGTGTCGGGCGACTCGCGTAGCGCGACTCGCATCCGAGATCTCGCTGCCGCCAGGCGGTGACCCCTCGCCCTGCGATCGGGTTTCGGCGTCGCCTGGCTGCGCGGAGCGGGGTTCCGAGCGCGATGCGTCGGGTGGCGCGGCGGCGCTGTCTTCGGCGGGCTGCCGGTCGGCGTGGGCGGTGGTCGGGTTGCTCACGGCTGATCGGTCCTTCCTGCGGCGCGGCCGAGGCGCTGTGCGGCCAGCACGACGGCGATGATCACCAGCCCGGGGAGGGTGGTGAGCCACCAAGCGGTGGCGAGGTAGTTGCGGCCCTCGGAGATGAGCGAGCCCCATTCGGGGGTGGGCGGTTTGGTGCCGTAGCCGAGGAAGCTGAGCGCCGAGACCGAGAGCACCGCCATGCCGAACTCGACCGCGGCCAGCGCGAGCACGGGTTGGTAGGAGTTGGGCAGGACGTGCCGGGCGAGCACCGTGTACCAGCGCACCCCGGAAGCGTGCGCCGCCTCGACGTAGACCGCACGCCGCAGCCGAAGCACCTCCGAGCGCATCACCCGCGCGAAGTTGGCGATCAGCGAAACACCGACGGCGATGGCGACATTGCGGGTTCCGAACCCGAGCGCGGTGACCAGCGCCAGCGACAGCAGCAGCGCCGGAATGGAGAGCAGCACGTCCACTACGCGCATCGCGATCGCGTCGACGACACCGCCGATTGCTCCAGCCAGCAGCCCGAGCAGCGCCCCGGCCACCAAGGCCAGTGCGACGGCGGACAGCGTGGCGGTGAGCGAGAGCCCGGCGCCGTGCACCATCCGCGTGTACAGATCGCGCCCGAGGTTGTCCGTGCCGAACCAGTGCTGGGCGCTCGGCGGCTGGAACTTCTCGGCGGGGACGCCGGTGAGCGGGTCACCGCCGGCGAACAGCGACGGCGCCAGCGCCCACCCGAGCGCCAGCAGCGTCACCGCCGCCGAGAGGATCAGCCCGGCGTTGCGCGGGAGCGCCCGCAGGCTCGGCGCCGGTCGGCCCAAGCCGGGCAGCGCGATCCGGCGGGTCTTGTCGACCACGTCAACCACGGGCATTCCTCTCTCGATCCGCGGCGTTTTCGTCACACACGGACGAGCACCTCCTCCGCGATGTCCTCGGCCTCCGTCGCGTCGCCGCCGGAACGACCGCCGCGCACCGCGATCCGCGGATCGAGAAGCGGATACAGCAGGTCCACAGCCAGATTCACGGCCACGAACACCAGCGAGGTCAGCAGCACGATGCCCTGGACCACCGGAATGTCCTGGGCCAGCACCGAGATCTGCGTGAGCCTGCCGACGCCGGTGCGCGCGAACACCGTCTCCACGACGACCGAACCGGCCAGCAGGTTGCCCACCAGCACCCCCGCGATGGTGAACGCGGGCACGCTGGCCAGCCGGGCCACATGCCTGCGCTGCACCCACCAGCGCGAAGCGCCTTTGGCCAGCGCGACTTCGGTGAACGGCTGCCGCCATGTGGACTCCAGCCCGGCAGCGAGCACCTGCGCGATCACCGCGCCGATCGGGATGGCCAGGGTCAGCGCGGGAAGCACCGTGCCACGCAGTCCCTGTCCGCCGAACGCGGGCGCCAGGTGCCATCGGAACGAGAACAGCTGGAGCAGCAGCAGTCCCGTCCAGAACGTCGGCACCGAGACGCCGAGCGGTGGCACCGCGGCGAGCAGGTTGCGCAGCCAGGGCCTGCGCGTGTAAGTCGCGGCGAAGGCCACCGCCACCCCGCCCACGGTGGCGAAGAGCAGGGCGAGCGAGGCCAATCCGAGGGTCGAGGGCACGGCGTCACCGATCGCCTCGGTCACCGGCTGCCCGGTCGCGATGGAGAGTCCGAGATCGCCGCGGACCGCATTGCCGAGCGCGGTCCAATACTGGTCCCACAGCGGACGATCCAGCCCGTAGCGGGCCTGCAGCTCCGCGATCGCGGCCTTGTCGATCGGCGTTCCCGCGCCGCCGCCGTCGGCCGCGATGGAGACCGGGTCGGCGGGCAGCAGGTAGAGCACCACGAACGAGATGCTGAACGCCGCCCAGAGCACCCAGATCGCCTGCAGGACGCGCAGCGCCAGATAGCGGGCCATCTCAGTGTCCGCTCAGCCAGGTGTCGAAGAACTGCAGCCGGGCCGAGGCCTCGAACTTCAGGTCCCTGGTGTGCCCGGCGGCGCCGATCGCCTGGGAGAGCTCGATGGTCGGGATCCACAGCCCCGCCTCGAGCACCTGCTCCTGCGCGGTGCGGATGAGCGCGGTGCGCGCGGCGGGGTCGGCCGTGCTGAGCTGGTTGCGGAGGGCGTCGTCCAGTGCGGGAATGCGTTCGCGAGCATTGAAGTTGCGGCCGTCCACACTGAACGCCGTGCGCAGGATGTCGCCGTCGGCACGGGTGGAGTTGTAGTAGGTGGCGTCGAAATCCTTGGCGTTCTGCCGCGCGGTGTTCTCCGGTCCGGACACCAGGTCCAGCTTCAGTTCCACGCCGACCTGCCGCAGCTGCTGCTGCACCAGCTCGAGGATGGCCTGGTTGCCCGCGAACGCCTGGCTGAACAGCACCGAGAACGACAGTCGCTCACCGTTCTTCGCGCGGATGCCGTCGCCGCCCGGCGTCCAGCCCGCCTGGTCCAGGATGCTCTTCGCTGTGGCAGGGTCGTAGCTCACCCGCGCCGAGAAGTCCTGGTAGCCCGGCGTGGCGCTGGCCAGCGGGCCGCTGGCCGGCTTGAACTGCGGGCCGAGCACAGTGTCGACCAGTTGCTTGCGGTCGATGGCGGGCAGCAGCGCCTGGCGCACCGCGGGGTCACGCAGCGGACCGCGGGTCACGTTGGGCTGGAGGCCGAACGGCACACCGGGATTGGCCGTGCTGAGCAGACGCGCGCCCGCGGCCTCCAGCTGCGGCACGTCCTGCGGCAGCGCGTCGCTGATCGCGTCGAGCTGACCGGAGACGAGACTGCCGGTGCGCACGCCGGATTCCGGTACCACCGTGAATTCGATGCGGTCCAGGTAGGCCTCGCCCTGGTGCGCGAACACCGCGGAGCCCCAGCCGTATCCGGCGCGCTTGGCCAGCGTCGCCGACTGATCCTGGCGCCAGCCCGCGTAGGTGAACGGCCCGCTGCCGATGTTGTCGCCCAGGCAGCGCTGCTCGGCCGACTTGGCCGTCGTCGCGTCGGCGAGAATACCGAGCTGCACAGTCGACGAAGCCTGGAGGAACTGGGCATTGGGCTGGCTGAACTCCACGCGCGCGGTGAGCCGGTCCACGGCGGTGGTGCTCACGTAGTTGGTGAGGTAGCTGGCGCCGAGCGGCGCCTTCGCCCCGCCCAGCCGCAGCACCGAATCGAAGGTGTTGCGCACCGATTCCGCGGTGAGCGGGGTGCCGTCGCTGAAGGTGACGCCGTCGGCGAGGTGGAAGGTGAACACCTTCGCGTCCGGGCTGATCTCCCAGCTGCGCGCCAGCCAGGGCTTCAGCTCACCGGTCTGCGGATCCTGGTCGGTGAGCGAATCGACGATCTGCCGCGCGACGTAGATGGTCTGGTTGGTGCCTGCCTGCGCCGGATCCGAGCAGGTCGGCGCCTGGGACAGCCCGTAGCGCAGGGTGCCGCCCGGGCGCGGCGGACCCGCGTCGCCCCCCGGCGCGCTCGAATCGCTGCCGCAGGCGGCCAGGGCGCTCGTCGCGGCGAGCGCGCCGACCAGCGCGAAAATTCGATGGCGGGTTCGGATCACGGTGTCACTCCAATGAGTTCGCTACTTGCGGTGTTTGCGGCCAACGGCCTGCTGGGAATTCGGCGGCGCAGCTCTGGCGCCACCTCGGATTGGAAGAGTTCGAGGCTGTCGCGGTGCTCGGCCACGGTGCGCCCGTCGCGCTCGGCGGACAGGTGGATCACCTCGTGACCGAATCGCTCGTATTGGCGGCCGACCTTGTCGATGACCTGTTCCGGGCTGCCGATCAGCGCGGAGCTGCGGTCGACGAAATCATCGAGGGTCTCGAACACGATGGGTAGACCGAGCTTTCGGCTCAGCGCCAGCCGTGCCTCGAAGATCGGACGGTAGGTGGTCAGCGCCTCCTGCGAGGTGCGCGCCACGTGGAAGCCCGCGGTGCCCGCCCCGACCAGGGCGTCGGCCGGGTCGTGTCCGTAGTGCTCCCACCGCTCGCGGTAGTGGCGGACCAGTTCGGCGTAGGGCTCGATGGGGTTGGTGACATTGGCCGAGAACAGCGGGTCACCGTGGCGCGCGGCGAGTTCCACCGAATCGCGGCTGGTCGCGCTGCCGTGCCAGATCCGGATGCGGGGCTGCAGCGGGCGCGGCAGCGCCTTGGCGCGCTCCAGCGGCGGACGGAATTGTCCCGACCAGGTGACGCTGTCGCTGGCCCACAGCTGCCGAAACAGCTCGTAGCCTTCGCGATTGCGCTCCCACTGATCGTCGGTGGTGACGTGGAACAACTGTGCCTGCGCCGCGCCGTTGCCCTTGCCGATGATCAGTTCGAGGCGTCCGGCCGCCAGGTTGTCCAGCGTCGAGTAGTCCTCGAAGGCGCGCACCGGATCCAGCAGGCTCAGCGTCGTCACCGCGGTGAACAGCGTGATGCGCGAGGTCACGGCCGCGATGTGGGACAGGAGCACCGGCGGCGCCGCGGACAGGAACGGATCCTCGTGACGCTCGCCGACGGCGAAACCGTCGTACCCGAGATCCTCGGCGAGCCTGGCCTGTTCGACCACAGACCGCAAGCGCTCCCTGGTCTCCGGCACCACGCCCGTCCGCGGATCCGGCACCCGCGTCACCAGCGTGAACAACAGGAACTTCATGCCGTCGCCTCCCATGCGCCGAGGTCGAGGAACTTCTCGAACGAGTGCGGCCCGACCTCTTCCGCGGGCAGCGCGGGATCGTAGAGCGCGGTGTACCCGGCCGCCAGGTACAGGCCGACCGCCTCCGGCTGGCGCGGTCCGGTGGTCAGGTGGATACGCCGGTAACCGCGGTCGGCGATCTCGGTCTCCAACCGCTCCAGCACGAACCGGCCGAGACCCTGCCTGCGGTGCTCGCGGGCGGTCCAGATCCGTTTGAGCTCAGCGGTGGTCGCGTCCAGCTGCTGGAAAGCGCCGCCCGCCACCGGTTCTCCGTCCTGGGTCACCACGAGCAGCCCGCCCTCGGGCGGCGCGAAGTGCGCGGCCGGATACCCGCGCAGATCGGAGTGCACCTCACCCGGGGTGCGGCCGTAGCGGCTGCTGTACTCGAGCGCCAGCTCGGCGAGCAGCGGCGCGGCCAGCGGGTCGTCCTGGGCGATCCAGTGCGCCCTGCGGATCGTCGATACTCCGTACGGCATCGGATCACCGCTGCTTCGGCAGGCCGGGCGGATTGATCCGCGATTCGGTGACGGCCTCGGTCTGGAGTCCCCAGCGGTCGATGACCCGCTGATAGAGCCCGGACTCGATGGCGTGCCGCAGCGCCTTCTGCACCGCGCCGATCAGCCCGTTGTTCTTCTTGGTCAGTACCCCGATCTCGCCCTGCAGCGCCTCGCCCGCGCCGGAGAAGGTCGCCACGATCTTGGTCTGGTTCGCCGTGCTCACGTGGTAGATCGCCGTCGGATTCGGGCCGAGATAGCCGTCGAGCCGCTGCGAGGCGAGCGCCAGGTAGTAATCGCTGGTCTTGTCGTAGTAGGCGATCTCGATCGCGGGCAGTCCCTCGGCGCGGTTCTGCTCGTTCCACTTCACCACCAGCTGTTCCTGGTTGGTTCCGGTGCCGACGCCGATTCGCTTGCCCGCCAGGCTCTTGCGGTCCTGGTATCGCAGATCGCTTTTCGCGGGCACTTCCAGCGCGACGTTGTCGTGGCGGTAGGTGGCGAAGTCGTACTTCTCCTTACGCTCCTCGGTGACGGTCACGTTCGAGATGAACGCGTCCACCTCGCCCGAATCGACGCGCACGAAGTTCTGCGACCAGTCGGCCACGCCGGCCACCAGTTTCAATCCGAGGATGTCGGCGACCAGCGAGGCGAAGTCGACCTCGGAGCCGACCACCGTCCTGTCGTCGGTGGCGTAGAAGCGCAGCGGCGGCGCGGTGCCGGACGCGCCGGTCACCACGAGGGTGCCGCGGTCGCGGATGGCCTGCGGGACCTCGGCGGCGATGGCGTCGACCTTGTCCGCGCGGATGCGCCCGGACTGCTCGGGCGACAGGTCGAACGCGACCGTGCCGTCGGAGGAGACCTGCAGGTCTTCGTCGGGGTCGGTGCCGCACGCGGTGACCAGCAGTGCGGCCGCGGCGAGTGCGCCGACCAGGGCGGAGAGCTTCATCGGGAACCTGTTCGTGACTGGGAGCGTCGGGGCGCTCGGCGGACCCGGCGCGGGAGCGCCGGCCGGACCGAGCGCGAAGACGCTCAACGGACTCGGGAAAGAAAAGCGCGGGTGCGCGGATGCCGGGGGTTGTCCAGGACCTCGCCGGGCGGGCCCTGTTCGACGATCACGCCCGCGTCGAGGAACACGACCGTGTCGGCGACCTCACGGGCGAAACCGATCTCGTGCGTGACGATCACCAGCGCGGTGCCGTCGTCGGCCAGATCGCGGATCACGTCGAGCACCTCGCCGACCAGCTCGGGGTCCAGCGCCGAGGTCGGCTCGTCGAACAGGATCACCCTGGGCCGCACGGCCAGCGCCCTGGCGATCGCCACCCGCTGCTGCTGCCCGCCGGACAGCCTGCGCGGATAGGCGTCGGCCAGTTCGTCGATGCCGACCCGCTCCAGCAGCGCCTCCGCCTCGCGCTCGACCTCGGCGCGGTCCCTGCGCTGGGCGGTGAGCGGCGCGAGGGTGACGTTCTCCAGCACCGTGAGATGCGGAAAGAGGTTGAACTGCTGGAAGACGAAACCGATGCGGGAACGCTGCTTGCGGACGTCGCGGTCCGAGAGCGGATGCAAGACGTTGCGCCGCAGGCGGTAACCGATCAGCTCGCCGTCGATGTGCACGGTGCCCGCGTCGACCGGCTCCAGGTGGTTGAGCACCCGCAGCAGGGTCGACTTGCCCGATCCGGACGGCCCGATCACGGCCACCACCTCGCCCGCGCGCACCGTCAGGTCGATGCCGTGCAGGATCTCGGTGCGCCCGAACGACTTCCGCACGCCGTTGACCTGCACGGCGGGCGTCTCCAGCGCGGTCATCGGGTCGCTCCCCGCGGCGCGGCGGAACCGGACTCGGCGATCTCGCGGACTCGCTGACGCAGCTTCTGCCATGGCGTCGGCGGCGGGGTGCGCTGCGCGCCCTTGGCGTAGTGGCGCTCGATGTAGTACTGCGCCACCGTGAGAATCGTGGTCAGCACGATGTACCAGACCGTGGCGACCATGAGCAGCGGCACCACCCGGCCGTTGCGGCCGTAGATCACCTGGACCTGGTAGAACAGCTCCGCGATCGCCATCACCGAGACGATCGAGGTGCCCTTGAACAGGCTGATCACCTCGTTGGTCGCGTTCGGCAGGATCGAGCGCATCGCCTGCGGCGCCACGATGGTGCGGAACTGTCGCAGGCGCGGAATGCCCAGCGCCGCCGCCGCTTCCAGCTGGCCGGGATCGACCGAGATGAGCCCGGCGCGGATGATCTCGGCCGAGTACGCGGCCTGGTGCAGCGCGAGACCGATCACGGCGGCGGTGAATCCGCTGATCACGCCGTTGACTTCGAAGGTGAGGAACGACGGTCCGAACGGGATGCCCAGCGAGAGAGTCTGATACAGGTAGGCGATGTTGAACCAGAACAGCAGCTGCACGATCATCGGGATCGAGCGGAATGCCCAGATGTAGACCCACGCGATCACCTGCAGCACCGGATTGTTCGACAGCCGCGCCACCGCGAGCAGGGTGCCGATCAGGAAGCCGAGCGCGGTGCCCCACAGGGTCAGTTCCAGGGTCACCCGCAGTGCGGTCAGAACCGACTGCGCGGTGAAGTATTTCGCGAACGTCGGCCAGTCCCAGCCGGGGTTGGTGACCAAGCCGTGCACGAACTGGGCGAGCAGGACCAGAGCGACCGCGCTGACCACCCAGCGCCACGGATGGCGGGTGCGCGCGACTGTGGGAGCGGTCTGTGCGCGGTCGGAATCGGCGCTGAGTTGCGCGACGCGGTCACCGGTCGACGCCGCGGTGTCGGGTGTCGCCGTGGCGGCGTCGGCCACCGCGTCGGCGAGCTGTGCGTCGGTGAGCTCTGCGTCGTCGAGTTGTGTGGCATCGAGTTTCGCGGTGGCGTCGTGCTGTGCTGTCGCGTCGAGCTGTGCGGTGACGTCTGGCTGTGCGGTGGCGTCGAGCTGTGCTGTGGCGTCGAGCTGTGCGTCATCGAGTTTCGCGGTGGCGTCGCGCTGTGCGGTGACGTTTGGCTGTGCGGTCGCGTCGCGCTGTGCGATGACGTCTGGCTGTGCCGTGACGCTGCGCTGTGCGGTGGCGTCCCCGGGTGTGGAGCCGGGTGGTTCGGCGTCGGACGCCGCGGCGGCGTCGGGTGCGAGAGACGCACTCATGTTCGGGCCCTTCGGAAGATCTCAGACGACCGCGCCTGGCGCTGGTCGGGTCGTCACCCGGCCAGCGACGGGTGCAAGGTCTGGCGCGTCAGCGCGAACAGCTGGCTGGGGTGGGACGGCAGGTCGTGTCGGGGTGTCGCGTCCGGCGGGCGCCACTGCGGGGGCAGATCATTCGGTCCTCCATCGTTCCTGGCGGAAGCACCCGCACCCGGTGGCCGGGGGGTTGCTGCGACGTCGGCGAGCCAGGTCTCTCAGTCGCTCTGGATGGTGTTGCGGACCCCGGTCCGCTCCGGGTGCAGCAGGGGTCGAGCCGAATCATCATGCGGATCAGGGCCGGAGCCGGACAAGGTTAGAAATCAGGGTGAGCACAGCCCTTTCGCCGCGCATCGCGGAGTGTGATCATTTGCGCGGTCGGCGGTTCCCGCACCGGATACCGCGAAGCGCTTGTCGTCGCGACGCCTCCAGCGCAAGCCAACGCTCCAGCGCAAGCCGACACCCCAGCGCAAGCCGACGCGCCGAAAGCTTGCCAATTCGTGAAACGGCTGCTGAGCGAGTTTGCCGGAGTACGGTGTCCTCACCGTGCCGACGATGAGGAGCACCGCTGTGACTTTGTTGCGCCGCTTCACCACTCTCACCGCCGCCGCGACCGGCTCGGTCGCGCTGGCCTTCGGCGTTTGCGCCCCCGCCGTGGCGGCGCCCGCCCCCGCGCCCGCCGCCCCTGCGGCCTCGGCCGAACTGCCCGGCAAACAGCAGGCAGCCGCGCCCGGCGATCTGCTCGGCGCCTATCAGTCCACCGTCGAGGCGCTGCGCGGCTTCGGCATGGAGCCGTTCCTGTATCCGACCGCCGCCGCCTTCTGCGGCAACGGCAGCACTTTCGGTATGGTGCCCGCCGTTGCCGGTGCGATGCCGGGCCCCTGGCCCAAGACCACCGTCTCCATTCCCGGCCTGGATCTCACGGCGGTGAAGTCCGGTCAGACCATGTTCACCTTCGTGCCCTACGGCCTCGGCGCGGAGAGCCGCAACACCGCGGGCATGCAGGTGGCCTGGCTGAACGTGAGCAACGGACGCAGCGGCATCACCCAGATGGGCCCGCTCGCCGACATCTTCCGCACCATGGTCCCCGCCGCGGTCCCCGTCGAGCTGCGCGCGCAGACCGAACGCGCCATCCAGGACTTCTTCTTCGCCGCCCTTCCCGTCGGCGGTATCCGCGCGGTCCCCGTCGACACCGGCAAGGGCACCGTCCTCGCCGCGGTCTTCGGCAGCGTCGACAACGGCGATCGCACCTGCTTCTTCCTGCCGACGGTCGGCATCACCTCGGTGCCGTAAAGCCTGGCGGCACACCTGTTCACCGGACACCGGCTCGGTCCTCGGACCGGGCCGGTGTCGTGTGTTCAGCCCGCGTCGACCAGCGCGCGGCCCTTCCAGCGCAGCGCGCCCCGGCGTCGGGCGCGATGCGATCGCAGGACGAGGCGCTGGTACGCGGCGATGGAGAAGGGGTGCGCCGCCGCCGCGCATACGTCGGAAAGACGGAGGGGGCCACCGGATTCGAGCGAGCGGGCCAGCAGGCGGCCGGTGACGGCGGCGGCGTAGCCGAGCGCTCCGGCCCGGCGCGTCGCTCCGCTGCCGAGAAGTGCAGCCAGCGGGGGAAACCAATAGCCAAGGGCCAGTACCGTTCCCACGGCCGCGGCGGCCGAGCCGGAACCGCCGTAGGCGGACCAGAGCCAGCGTGTGTAGCCCGCCTCGACCTCGTCCGCGCCGCGATACATGCGGGTGCGCGCGAGCGGTCCCGCGGCGACGAGATGGGTGGTGCGACCCGCGCGGCGCAGGGCGCGGGCGATGTCGAGATCCTCGGTGGGGCTGCCCGCTACCGCGGCGTGACCGCCGACGGCGCGGTAGGCGTCGGTGTCGAAGGCGAGGAACTGGCCGCAGGCGACGGCCGTCGAGGGGCGGTGGCCGCGGTTGCCCAGCACGATCGGCAGCGTCGACGCCCAGGACCAGCAGAGCAGCGGCTGCACGAGCGCCTCGGCGACGGTCTCGGCCCGCTGGGCGGGCCACGGGGAGATCAAGGCCGCGCGCCGATCGCGGACCGCGCGCGCCGCCGCCGCGACGGCTCGCGGGGCCAGCCGCACATCGGCGTCGAGGAAGACCAGGATCGGCGCGTCGGCGAGTTCGGCGAGGCGGGCGCACGCCGCGGCCTTGCCGGTCCAGCCCGGCGGCGGATCGGATTCCGAGCGGATCACCTCGAATCGGGGATCGCCCGCGATCGCTGCGCTGGCGACGGCCGCCGTGTCGTCGGTGGAGCCGTCGTCGAGGATCAGCACCCGCAGGTCCGGCACCCCGGTCTGGGCGCGCAGGTCGGCGATCAGCGCGGGCAGCCGCTGCGCCTCGTCACGAGCGGGCACGCAGACGGTGACCGGTTCGGCCGCTGCGGCTTCGGCGTCCAGGCGCGGCATCGAGAACCGATTGACCGCCGCGATTCCGCATCCCGCGAGCGCGACGGCCGCACCCACCCGTCCGCTCAGCGCAACTGCTTGACCGACTGCCACCAACGCCGCCAGGAGAACTGGTGCTCGGGCACCTCGGGCGCGGCCGGGTTGCGGTCCATGTACGCCATGGCGGCGACGATCGCCGCGACCGCGAGGGTGATGCCGCCGACGATGCCCGCCCAGCCCGCGAAGGAGCGGGTGTTCGGGTCGGCATAGCTCACCTCGGCGCGCACCGTGGACACATCGCCCGGCGGCAGCTTCCACGAGACGGTGGAATCGCCTTCGCGGTTGCCGTTGGTCTTGGCCACCCTGGCCGGGAAGGCGACGGTGAACTGCACGTCGGAGCCGTGCGGCGGAACGGATTTCAGGTCGACGCGCCCGTTCAGGCTGACCAGGTCGCCGCTGCGCTGGAATTGCAGCTGGAACATGCCCTGCGTCTGCTCGGACAGCATGCCGAGCTGCTGCACCTCGCCGAAGGAGAGGTCCTCGAAGAAGACCTTGCTGCCCACGTACCCGTCCTGGCTGTAAGGCTCGACGCGGATCTTCGCCGCCAGCGTCTCGGGCGCTTTGAGCTGCGGTCCCTTGTCGTCGGGCCCCGCGGGCACCACGGCGGCCACGATCCGCCCGGACACCCGATCGTTGGACGACACGCCCATCGATGCCTGCACCCGCAGGCACCCGGCCAGCGCCGGAGCCAACAGCGCCGCGAGCAGCACGGCCGCGGCTACCCGCACCCGGGTGCGTGGCGCGCGCCGGGTCGGTCGATCCGGGACATCGGGCATCGGGATGGCGGGACTCGGTTGCACGGCTCACATCGTGCCAGGCCGAACGCCCGAATCGCCACGCGGCAGCCGCGACACGACGGCACGCCGCACCTTCCGGCGCGGCGCCGCAGCGCGCCCCGCCCGGTCATACGTGCTCGCTCCGTATCCGGCCGCTCGCCGCCGAGCCGAGCTCGAACAATTGACTGTTTGGTAAATTTTGCTCTGCGAGTGGGCGTCGACAGCGCTCGGGGAAGGTGGGAACGGTCGTGGCGGGATCCGCTGGAACCAAGGGAGTGCCACGCGCCGAGCGTGAGGCGCAGATCCTCGACGTCGCGGCCGCCGAGATCAGCCGGGTCGGCTACGCGGGTCTGTCGCCCGCGGTGGTGGCCGCCAAGGCGGGAGTCTCCAAGCCGCTGGTGTACGCCTACTTCGACACGAAGGACGGCCTGTACGTGGCGTGCGTGCGACGGGCGGCGACGACGCTCGGCGACGCGATCGATGCCGCGATCGACGGCCCCGCCACGCTGGAGCTGGCCGAACGCACGCTGGCGGGCATCTTCGGTGCGCTCGAGCCGCGCCCGCACGATTGGCACGTCGTCTTCGACCGATCGCACCCGGACGAGGGGCCCGCCGCCGACGCGGCCCGCGCCGCCCGGCGCCGCATCGCCGAGCAGGCCAATCGCGGGGTCGCCGCCTTCCTGGCCGGTCGCGGGATCACCGATCCCGACGATCTGTCCGCGTTCGCGGCCGTGTGGATGGGAACCGTGACGGCGCTGGTCGGCTGGTGGTTGCGGAACCCTGGCGAGACCGCGGAGGCGATGACCGCGCGCACCCGCCGCCTGCTCGCCGCGCTCGCCTGACCTGCTCCGGCCGTCGCCGCGCCCACGAATCCCGAACGGCGCCGGCTCATTGCTCGTGCAGGTTGTTACTCGTGCGGGCCTAATTGCTCGTGCCGGGACCGATGCCGGGCCAGGTGGATCAGCAGCGGCACCCCCAGGGGACTCATCCCGAGGGCGCCGTACCAGGCCGAGGACGGCAGATCGAGGAAGACCGCGTGGGCGACGAGGGAACCGAGCCAGGTCCAGAGGAACACCGCGACGGGAACGGCCAGGGAGGCGGCGGAACGCGCCCGGGTCGGCGCAGGAGCGGCGCGATCCCAGACCGCGAGCAGCAGCGCCATCAGCAGGCCGACGCAGCACCAGCCGAGGTAGTTGGTGAGCGGGATGTCGGCCAGGCCTGGCAGCCCGGAATCGGTGTCGCACCAGGTCCATTGGCCGTCGGCGACCATCTGCGGATCGAGGTACAGGTCCCAGCCCACGGCGCCGATCGTGGTCAGTGCGACCCGCACCGAGGTCCGCCTGGTCACGATGCCCGCCACGATCCACACCGGATACATCCCGCCGGTCCAGGCCAACGGCACCAGCAGGGGCACGCCCGCGAGGGCGGGCCCGATCCGGTCCTCGGCGTACTCGTAGCAGCCGAACGGGATACCGGTCGCCACGCCGAGCATCTCCGCGAGCAGGCCGACGCCGGAGACGATCACCAGAAAGCCCATCGCGTAACGGGTGCCGCGGGTGGCGGCGGCGTGCGCGAGCGCCGTGCCCGCGGAGAGCAGCACGATCACCAGGGTGATCCGGTCCCGCGCCGCGCCGTCGGTGAGCGGATAACCGATCTGGGCGAGCACGAGCAAGACCGCGAGCAGCACCGGCGCGGGGTGGCGCACCGACCGCACCCGCGACCACGCCCGCCGCGCGCGCGTTCGGTGTTCCCGCGTCCGCATCCCGGAGGCCGTCATCGTCTGCGCGGGAAGGGGAATCGCCTGCGCCTGGCGTCGCGGAGGGCGAGCCGTGCCGCGGTGCGCCCGCTCGCGCCGGCGACGCCGCCGCCGGGATGGGTGGACGCGCCCGTCAGATACAGGCCGGGCGCACCGGGCACCCGCTGACCCGAGAGCTCGGGCAGCGGCCGCCACAGCATCATCTGGTCCAGCGACATCTCGACGTGCATGACATTGCCGCCGCGCAGCCCCATCTCCCGCTCCAGGTCGACCGGCGTCTGCACGAACCGCTGACGCACACTGGACGCGAAACCCGGTGCGTAGGACTCGACTTCGGCGATGATCCGGTCGCCCTCGCGCTCGGCGTGCTCCGCCCAGTCGCTGCCGTCGGCCAGCCGATAGGGATGCCACTGCGCCCACAGCGACAGCTGGTGCTCGCCGGGCGGGGCGATGCTCGGATCGAGCGCGCTGAAACTCATCGCCAGTACCACCGGCCGCGGCGGCAGGTCGCCTGCCAGCGCGGCGCCGTGCGCGCGCCGCAGCTGGGCGCGGTCGGAGACCAGGAATTGCAGGCCGCGCGCGGATTCCTTCGCCGAGGCCCCGTGGTAGCCGGGCAACGCGCTCGTCGCGACCCGCACCACCATGCCGATGCCGGGCCCGACCCGGATGCGCCGCTGCCAGTCGTCCAGTGCGGCGCCGTCGAAGCCGCCCGCGCGCAGCAGGTCGAGCGTGGTGAGCACGTGCGCGCCCGCGATCACCGCGTCGGCGCGCAGACCGCGCCCGGACGCGGTGCGCACCAGCCAGCCCTCGCCGGCGCGCGCGATCGAGGTGACCGCGTCACCGGCGGTCACCGTCCCGCCGTCGGCGCGCAGCCGCGCGACCAGCGCCGCGCTCAACGCGCCGCTGCCGCCGACCGCCCGCCCCGGCGGCAGCGTGTGCATCAGCGCCGCGAAGCCGACCATCGGGGCCGTTCCCGGTTCCGACATCGGCGGACCGGACTGCGCGCCGAACCAGGCCAGCGACGCTTTGAGCCGTTCGTCGCGAAACCAGGCGTCGAGCAATGCGTCCCCGGACTGGAGGAACTCCCTGGACAGCGCGCTGCCGCCGTCCGCGGCATCCAATCCCCAGAACGAGCGCAGCAGATGCCCGGGCCCCGGCGCGCCGCCGAACGCGCGCATCACCCGTGCGCTGCGCGGACCCCACACCGCCACGAACCGCCGGTACGCCTCGGCGTCGGCCGTACCGCACGCCTCGGCGATGGACGCGCAGGTCGCGTCGAGATCGCGATGGAACACGAGCGGCGCGCGACCTTCGGCATCGGCGGGGGTGAAGCCCCAGGGATCGCAATCGATATAACGGAGTCCGAAACGCTCCAGCTCGAGCTCTTCGACGATCCCCGTGTGCCGGATCATGATGTGCGCCGAGGAGCCTCGGTCCACCAGGTGTCCGGGGAACCGCTCGACCGTCGACACCGCGCCGCCGAGCACCTCGTCCCGTTCCAGCACCTCGACCCGGTGTCCGTCGCGCGCCAGGTAGCAGGCCGCCACCAGCGCATTGTGCCCGGAACCGACGACTACGACGTGCACGGTCGCGCTCCGCCGCCGTCCGCATGCGTCGCGCTCGCCGCGCCGAGGTCGTGTCCGCTCACAGCGGCAGCCGCCTGCCGAGGATCGCGAACGGCCGGTTGTCGCCCGCGAACACGAAATGCCGGATGACGTCGGCGAATCCCTCGCGGCGATAGAGCCGCCACGCGCGGTTCCCCTCACCCGCCACCTCGGGTGTGGAGAGCAGCACCGCGCTCTCCGTCCGGTTCTGGAGCAGCCTGCGCAGCAGGATCGCGCCGATGCCCCGACCTTGCGCGCTCGGGTGCACGTGCAGCTCGGTCAGCTCGAAGTAGTCCGAAAGCAGTTCGCGCGTAGAGTGTTCCGGCCAGCCGGAGCGGCGCATCCCGCTGTGCACCTGTTGGTGCCACCACTGGTGCGGCGCGCCGTGATAGCCGTAGGCGATGGCGACGATGGGCGAGGTGCGCAGGTCGACGCGGCCGTCCTCGTCGGGCAGCAGCGCCGCGACCGCCTGCCAGCCCGCACGGGTGGTGTGCTCGGTCCACATCGGAGCGCGGTGATTCTCGGTGCCGCGCGGATAGTCCATCGCGGCGACATAGACCGCTAGCGCGTCGTGCAGCCGGTAGCGCAGGTCCGCGACCGAGAGGTCGACGACGACGGGTGCGGGTGCGGGGGAGTGGTGTGGCTTGACGGCTGTCATGGCTCTCGTCGGACCGCGCGGACGCGGAAAGTTGTCGGTGGGCGTCTTTATATTCAAGCTCAATTCAAACGTTCGAATACCTGTTCGGTCCGCGCGGTGCACGGGACCGGTGGGTGTACGAGTGCGGAGGGACGTGCCGATGAGTCGGATCGAGCAGCCGGGGCAGCCCGGCAAGGCGGGGAAACTGCTGAAGAAGGCCGACGGACTGCTGCTGCAGGCGGCGGGGGAGACCGACCCGAGGGAGCGCTTTCGCACCGCGTATCTGGCGGCGCTGCGCGGCGCGGGCGCGGTGCTCGCGTTCACCGGCGCCGACGCGGCGCCGCGCGCCCGCTCGCGCAACGCCTGGGTGCTGCTGCAGCGCGCCGCGCCCGAGTTCGTCATGTGGGCCGACTACTTCAGCGCCCGCTCCGAATTGCGCGCCGCGCTGGAGGCCGGATTGGACCGCGAAGTCGACGAGCAGCAGGCCGACGAGTTCTCTTCGCGGGTGGGAGCATTCCTGCACGACGTGGAAGATCTGGTCAATTCGGCCGCGCGGTTGCGGCCCGCGCCGGGATGGAGCGGAGGCATGACCGCTTAGTTATCACCGAGAAGGTGGTACGGCCCTGATCGAACTCGTATCATTGGTGACAGATAGCCGCCAAGGTCGGCTATCTGTCGCCTACCCGGAGGCGACAAGCCACGTCCTAGTGCCGGGGGAGGTACCGTGCCACTCTCCGAGCACGAGCAGCGCATGCTCGAACAGATCGAGAGCGCGCTCTATGCTGAGGATCCGAAGTTCGCCTCGTCCGTCCGCGGCGGACGCCTTCGCTCGACCTCGAGTCGTCGCAGACTCCAGGCCGCGGCCTTGTTCGTCCTCGGTCTGTTTCTACTGGTCGCCGGTATCGCCGCTCCGGTGAAGCCTGGTGGCTTTCCGATCATCAGCCTGATCGGATTCATCGTCATGTTCGGCGCCGGCGTGCTTCTGCTGATCGGCACCTCCAAGAGCGCCGCCCGTGGCGCGCGTTCCGGCGAGGCGTCCACCAGCGGGCCGGGCGGTGGCGGATCGAGCGGACCTGGGCGTCAGCGCAAGTCCGGTGGTTTCTCCGAACGCATGGAGGATCGCTTCCGGAGACGGTTCGAGCAGGAGTAGCTCGGCTGTAACCCGAAATCTTCATCACGGCAGGCGACGCCGCACCACTTACTGGTCCGGCGTCGCCTGCTCGCGTTTCCGGGGCTTTCACCCCGATGGGTCGGTCCCCACGTCTCCCCACGGCGTTCCCCACCTTCCCCCAGAACCACCCCCTTCCACCTCGAGGGCCTTGGCTACCAGGGCGGTTTGCTGGATGTTTTCGGGCCTCGACGCGCCGATGCCCGCGTGTCGGCAGAACACGCAAAAAGTTCCCCACCCGGTGATAGCTGGGATGACCTGCGAAATCGTCTCGGCGGGGAGCGAGATCACCTCCACTTTCGATTGAAAGTGGGGGAAAGTGGGGTAATGTGGAGCGCGCACTACAGGAGAGGCCATCCAGAGAGGTGATCCGGTAGGGAGGTATCGAGTTGTTTCTCGGTACCTACACACCTCGGCTGGATGACAAAGGGCGACTCACGTTGCCTGCGAAGTTTCGAGACGATCTGGCGGGAGGGTTGATGGTCACGAAGGGTCAGGACCACAGCCTTGCCGTGTACCCCAAGGAAGAGTTCACCGCGCTCGCTCGGCGAGCCGCGGCCGCGTCTCGCAGCAATCCGCAGGCCCGCGCATTCGTCAGGGCACTCGCGGCCGGAACCGATGAACAGCGTCCGGACGCACAGGGCCGCATCACGTTGTCGGCCGATCATCGGCGCTACGCGAACCTGGACCGGGATTGCGTGGTGATCGGCTCGGTCGACTTCCTCGAGATATGGGACAAGCAGGCGTGGGAGTCCTACCTCGCCGAGCACGAGGAGGATTACGCGCAAGCGAGAGACGAGTCGCTGGGCGGAATCTTCTAGCCCGAGCGGACGAGTGCCACGCGGCCTCTGCCCGGACGCGGACCCTGGCGTACTTCCCCGACGCCAGGTGCCGTAGTTCGGTCAGAGACCACGGGGCATTCGTCTTCGACAGCAGCTTCTTTTACCAAAAGCACTGTGGAACAAGGCGACCCGTGTGCGATGGTCGAACGTTCGGCCACCGAGGCGATCGCCCGTCCGGTGCAAGCGACGACGCGAGAATCCGGGAGGTCGAGGGTGAACCGTGAACAGCACGGCCCCCGGCATGTTCCGGTTCTGCTCGGCCGCGCCGACGAACTGCTCGGCCCGGCGCTCACCGAGCCGGGCGCCGTCTACGTCGACGCCACTCTCGGTCTCGGCGGCCACGCCGAGCATT
Source organism: Nocardia sp. bgisy118 (assembly GCF_057708605.1). Lineage (NCBI taxonomy): Bacteria > Bacillati > Actinomycetota > Actinomycetes > Mycobacteriales > Nocardiaceae > Nocardia > Nocardia sp. bgisy118. The sequence continues at coordinate 49,262 of NZ_JBYISM010000014.1, read as the reverse complement.
TCCTGCGCACCTATCCGGAGCTGCGACTGGTCGGGCTCGACAGGGACACGAACGCGCTCCGCTTGGCCGGAGAGCGGCTGCGTCCCTTCGCCGACCGAATCACGTTGGTGCACACCACCTATGACGGCATCGCCGACGCGCTGACACAGGCGGGGCTGGATCCGGTGGGTTCGGTGAGCGGCATCCTGATGGATCTCGGCGTTTCGTCGATGCAGCTGGACGAGGCCGAGCGCGGCTTCGCCTACTCCGTCGACGCCCCGCTGGACATGCGGATGGATCCGACGACCGGGATCACCGCCGCCGACGTGCTCAACACCTACAGCCACGGCGAGCTCGCCAGGGTGCTGAAGACCTACGGGGAGGAGCGCTTCGCGGGCAAGATCGCCTCGGAGGTGGTGCGCCGTCGTCAGCAGCGGCCGTTCACCACGAGCGCCGAGCTCGTCGAACTGCTCTACGCCACCATCCCGGCCGCCACCAGGCGGACCGGCGGGCATCCCGCCAAGCGCACCTTCCAGGCGCTGCGGGTGGAGGTCAACGGCGAGCTCGACTCGCTGCGCGCCGCGCTGCCCGCCGCGTTCGACGCGCTGCGGCTGGGCGGCCGGATCGTGATCATGTCCTACCAGTCGCTGGAGGACCGGGTCGTCAAGCAGGAGCTGGCGCCGCGGATCGCCTCTCGCACCCCGGTGGACCTACCGGTCGAACTGCCGGGCATGGGACCGGAATTCCGGATGCTCACCCGCGGCGCCGAGAAGGCGACCGAGCGGGAAGTGGAAGAGAACCCGCGGGCCGCGCCGGTGCGCATGCGGGCGGCCGAACGGATTCAGGAGAAGGGATGAGTGTGACGACATCGAGCAGCAGCTCGGCTGCCGTCGTGCTCATCGGACGTCGGTCCACGACCGGAGCCGCCGCGCGCGGCCCGATCGTCGCGGATCGCACGACGTCGACGGGGTGGGGGTGTTCTTGCGGAACAGAGGAGGCGACGACACCATGAGTATCCGAACGCGTACGGTCGAGTCGCCAGGTCGGGTCGCTCGTCGGGTGCAAGCTGCCGACCGGGTGAAATCCGGTGCGGCGCAGCGCGCTTACGCGAAGCGCAAGACGCGCGCCGAACAGCGGACCGACACCGCGCTGTTGCCGACTCGCAGGTCGGTGATGGCCGCGCGGATCCCGTTCGTCGCGGCGATCATCGCGATGCTCGGCTGCGGTCTCGCGCTCACCCTGCTGCTCACCACCCGGGCGGCCGAGGACAGTTACCAGCTCAGCGACGCCAGGGAGCTCAACAGGAAGCTCTCCGAGGAGCGCGCCGGGCTGCAGCGCGAGGTCGAGGCCGCCGATTCGGCGCCCGAACTCGCGGCGCGCGCCCGCGAACTGGGCATGATCCCGGCGAAGGACCCGGCCCGGCTGGTGATCGAGCCGGACGGCACGGTGACGGTGATCGGCACGGAGGCTCCCGCGCGGGGCGCGCCTGCGCCGCCGTTGAACGTGCCGCCCAAGCCCTCGACCACGCGGCCAGGGCACGCGCAGGCGCAGGGCGAGCACGTCGTGCCGGTCTCGATCACGCCGCCTGCGGGCAGGTCTGCCGCCGAGCAGGCCAATGGCGCTCCGGCAAATGGCGCTCAGTCCAATGGAACGCAGGCCAACAGCACGCAGGCGAGCCCGATGCCCGCCGCGCCGCCTTCCCCGGTCCCGTCGCCCGCCGAGACGCCGCGACCCGCCGCCCAGAATCCGGTGGAGGCAACTGATTCCGCGGCACAAGCGCAAGGACCAGCTGGGCAGGCACCGGGACCCGAAGCAGCACAGAACCCCGCCGCACCGCAGCCGGTGGCGCAAATTCCCGCCGACCAGCAGACCGCGCCACCCGGGGAGCAGGTGGCGCCGCCGCCACCCGAGCCGCGCGATCAGCAGGGAGGCATCCGATGACCCAGACCAGGCCCGCGCAGCGCAAGCGGCGCGGGCCGGTGGCATCAGGGACCGCGAGATCGCGCACGGCCGCCGAGCGCCCGGTGCGGTTGCGGCTGGGGGTCGGCCGGATCGTCATGCTGGTCGCGCTGGCCGTCGTCGCGCTCCAATTGCTGTGGATCCAGAGCATTTCGGCGCCGGGCCTGTCCGCGCAGGCGGCCAGCCAGCGCATCGTCCGGCTGACCGACGAGGCCACCCGCGGCCCGATCACCGACCGCAACGGCAAATCGCTGGCCTTCACGGTGTCCGCCAAATCGCTGCACTTCCAACCCGTCCAGGTGCGCAAGACTCTCGAGGCCGCCCGCGCCGAGAGCACCAAGGCGCCCGATCCGGACGAGCGGCTGCGGGCGATCGCGAAGAAGATCCACGACAAGCTCGGCAACAAGGCGCCCACCGAGGCGGAACTGCTCGCCAAGCTGCGCAGCGAAGAGACCTTCGTCTATCTGGCGCGCAATGTGGACTCGCGGATCGCCGCCGAGATCACCGTGGAGTTCCCCGAGGTCGGCGCCGAGCGCCAGGACGTGCGCGAATACCCGGGCGGATCGCTGGCAGCCAATATGATCGGCGCGACCGGATGGGACGGGCACGGCCTGATCGGCCTGGAATCCTCGCTGGACTCGGTGCTCGCGGGTACCGACGGCTCGCACACCTACGACCGCGGTTCGGACGGCGCCGTCATTCCCGGCAGCTGGCGCGACAAGCAGCCCGCCGTGAACGGCAACGGCGTGGAACTCACCCTCGACTCCGACCTGCAGTATTACGTGCAGCAGCAGGTGCAGCAGGCCAGGCAGCAGTCCGGCGCGCAGGGCGCCTCGGCCGTGGTGCTGGACGCCAGGACAGGCCAAGTGCTCGCCATGGCCAACGACAGCACCTTCAATCCGACGCTGGGCCCGCAGAACTGGGGCTCGGCCAAGACCAGCAACCCGTCGGTGAGCGACCCGTTCGAACCCGGCTCGGTGAACAAGATCGTCACCGCGGCCGCGGCCATCGAATACGGGCTCACCACTCCCGACGAGGTGCACCAGGTGCCCGGCTCGATCCGGATGGCGGGCGTCACGGTCGGCGACGCGTGGAACCACGATGTCGCGCCCTACACGACCACCGGCATCTTCGCGAAGTCGTCCAACGTCGGCACCCTGATGCTCGCCCAGCGCGTCGGCGAGGACCGCTACGCGGACATGCTGCACCGCTTCGGTCTCGGCCAGCGCACCGGTGTCGGACTGCCGGGCGAGTCCGCGGGGCAGGTGCCGTCGCGCGACCAGTGGTCCGGCGGCACTTTCGCCAATCTGCCCATCGGACAGGGTCTTTCGATGTCCACCTTGCAGATGACGGGAATGTACCAGGCCATCGCCAACGATGGCCTGCGTGTCCCGCCGCGCATCGTGAAGGCCAAGATCGCACCGGACGGCACCCGCACCGAGGAGCCGCAGCCGGACGGCATCCGGGTGGTGAGCCCGCAGACCGCGCAGACGTTGCGCCACATGTTCCAGGCGGTGGTGCAGCGCGATCCGATGAACGCCGAACAGAACGGCACCGGCTGGCCCGCCGCGATCGAGGGCTACCGGATCGCAGGCAAGACGGGCACCGCGCAGAAGATCGATCCGGACTGCAAGTGCTACTCCAGCGACAGCTACTGGATCACCTTCGCGGGCATGGCGCCCGCCGACAACCCGCGGTACGTGATCGGCATGATGCTCGACAACCCGGTGCGCAGCTCCGACGGCACCGGCGGCCAGTCGGCCGCGCCGCTGTTCCACAACATCGCGTCGTGGGCGCTGCAGCGTGATCGAATACCGCCGACGACCGCACCGGCGCAGAAGTTCGTCCTGCAGGCTGGTGTGTGATTCCGGCTTGTCGAATCGTCGTATTTCCGCGCTCCGGCGCGGCAACACCGAGGCGCGTTGTTCGCCGATGAGTCCGCGTCGGTAACCTGACTCGTCACCATAGTCCGTGCTGTCCACACATGCCCTGTCCGAGAGGAGCGAGGTGCCCGCGCAGTCCAGCCAGCCCGTGTTGCGGCCGGTCGACCCGCCGTCGACACCGCTGACCACCGTGCTGGAGCTGACCGGCGCCCGCCCGTCGGCGACGGTGCCCGGCGATCTGGTGGTCACCGGGATCGAGCAACGTTCGAACGCGGTGCGTCCCGGCGATCTGTTCGCCGCGCTGCCCGGCTCGCAGTCGCACGGCGCGCGCTTCGCAGGCGATGCCGTCGCCCGCGGCGCGGTGGCCGTGTTCACCGACGCCGAGGGCGCGCGGCTGGCCGGGGAGCTCGGCGTGCCGGTACTGGTGCGCGAGCGGCCGCGCGAGGTGCTCGGCGAGCTCTCCGCGGCGCTGTACGGCAACCCGTCGGAGCGGCTGCGCATCGTCGGCATCACCGGCACCTCGGGCAAGACCACGACCTCGTATCTGGTGGAGGCCGGGCTGGCCGCGGGCGGCCTGTCGACGGCGCTGATCGGCACCATCGAGACCAGGATCGGCGGCCGCCGGGTGCCGAGCGCGCTGACCACCCCCGAGGCGCCGCAGCTGCACGCGATGTTCGCGCTCATGGTCGAGCAGGGCGTGGACGCGGTGGTGATGGAGGTGTCCAGCCACGCGCTGGCGCTCGGCCGGGTCGACGGCGTGCGCTTCGCGGTGGGCGCGTTCACCAACCTGTCTCAGGATCACCTCGACTTCCACGCCGATTTCGAGGACTACTTCGGCGCCAAGCGCAGGCTTTTCGACCCGGCGTCGGCCGTCTCCGCCCGTACCTCGGTGATCTGCGTCGACGACGACTGGGGCCGCCGCCTCGCCGCGAGCTTGGCCGCGCCGACCACCGTCGCGACCACCGGGCCCGCGGACTGGCACGTGGCGGGCGCGGTCGCCGCGCACGGCGGCGAGCAGCGGTTCACCGCCGCCGGGCCGGACGCGAATGTCGATGTGCGGCTGCGTCTTCCCGGCCGCTACAACGTCGCCAACGCGCTGCTCGCGGTGGCCGTGTGCGCCGCGGCGGGCGTCGATCCCGCCGTGGCCGCGCCCGCGCTGGGCTCCGTCGACGTGCCGGGCCGGATGCAGCGCGTCGAGCGCGGTCAGGACTTCCTCGCGGTGGTGGACTACGCCCACAAGCCGGCCGCGCTGGAATCGGTGATCGCCACGCTGCGCGTCCACCTGGCCGCCGACAATCCGGTCGCGCCCGGTCGGTTGGCCGTGGTGGTCGGTGCGGGCGGCGACCGCGACGCGGGCAAGCGACCGTTGATGGGCGAGGTCGCGGCCAGGGGAGCGGACCTGCTGATCATCACCGACGACAACCCGCGCTCCGAGGCGCCCGCCGAGATCCGGGCGGCGATCGCCGGGGGCGCGCTGGCCGTGCCCGCCGACGAGCGCGGCGAGGTCCGCGAGATAGGCGACCGCGCCGCGGCCATCGCCGCCGCGGTGGACTGGGCCAGGCCCGGCGACGCGGTGCTGATCGCGGGCAAGGGCCACGAAGCGGGCCAGGAGATCCAGGGCGTGAAACATCCATTCGACGACCGCGATGTCGTGGCGGACGCCTTGTCGCGCAAGGTGGCCGCGGAGGCGCGGGCATGAACTTTCAGGCGGCACAGCATGTTCAGCGAGCACAGCGAAGTCCGTACGGGACGGACGCGGAGGACTTGACGGTTTCATGATCGAGATGACACTGCGGGAGATCGCGGACGTCGTCGGCGGCACGCTGCACGACGTCCCCGACCCGGAGGTGCGAGTGACCGGTTCGGTGGAATTCGATTCGCGCCGAATCGGTTCCGGTGATCTGTTCCTCGCCCTGCCGGGCGAGCGGGCCGACGGACACGAATACGCGGCGGCCGCGGTGGCCGCGGGCGCGGCGGCGGTGCTCGCCGCGCGCCCGGTCGGTGTGCCCGCCATCGTGGTGACCCCGAGCCCGGGCACGGTGCCCGCGACTTCCGTTGCGCTGATCCATGATTCGGACGGCTCCGGCGCCGCGGTGCTGGCCGCGTTGGCCGCACTGGCCCGCGCCAGCGTCGAACGGCTCACCGCGGCGGGAGCGACGGCCCCGGAGGCGGTAGCGGAGCGTGACCACGGAGGGGCCCGCGAGCGCCGCCAATCGGACACCGCGGCCGGTGGCCTGACTGTCGTCGGGGTCACCGGGTCCTCCGGCAAGACCTCGACCAAGGATCTGCTGGCCGCGGTGCTCGAGCCGCTCGGCCCGGTCGTCGCGCCGCCCGGATCGTTCAACAACGAACTCGGTCATCCATGGACCGCGCTGCGCGCCGACGAGAAGACGCGCTTCCTGGTGCTGGAGCTCTCCGCGCGCGGGCCCGGCCACATCGCGGCGCTCGCCGCGGTGGCGCCGCCGAGCATCGGCGTCGTGCTCAATGTCGGCACGGCACATCTCGGCGAGTTCGGCAGCCGCGAGGCCATCGCGCAGACCAAGGGCGAACTCGTCGAGGCGCTGCCCGCGACCGGTCTCGCCGTGCTCAACGCCGACGACCCGCAGGTGGCGGCGATGGCCGCACGCACGCGCGCCAAGGTGGTGCTGGTCGGCCAGGCGGGCAATGCCGACATCAGGGCCACCGACGTGCGCCTCGACGCCGAGGCGCGCGCCCACTTCACGCTGCACACCCCGGCGGGCAGCACGCCGATCCAGCTGGCCGTGCACGGCGAGCACCACGTGGGCAACGCGCTCTCCGCCGCCGCGGTCGCACTGGCCTGCGGCGCCGATCTGGCCACGATCGCGCAGGCGCTCTCGGGCGCCCAGCGGGTCTCGGAGCGCCGGATGGACGTGCGCACCACCGCCGACGGCGTCACCGTCGTCAACGACTCCTACAACGCCAACCCCGACTCGGTGCGCGCCGCGCTCAAGGCGCTGGTGACGATGTCGCGCGCCGGCGAGACGCCGCGGCGCAGCTGGGCCGTGCTGGGCGAAATGGCCGAGCTCGGCGAGGAATCCGTGCTCGAGCACGACGGCATCGGCAGGCTCGCGGTGCGCCTCGACGTGGATCGCCTCATCGTCGTCGGCACCGGAAGGCCCTCCCGCGCGATGCACCAGGGAGCGGTGATGGAAGGCTCATGGGGCGAGGAGTCGGTCCTCGTGCCCGATATCGGCGCGGCCATCGCGCTGCTCGACGACGAGGTCGAGGCGGGCGATGTGGTGCTGGTCAAGGCGTCGAAGTCGGTCGGCCTCTGGGCGGTCGCCGAACACTTGACCGGCGCGGAACGTGCCGCGGGGCGCGACGGCAGCGCGGAGGCAGGGCAGTGAGCGAGCGGAGCGAGCGAGCCATGGGGACAACGGCCATCGGCCGTACGACGGTGCCGAGCGTCAGCGAGGTGCTGGCGTGAGCGAGCGGAGCGAGCGAGCCATGGGCACAGCGGCCATCGGCCGAACGGCGGCGGCGAGCGTCAGCGAGGTGCTGGCGTGAGCGAGCGGAGCGAGCGAGCCATGGGCACAGCGGCCATCGGCCGAACGGCGGCGGCGAGCGTCAGCGAGGTGCTGGCGTGAGGCAGATTCTGTTCGCGGCGGCGATCGCCCTCGCGGTGTCGATTCTGTTGACTCCGCTGCTGATCCAGTTCTTCGCCAAGCAGGGCTTCGGTCAGGAGATCCGGGTCGACGGCCCGGCCAGCCACCAAGCCAAGCGCGGCACGCCGACCATGGGCGGGGTCGCCATCCTGATCGGTATGTGGGCCGGTTACCTCGGCTCGCACCTGATCGGCATCGGCTACGACGCCGAGGGGCCGACCGCGTCGGGCATGCTCGTCCTCGGATTGGCCACGGCGCTGGGCGCGGTCGGCTTCACCGACGACTTCATCAAGCTGCGCAAGCAGCGCAATCTCGGCCTCACCGCCGCGGGCAAGTACATCGGGCAGCTCACCTCGGCGGTGATCTTCGGTGTGCTCGCGCTCCAGTTCCGCGGCGAGAACGGCCTGACGCCCGCCAGCCGCCACCTGTCCTATGTGCGCGACATCAACACGGTGTCGGCCGGGGTGATCATCTTTCTGGCGTTCGTCTGCTTCGTGGTCGTGGCGTGGTCCAACGTCGTGAACCTCACCGACGGCCTGGACGGACTGGCCGCGGGATCGATGAGCCTGGTGCTCGGCGGCTACGTGATCATCACGTTCTGGCAGTACTACCACGCGTGCGCGACCAAGCCCGAGACCGGTTGCTACAACGTGCGCGACCCGCTGGACCTGGCGCTGGTCTGCGCGGCAGGCGCCGCGGCGTGCATCGGCTTCCTGTGGTGGAACGCCGCGCCCGCCAAGATCTTCATGGGCGACACCGGATCGCTGGCGCTCGGCGGTCTGCTCGCAGGCATCTCCATCACCACCAGGACCGAGTTGCTCATGATCGTGATGGGCGCCCTGTTCGTGGCCGAGGGCGTGTCCGTGGTGTTGCAGGTGGCGGTCTTCCGCACCACCCGCAATCGATTGTTCAAGATGGCGCCGTTCCATCACCACTTCGAGCTCAGCAAATGGGCCGAGACGACTGTGATCATTCGGTTCTGGCTCTTGGCCGCCATGGCCTCGGCAGTCGGCCTCGGTCTGTTCTACAGCGAATACCTCTCCGCGGTCGGGTGAACTAGCGATGGTCGAACATTCTCCGCGGGCCCTTCGATCTCCGGGGCCCATGCTCGAATTCCTGCGTGGCCGTGACGTGCTCGTCGCGGGCTGGGGCGTCTCCGGTCGCTCGCTGGTGGAACCGCTGCGCGATATCGGCGCGCATCCGGTGGTCACCGACGCGGGTGCCAAGGCGCTCGCCGAGGCCGCCGAACTCGGCCTGGAAGTGGCCACCTGCGTGGATCTGGAATCCGCCGACCTGAGCCGCTTCGCGCTGGTCATCACCAGCCCGGGCTGGCGGCCGGACTCGCCGGTGCTGGTCTCCGCGGTCACCGAGGGCATCCCGGTGTGGGGCGACGTCGAATTCGCCTGGTGGGTCGACCAGGCCAGGATCTACGGCCCGGTGCGCAAGTGGCTGGTGGTGACCGGCACCAACGGCAAGACCACCACCACCCAGATGACCCACTCGATCCTGCGCGCCGCGGGCATCGCCAGCGTCGCCTGCGGCAATATCGGCACCCCGATCCTGGACGCGCTGCGCCGCAATCCCGGCCCGCAGGTGCTCGCCGTGGAACTGTCCTCGTTCCAGCTGCATTGGGCGCCCTCGGTCCGGCCGGAGGCGGGTGTGGTGCTGAATGTCGCCGAGGATCACCTGGATTGGCACGGCGGCCTCGACGCCTACGCGGCCGCCAAGGCTCGGGCGCTGGTCGGCCGGGTCGGCGTGGTCGGTCTGGACGATCCGGTGGCTGCCTCGCTCGCCCGTCGCTCCAAGGCCCGCCGCACCGTCGGCTTCCGCATCGGCGTGCCCGCCGACGGCGAGCTCGGCGTGGTGGACGGCAAACTGCTCGACCGCGCGTTCACCAAGGCGGCGATCCTGGCCGAGGTCGGCGACATCAGCCCGCAGGGGCCCGCCGGTATCGCCGACGCGCTCGCCGCGGCCGCGCTGACCAGGGCCATCGATGTGGCGCCGCAGTTCGTCAAGGAGGGACTGCAGGACCACAAGGTCGGCCCGCACCGGGCGGCCTTCGTGCGCGAGCTGGCAGGCGTCGAATTCGTCGACGACTCCAAGGCCACCAATCCGCACGCCGCGCGCTCCTCGATCCTGGCGCACTCGCAGGTCATCTGGATCGCGGGCGGCCAGCTCAAGGGCGCGGGTGTGGAGGACCTGGTCGAGGAGGTCGCCGACCGGCTCGTCGCGGCGGTGCTGATCGGGTCCGACGCGCCGGTGATCGCGGCCGCGTTGGCGCGACACGCGCCCGAGGTCCCCGTCGTCGAGGTGCGCGCGGGGGACGATGCTGTGATGGCTGACGACCCGTCCAGATCCGACAAGGCCGACGCGGTCATGGCGCAGGCCGTGCGCGTCGCCGCCGGATTCGCCCGCGCGGGAGACACCGTGCTGCTGGCTCCCGCGGCCGCATCCCTCGACATGTTCGCCGACTACACCCACCGCGGACGCAGTTTCGCCACCGCGGTGCACACGCTGGAAGACGGTGACATCGGGCGGCAGCTATGACGGAGACGACGCGGCGGCTGCGCGGTGCCAAGACCGAGCCGAAGGGCTCGCGTGGCGCGCAGGCGCCCGCGGCCCGGTTCGTGGCCTGGCTGGCGCGCCCGCTCGCGTCGTTCCATCTGATCGTCACCATCGCGACGCTGCTCACCGTGCTGGGGCTGGTGATGGTGCTCTCGGCCTCCAGCGTCGAGGCCTATGCCGAGCGCGGTTCGGCGTACTCGCTGTTCGTCCAGCAGGCCATGTTCGCCGCGCTCGGCTGCGTGCTGTTCTATCTCGCGCTGCGCATTCCGATACGCAGGCTGCGGCAGTGGTCGTTCCCGATGTTCGCGACGTCGGTGCTCGCGCTGGTGCTGGTGCTCATTCCCGGCATCGGCAGCGAGGTCCAGGGCTCGCGGCGCTGGTTCGACCTCGGTCCGGTGTCGGTGCAGCCCTCCGAGATCGTCAAGGTGACGTTCGTGGTGTGGGGCGCGCACCTGCTGGCCTCGCGCCGCTCGGAGAAGGCCACGCTGAAAGACCTTCTGGTGCCGCTGGTTCCGGCGGGCATGCTGGTGTGTCTGCTCGTGGTGCTAGAGCCCAACCTGTCCACCACCATCGCGCTCGGCATCGTGCTGGCCGCGCTGCTGTGGTTCGGCGGGCTGCCGGTGCGGCTGTTCGTCACCATCGCGGTGTCCGGCGTCGTCGCCGCGGGGGTGCTCGCGCTCTCCGCGGGCTACCGCTCGGATCGCATGCGCGCCTTCTTCAATCCCGGCGAGGACCCGCAGGGCATCGGCTACCAGGCGCGCCAGGCGCAGTACTCGCTGGCCGACGGCGGCATCTGGGGCCGCGGGCTCGGGCAGAGCCGAGCCAAGTGGAGCTATCTGCCGAACTCGCACAACGACTTCATCTTCGCCATCATCGGCGAGGAACTCGGGTTCCTCGGTTGCGCGCTGGTGCTCGGGCTTTTCGCGCTGTTCGTCTACACCGGCCTGCGCATCGCCAGCCGTTCGGTGGACCCGTTCCTGCGGCTGCTGACCGCGACGGCGACCACCTGGATCACCGCGCAGGCGCTGATCAACGTCGGGTACGTGGTCGGCCTGCTCCCGGTGACCGGTCTGCAGCTGCCGCTGGTCTCGGCGGGTGGCTCCTCGCTGGCCATCACGCTGTTGATGTTCGGCGTCATCGCCAACGCCGCCCGGCACGAGCCGGAGGCGGTGTCGGCGTTGCAGGCCGGGCAGGACGGGCGGTTCAGCCGCCTGCTGCGACTACCCAAACCCGAGGTCTACTCGCCCGCCAAGGCGGAGGCCGCCAGGGCGCGCAGCGCCGCCAAAGCCGCGGCGCAGCGGACCCGAACCGAACGACCCAGGCAATCCGACCGCTCGCGCCAGGCGCAGCCGCGGCGCGGGCAATCCGGCGCACCGGCTCGGCGCCGCTCGCCGGAGAGCAGGGGCACCAGTTCGCTGCGTGCCACCAGGGCCTGGGAGCCGAACTATCCGATGCCACACGCCAGAGAACGGGGAAGATCCAAGTGAGTGCACCGCGGCGCGAGCAACAGGCCCGGAGCAGACAGCCCAGCGTGACCACGGAGGGACCCGAGCGTGCTGCGAATCCAGCCCAGCGGTCCGCGAAGGGATCCGGACTCTCGGTGATCGTCGCGGGCGGTGGCACGGCAGGACACGTCGAGCCGGCCCTGGCCGTCGCCGATGCGCTGCGCCGCCTCGACGATTCGATCCGGGTGACAGCGCTGGGCACCGAACGCGGTCTGGAGACCAGGTTGGTGCCCGAGCGCGGTTACCCGCTCGAGCTGATCCCGCCGGTTCCGTTGCCGCGCAAGCCGACCGCGGATCTGCTGCGGCTGCCCGGCCGGGTGCGCGCGGCGGTGGCCAGGACTCGGGCCGTCGTCGACGCGGTGCAGGCCGACGTGATCATCGGCTTCGGCGGCTACGTCGCGTTGCCTGCCTACTTGGCCGCGGGCCGTGGGTTGCTGCGGCGCAGGCGCGCGGTGCCGGTCGTCGTGCACGAGGCCAACGCCAAGGCAGGCATCGCGAACAAGGTGGGCGCCCGCCGCGCCGCGCGCGTGCTCGCCGCGGTGCCGGATTCCGGGTTGCCGCACGCGGAGGTCGTCGGCATTCCGGTGCGCGCGGCCATCACCACGCTGGACCGCGCCGCGCTGCGCGCCGAAGCCCGCGCGCACTTCGGGCTGCCCGCCGAGGGACCCGTGCTGCTGGTGTTCGGCGGCTCGCAGGGCGCGCGCAGCCTGAACGAGGCGGTGTCGGCCGCCGCGCCGCAGCTGGCGGCGGCGGGCATCTCGGTGCTGCACGCGCACGGCCCGAAGAACACCGTGGAGGTCGCGGAGAGCGACGGCGCGGCCCGCTACGTGGCGGTGCCGTATCTGTCCAGGATGGATCTGGCCTACGCCGCCGCCGACGCGGTGGTGTGCCGGTCGGGCGCGATGACGGTCGCCGAAGTCTCCGCCGTCGGCCTGCCCGCCTTCTACGTGCCGCTGCCGCACGGCAATGGCGAACAGGAATTCAATGCCCGCCCCGTGGTAGCCCAGGGCGGTGGCAGAATTGTCCCCGACGCCGACCTGTCCCCGAAGTACGTGATCGACGAGGTGATACCGCTGCTCATGGACCCCGCAGGGCTGACCGAGATGGGCCGCGCCGCGTCTGGCGCCGGTCACCGCGACGCCGCCGACGAAGTGGCGCGGATCGTGGTGGAATTGGGGCGCGGCCGATGACCGACGAGCGTTCGGCGCTCCCGCCCGAACTGGAGCGGGTGCACATGGTCGGCATCGGCGGGGCCGGAATGTCCGGTATCGCCCGCATCCTGCTCTCCCGCGGCGGCGCGGTGTCGGGTTCGGACGCCAAGGAGAGCCGCGGCGTGCTCGCGCTGCGGGCTCGCGGCGCGCAGGTCCGCATCGGCCACGACGCGGGCGCGCTCGATCTGCTGCCCGGCGGCCCGACCGCGGTGGTGACCACCTACGCGGCCATCCCGAAGACCAATCCCGAACTGGTGGAAGCGAATCGGCGCGACATCCCGGTGCTGCTCCGCCCCGCCGTGCTGGCCTCGCTGATGCGGGGGCACCGCACCCTGCTCGTGTCGGGCACCCACGGCAAGACCTCGACGACCTCGATGCTGATCGTCTCGCTGCAGCACTGCGGCCTCGATCCGTCCTTCGCGGTCGGCGGTGAGCTGAACGAGGCGGGCACCAATGCCCACCACGGCACCGGCGACACCTTCGTGGCCGAGGCCGACGAGAGCGACGGCTCGCTGCTCCAATACGACCCCGACGTCGCGGTGGTCACCAACATCGAATCCGATCACCTCGACTTCTTCGGCTCCGACGCCGCCTACGTGCAGGTGTTCGACGACTTCGCCGACCGGCTCGGCGCGGGCGGACTGCTGGTGGTGTGCCTGGACGATCCCGGCTCGCGAGCGCTGGCCGAGCGGGTCGGTCCCCGCTTGGCGGACAAGGGCGTCCGGGTACTCGGCTACGGCTCCGGCGAACTCGCCGACGCGCTGGTCCCGGTCGGCGTGCGGCTGCACAGCTGGGAGCCGCGCGACGTGGGCGGGCTCGCTCAATTCCAGCTGTCCGACGAATCCGCGCCGCGCACCCTGCGGCTCTCGGTGCCGGGCAGGCATATGGCGCTCAACGCGCTGGCCGCGCTGCTCGCCGCGCGGGCCGCGGGCGCCGACGTCGACGAGATCGTCCAGGGGCTGGAAGGTTTCGGCGGTGTGCACCGGCGGTTCCAGTTCGTCGGCCGGGAGAACGGCGTGCGGGTCTTCGACGACTACGCGCACCATCCCACCGAGGTGCGCGCGGTGCTCGGCGCCGCGGCCGAACTGGTCCAGCAGGAGGCGCGCGACGGAGCGCGCTCGCGTCAGGGCCGGGTGATCGTGGTCTTCCAGCCGCACCTGTACAGCCGCACCGCGACCTTCGCGGAGGACTTCGGCGTGGCGCTGAGCCTGGCCGACGAGGTCGTCGTGCTCGACGTGTACGGCGCGCGCGAGAAGCCGCTGCCCGGCGTGAACGGCGCGCTGGTGGCCCAGTCCGTCACCAAACCCGTGCATTACCAACCGGATATGTCGCGGGTCGGCCGTCAGGTGGCCGGGCTCGCGCGGCCCGGCGACGTGGTGATCACCATGGGGGCGGGCGACGTCACCATGCTCGGCAGCCAGATTCTCGACGGGCTACGAGCACGTCCCCAGTACGGGCGGTGAGCCGCGATGCGGCCGGGGGGTGAGCGGCGCGAGCGCCGGGCCGCGGGCTGGATCGATCGACTCGATCTGCTGCGGCGGCCCGGCGGTCCGGCCCGGCTGCGCCGGGTGCGGCTGTGGGGGTTGCTCGGCGGGTGCGTGTTCACCGCCGCGCTGTTGATCTTCTGGTTCACGCCTGTGCTCTCGGTGCGCACCGTCGATATCGATGGTCTGTCCGCGGTGCAGGAAGAGCAGGTGCGCGAGCGCCTCGAAATTCCCTCGGGCCGCTCGATGCTGCGCATCGATACCGACGCCATGGCACGACGGGTGGCGAGTATTCCGAAAGTGCGCTCCGCGCGGGTACAGCGGGTGTATCCGTCCACCGTCCGGGTGACCGTGGTGGAGCGGACGCCGGTGCTGTACTTCGAGAGTCCGGAAGGCGCGCATCTGGTGGACGCCGAAAGCGTCGAATTCGCCATCGAAGCCGCGCCCATCGGGGTGGCCGAGTTGATCACCGAACAGCCCGGCGGCGCCGATCCGGTCACCCGCGCCGCGGTCGCGGTGCTGACCGTGTTGCCGCCCGCCCTCAATATCCAGGTGGACGAGGTTGTCGCACGGTCGATTTCGGATATCTCGTTGAATCTGCACGACGGACGCACGGTACTCTGGGGCAGTGCGAACGATGCCGAACGCAAGGCGGCCGTGGTGTTGCCGCTGTTGACGCGGGAGGGAACGGTGTTCGACGTTTCGAGTCCGAATCTGGTCACGGTAAAGTGATCGACACCCATTGTGCCCAGCGAATTTTCGGGGGCGCTCTGCCAGAAGGCGCAGGGCCGCCGCCGGGATGGGGCTCGGGGGGCAACCGTCCAACCATACGGTGTGTGGAGTGGCGAACGAGAGGGATCACACAAGATTCTGTTACTCGTGTCGGCGCGCCTGCGCCCGTATCGCGGCGGCTGCGAATAGCGTTCCGCACCAGTCGGATACTTGACATAACGCTAACCCTGTGGTTGAGGTTTAGGGTTTGCCCGGCCGCGGATCGTGGAGTGAAACGGTCCCGGGCAAAACGACCGAGGGTGTCCCATAGCGAAATGTCCTGAATCCGAAAATGACAGGCTTTAGATCGAAGGAAGGCGAGAGCCCATGACGCCCCCGCACAACTACCTTGCGGTGATCAAGGTCGTCGGTATCGGCGGCGGCGGCGTGAATGCCGTCAACCGGATGATCGAACAGGGACTCAAGGGAGTCGAGTTCATCGCGGTCAACACCGACGCGCAGGCGCTGCTGATGAGCGATGCCGACGTCAAGCTCGACGTCGGCCGTGAGCTCACCCGCGGTCTCGGCGCGGGCGCTGACCCCGAGGTCGGCCGCAAGGCCGCCGAGGATCACAAGGACGAGATCGAAGAGGTGCTCAAGGGCGCCGACATGGTCTTCGTGACGGCGGGCGAGGGCGGCGGCACCGGCACCGGCGGCGCGCCGGTCGTGGCGAGCATCGCGCGCAAGCTCGGCGCGCTGACCATCGGCGTGGTCACCCGGCCGTTCTCGTTCGAGGGCAAGCGCCGCGGCAACCAGGCCGAGGTGGGCATCAATCTGCTGCGCGAGTCCTGCGACACCCTCATCGTCATCCCGAACGACCGGCTGCTGCAGCTCGGCGACGCGGCGGTCAGCCTGATGGACGCCTTCCGCTCCGCCGACGAGGTGCTGCTCAACGGTGTCCAGGGCATCACCGATCTGATCACCACCCCCGGCCTGATCAACGTCGACTTCGCCGACGTCAAGAGCGTCATGTCCGGCGCGGGCAGCGCGCTCATGGGCATCGGCTCGGCGCGCGGCGAGGGCCGGTCGGTGAAGGCGGCCGAGGCGGCGATCAACTCGCCGCTGCTCGAGGCGTCGATGGACGGCGCGCACGGCGTGCTGCTCTCCATCGCGGGCGGGTCCGACCTCGGTCTGTTCGAGATCAACGAGGCCGCCTCGCTGGTGCAGGAGGCCGCGCACATCGAGGCCAACATCATCTTCGGTACCGTCATCGACGATTCGCTCGGTGACGAAGTGCGCGTCACCGTCATCGCGGCCGGGTTCGACGGCGGCGGCCCCGCCCGGCGCACCTTCGACCCCGCGACCACGCGCGGCGCCATCGGCTCGGGGCGAGCGGGCGAACTCAGTCAGAGCAGGCCGAGCGAGATCACCGGGTCGACGCGCAGCACCGAGTCCACCACGGCGGGCTCCTCCGCGAGCGTGACCCGCGGCGCCGTGCCGAGCTACCGGGAAAGCGAGCGCGCCCGCCTCGCCGAGCCGACCGTCTCGCACAACAGCCGTTCGCACATCCAGCCGCCGGACGGTGGCGGCGACGACGATGACGACGTCGACGTGCCGTCCTTCATGCGCCGCTGACCCGATCGTCCCGGATCGCGCCGGGACGAGGGCCGAGCCCCGTCGCCCGAGGTGAGGTTCGCCGCACGGCGTGCCGTGCCGCGAGTCCTCCCGGGCGCGAATCAGCCGACCTTCCAGGATGATTCACCGAACGTGCGGCTCGCGGTTCGTTGTCCGAGCCGCGGCGGCGGCCTTCGGAGCCCCGGCTCGCCTACTAGGCTCGGGGACATGACTGCTGCCCACACACTCACCGTCCGACGGGTCACGACGACCAGGGCGGGCGGCTTCTCCGCGCCGCCCTACGACTCGTTCAACCTCGGCGACCACGTGGGCGACGATCCGGTGGCCGTGCGCCGCAACCGCGACCGCCTCGCCGAGGGCATCGGCCTCACCCCCGACCGGCTGGTGTGGATGGAGCAGATCCACGGGCGCGCCGTCGAGATCGTCGACGGGCCGCGCACCGAGCCGGTGCCCGCCACCGACGCTCTCGTCACCACCGTGCCGAATCTGGCGCTCGTCGTGCTCACCGCGGACTGCGTCCCGATCCTGCTCTCCGACGACGAGGCGGGCGTCATCGCCGCCGTGCACGCGGGCCGGATCGGCGCGCGCATCGGCATCGTTCCGCGCGTGCTCGACGCGATGGTGTCGGCCGGAGCCAGGCTCGACCGCGTCGGTGCGTTCCTCGGTCCGGCCGCCTCGGGCAGGCAGTACGAGGTCCCCGCCGCCATGCGTGCCGACGTCGACAAGCACCTCCCCGGCAGTGCGACCACCACCGTCCGTGGCACTCCGGGACTGGATCTGCGCGCAGGCATTCGCAGGCAGCTCACCGAGGCGGGTGTCGCGGCGATCGCGGAAGACCCGCGCTGCACCATCGAGGACAAGACGCTGTTCAGTCATCGCCGCGGCGCGCCGACCGGACGCATGGCGGGAGTGATCTGGATCGAGGGTCCGAAATGACGCGGCCGGGTTCGGGCGCGTCGCCCGGTTCGGGGTGTGGCCGATGACCGACTCGGAAACCGTTGTGGCACAAGTCGACGCGCGCATCGCGGAGCTTTCGGGCAATCTGGACATGCTGCGCGGGCGGATCGACGCCGCCTGCCTGGCGGCGGGCCGGGAGCCGGGCTCGGTGCGGCTGCTGCCGGTGACGAAGTTCTTTCCCGCCGCGGATGTGGCGATCCTGTACGGCCTCGGCTGCCGGGAATTCGGCGAGTCGCGCGAGCAGGAGGCCACCGCGAAGGTGGCGGAACTGGACGAACGTCAAGACATCCGGTGGCACATGATCGGTCGCCTGCAGCGCAACAAGGCCAGGGTGGTCGCGCGCTGGGCGCACACCGTGCACTCGGTGGACAGCGAACGGCTGGCAACGGCTCTTGACAAGGGCGCGCTGGCCGCGCTGGATGCTGGTGAGCGCGCCGAACCGGTGCGCGTGCTGCTCCAAGTGAGCCTGGACGAGGACCCGGAACGGGGCGGCGTCGCCCGCGACGATCTCGATCGGCTCGCGGACCAGGTCGCGGCCGCCGAAGGACTGCAGCTCGGGGGTTTGATGGCGATTCCGCCACTCGATGCCGACCCTGATAGCGCATTCGCACGGCTTGCGACTTTGCACACGCTGCTACTCGCCAGACACCCCGGCGCAACCGAGCTTTCTGCAGGAATGTCGGGTGATCTGGAATCAGCGATCGAACACGGTTCGACCGTTGTGCGTGTCGGTACCGCCCTGATGGGCACTCGACCGATAACCTCGGGCTAGCAAAGAAACCTCATCAGTCACATTTGACACATAAGATTGGGACAGAAGAGGGCTGAGCAAGACTTCAACACCCGGCCGCCACCGGGGCCGAAGGAAGGTCGACCAGAATGAGCGAGCGCAGCGAGCGAGGACTCGACGTAGCCACCATCGTGGTCATGACGGTGCCGCGCGGTAGCGGGGTGCAATCATGAGCACGCTGCACAAGTTCAAGGCGTACTTCGGCATGGTTCCGCTCGAGGATTACGAAGACGACTACGTCGACGATCGCGCCCCGCGCGGGAACGAGCGCGGTGGCGCACGGGCGCGTTCCTATGCCGACCGGCCGGGCTACGGCGCCGATCGGTATGCCGAAGATCGTTACGGCGCAGACCGTTTCGACGAGGACGTGGACTACCCCGAGCCCGCCTACAAGTCGCCGTACCAGGCAGGCTACCCGGCGGCGCGCCGCGACGAGTACGCCGACGAGCCCTACGGCGACGATCGCTACGAGTCGTCGCGGCGGCCTACCCGTATCGATGCGGCCCCGTCGACGGGCCGGTTCCGTACGGGCGGCGGCGCAGGCATGTTGCGGGGAGCCACCAGGGGTGCGCTCGCCGTCGATCCCGACGCCGAGGAGCGGCGGCTGGAGGAGCGCGTGCGCCCCGAGCCCGCGTCCGCTCGCCGGCCAGGGATCTTCGAGGACGGAGGTCCCTTGTCCAAGATCACGACGCTGCGTCCGCGCGATTACAGCGAGGCCCGCATCATCGGCGAGCGCTTCCGTGAGGGCAATCCGGTGATCATGGACCTGGTCGATCTGAGCAATGCCGATGCCAAGCGTCTGGTCGACTTCGCGGCCGGCCTAGCCTTCGCCCTGCGTGGTTCGTTCGACAAGGTCGCGACCAAAGTGTTCCTGCTCTCACCGGCGGATGTCGACGTATCGGCCGAGGAACGACGCAGGATCGCCGAAACCGGCTTCTACAACCAGAAATAGCGGTCTGATCCGGGGGGTTCGTCGGTCTTGTCGCGCGCGGGGCGGTGTGGTCATTTTGCGCAACGCCGATTTTCGGGCAGAGTGAAGTCGTGGCCTTGTTCGCGGTGCTGTACTTCGTACTGTTCATCTTCTGGCTGTTGCTGATCAGCCGGGTGATCGTCGAGTTCGTTCGTAGCTTCGCCCGTGACTGGCGACCGACCGGTGTCGTTGTCGTCATCCTGGAGGTGATCTTCACGATCACCGACCCTCCGGTGAAACTGCTGAGGCGGTTGATACCACCGGTGTCTCTGGGGGGAATTCGCCTGGACCTGTCGATTATGGTCCTGCTATTCATCGTCTTCATCCTGATGTCGATCGTGAGCAGGCTCGGTCAACCGGTAGCTCCGGTATGACAGAATGGGCCAAGATACCTTGCTAGATCTGCTAGATCTCCAAAAGACGCGTGAAGGGATCCTTCCATGCCGCTGACCCCAGCTGATGTGCACAACGTCGCGTTCAGCAAACCGCCGATCGGGAAGCGCGGCTACAACGAGGATGAAGTAGATGCCTTCCTGGATCTCGTGGAGCAAGAGCTCTCGCGTCTGATCGAGGAGAACGCGGATCTGCGCCAGCGGGTCGGCGAACTCGATGCGGAACTGGCCGACGCCAAGAAGAACCGGCAGGCCGCCCCCGCGACCGTCAAGGCCCCGGTACAGCAGGCTCCCCCGCCGGAACCGATCAAACCCCCGGTGCCTGCACCCCCGCCCGCGCCGATGCCCGCGCCCGCGCCCGCACCGAAGGACGCCCCCGGCGCCGACGCGAACCTGCAGGCAGCGAAGGTGCTCAGCCTCGCCCAGGAGATGGCGGACCGGCTGACCAGCGACGCGAAGACCGAGGCGGAGAACCTGCTCTCCAACGCGCGGGCGAACTCCGAGCGACTGGTCGGCGATGCCAGGACCCGTTCCGAGGCGATGATCACGGACGCGCGCCAGAAGTCCGACGCGATGCTGTCGGACGCGCAGACCCGCTCGGACAGCCAGCTGCGCCAGGCCAAGGAGAAGGCCGACGCGCTGCAGGCCGACGCCGAGCGCAAGCACACCGAGATCATGGCGACCATCACCCAGCAGCGCAGCGTGCTGGAGAGCCGGATCGAGCAGCTCAAGACCTTCGAGCGCGAGTACCGCGTGCGGCTGAAGTCGTACCTGGAGTCGCAGCTCGAGGAGCTCGAGAACCGCGGCTCGGCGGTCCCGGTGGACGGCGGCGAGGCCTTCGCCGACGTGAACACCGCGAACAACCTCGCGCCCGCGTCGTTCGCCAAGGGCGGCAAGTAATTCCGCCCTGCGCGGCCCCCGGCCGCGGCCGGTCGCCGAAGTCGTTGTTCGAGTAGCCAGAGGTACAGTCGAATCGCCTGGCATGCCTGACGGACCGAGCCGGACGGAGTCGAGCGACAGTCCGCGCGTGGCCGGGCCGAAGGCTGAGGGACGCCGAGGGGGTCATCATGCTCGTCCTGACGCTCGTTCTCGCCGCGATCGGCTTTGCCCTGCTCGTCACCGCGCTGACCACCGGGTCGGTGCTGTGGGCGTGGGGATGCATCGTCGTGTGCGTCATCGGCGCGGTGTTGCTGCTGGTGAGCGCTCTTTCCATGCGCAGGCCCGACAACGACGCACCGCCGCCGCCAGGGCGGCACGCCAAACGCTGAGGCCGGGCGCGGGAATATCGTTTGCCCGGACTGGTTAGAATCGAGACAGAACGGCGCCGATCCGGCCATCACCGGGGAGCCTTCGGAAGAACGGCGTCGCCCCGCCTCCCCGCGGAGGGAGCGCGCGGCGCTCAGTAGAACCGAACGGGTGAGCCCGTCACAGCTCGCAACGAGCGGTCCGGCGGTCCCGATGGGGCTGGCCAGGACAAACGGGGTGGTACCGCGGTTTCGGCGCACCGGGCGCCGAGGTCGTCCCCGTGCCAACCACTGATACGCGCCTGCGGCGCGGTGGCACGAGGAGACGCATCCGCGATGGCGGACGACAGCAAGAGCGCATACCCCCGCGTGGATCTGGGCGCAGGCTCCGGGGCGAGCTTCCCCGAGCTGGAAGAACGCGTGCTCGACGCATGGGCGGCCGACGACACCTTCCGCGCCAGCATCGAGAACCGCTCCGGTGCAGCCGAGTTCGTCTTCTACGACGGTCCGCCCTTTGCCAACGGTCTGCCGCATTATGGTCATTTGCTGACCGGCTATGTGAAGGATTTGATCCCACGTTTCCAGACGATGCGCGGCAATCGTGTCGATCGTCGTTTCGGATGGGACTGTCACGGACTGCCCGCGGAAATCGAAGCGGAAAAGCAGCTCGGTATCACGGACAAATCACAGATCGACGCCATGGGGTTGGCGGAATTCAATGCCGCCTGCAAATCCTCGGTGCTCCGCTACACCGGGGAATGGCGCGACTACGTCACCCGCCAGGCCCGCTGGGTCGACTTCGACAACGACTACAAGACCCTCGATCTCGACTTCATGGAGTCGGTGATGTGGGCGTTCAAGTCGCTCTACGACAAGGGCCTGATCTACCAGGGCTTCCGGGTGCTGCCCTACAGCTGGTACGAGCAGACGCCGCTGTCGAACCAGGAGACCCGCCTGGACGACGCCTACAAGATGCGCCAGGACCCGGCCGTCACCGTCGACATGGCGCTGCGCGTGCCCGCCGATCACCCGCTGCGCGACCTCGACGGCGCCAACGCCCTCATCTGGACCACCACGCCGTGGACCCTACCGTCCAACCTGGCCATCGCCGTGCACCCCAACGTGCGTTACGTGCACCTGAGCGCCGCCGACGGCAAACGCTATCTGCTTGCCGCCGAGCGGGTTTCGCACTACGCCCGGGAGTTCGGCGAGGAGCCGACCGTGCTCGGCGAGTTCGACGGCGCTGCGCTGGCCGGTCTGTCCTACGCGCCGCCGTTCGACTTCTTCGTCGGCCACCCGAACGCGCACCGGGTGCTCAACGCCGACTACGTGACCACCGATTCCGGTACCGGCATCGTGCACCTGGCCCCCGCCTTCGGTGAGGAGGACATGGAGGTCGCCGCGGCCAACGGCATCGAGATCGTGCAGCCGCTGGATCCGGGCGGCAAGTTCACCTCGATGGTGCCGCCGTACGAGGGCCTGATGGTCTTCGACGCCAACCCGGTGATCATCAAAGACCTCAAGGCCGCGGGAAAGCTGTTGCGGCACGAGACGATCGAGCACTCCTACCCGCACAGCTGGCGCTCCGGGCAGCCGCTGATCTACATGGCGGTGCCGTCCTGGTTCGTCGCCGTGACCAAGTTCCGCGACCGGATGGTGGAGCTGAACAAGCAGATCACCTGGGTGCCCGAGCACATCCGCGACGGCCAGTTCGGCAAGTGGCTGGAGGGCGCGCGCGACTGGAACATCAGCCGCAACCGCTACTGGGGCAGCCCGATCCCGGTGTGGGTGTCCGACGATCCCGCCTACCCGCGCGTCGACATCTACGGCTCGCTGGACGAGCTGGAGCGCGACTTCGGCGTGCGCCCGACCGATCTGCACCGGCCGATGATCGACGAGCTGACCAGGCCGAATCCGGACGATCCGACCGGAAGGTCGACCATGCGCCGGGTGCCGGAGGTGCTGGACTGCTGGTTCGAGTCCGGCTCGATGCCGTACGCGCAGGTGCATTACCCGTTCGAGAACAAGGACTGGTTCGACGGTCACAGGAGCGGAGCCGGCGGAGCGACCGAAGGGCACTTCCCCGGCGACTTCATCGTCGAGTACAACGGGCAGACCCGCGGCTGGTTCTACACCCTGCACGTCCTGTCGACCGCGCTGTTCGACAGCCCGGCCTTCAAAACCGTTGCCGCGCACGGCATCGTGCTCGGTGACGACGGGCTGAAGATGAGCAAGTCGAAGGGCAACTACCCGGACGTGAACGAGGTGTTCCACCGGGACGGCTCCGACGCGATGCGCTGGTTCCTGATGAGCTCGCCGATCCTGCGCGGCGGCAATCTCATCGTCACCGAGCGCGGCATCAGGGAGGGCGTCAGCCACGCGCTGCGTCCGCTGTGGAACGCGTGGACCTTCCTGCAGCTGTACGCCTCGAAGCCCGGCGAGTGGCGCACCGATTCGTCGAACGTGCTCGACCGCTACATCCTGGCGAAGCTGGCGCAAACCCGCGACGTGATGACCGAGGCGCTGGAGGTCTACGACATCGCGGGCGCTTGCGAGGAGTTGCGTTCGTTCGCCGACGCGTTGACGAATTGGTATGTGCGCCGGTCGCGTTCGCGCTTCTGGTCGGAGGAACGCGACGCGGTGGACACCCTGCACACCGTGCTCGAGGTGGTCACCAGGCTGGCGGCGCCGCTGCTGCCGCTGATCGCCGAGGTGATCTGGCGCGGGCTCACCGGCGACCGCTCGGTTCACCTGGCCGACTGGCCGAAGGAGGGCGAGCTGCCGGAGGATCCGGAGCTGGTCGCCGCCATGGACGAGGTGCGCATGGTCTGCTCGACGGTGCTGAGCCTGCGCAAGGCCAAGAACCTGCGGGTGCGGCTGCCGCTGGCCGAGGTCACCATCGCGGCGGGCGATGCCGAGCGGCTGCGTCCGTACGCCGACATCATCGCCGACGAGGTCAACGTCAAGAAGGTCGATCTGACCACCGACGTCGCCGTGCACGGGCGCTTCGAGCTGGCCGTGAACGCCCGTGCCGCGGGCCCGCGCCTCGGCAAGGACGTGCAGACGGTGATCAAGGCGGTCAAGGCGGGGGAGTGGTCCGAGGGCGCCGACGGTGTCGTCAGCGCCGCCGGAATCGCCTTGCTCCCTGAGGAATACACGCAGCGGCTGGTCGCCGCCGAGCCCGAGTCCACCGCGGCGCTGCCGGGTAACGCGGGTCTGGTGGTGCTGAACTCGGTGGTCACCGAGGAGCTGGAGGCCGAGGGCTGGGCTCGCGACCTGATCCGCGACCTCCAGGAGACCCGCAAGTCGCTGGGCTTGGACGTCTCCGATCGGATCACCGTGGTCCTCGATGTCCCCATCGAGCGGCTGGCGTGGGCGCAGACCCACCGCGATCTGATCGCGGGCGAGATCCTCGCCACCGCACTCGATTTCGGCGCCGCGAGCGCCGACGCCGCCGAGCTCGTCGGCGGCGTGAGAGCCACGGTGACGAAGGCCTGAGCACATCGTCGGGGTGGGCGGCACCGCCCGCCCCGACGCCTGCTCCCCTTATCGACGCCGATATTCGCGGCGCCCCTTTCGGTCCTCGATTTTCGATGCCGGGTGGCCTGCATTTTCCGCGCGGGGCCCGGTGCCTCGACTTTCTCGGTGTCCTCTGTTTCGCGATCGTCCGACGCATGCTGCCGGTATTCCGCAAGAGTGACATAGATCACACGCTGAGAATTTGCTGGAAACCTGTCCTGCTTCGAGGACGGCGGGGCAGAATCGAGGCCTGTTGCTGTTGGTGCGCTGATTGAGCATTGGTGCAGCAGTAATTTTCCGTGAGGCATGTTCTACCTGATGCGCGCTGGTCGGCCCCGTTGCGTGGCCGGGCATGCGCGGTGGTCTGCGGCTCCACCCCCGATGACGAGGCCGGCGCCGCGGCTTAGCAGGGCCGCTCGATGCGGCCTGTTTGCCGGACCGACAGGAGGGGTGCGTTCATGAACAGAAAACCGTTATGCCGGACAGTCGTCGGGTTCGTCGTCGCTACCTTCGCCACCTTGCTGCTCGCCGGGCCTGCCTGGTCCGACGACCGCAACTTCGTGGGGAGTTCGGGTTCGGCGTCCGGCTCGGGAACGGGCAGCGCCAGTGGCTCGGTGGCGCTCGGCGTGCCGAGTCCGCGCGGCCTCGCCGCGCTCGCCATCGCCATGACCCAGACCGGCAAGCCCTACGAATGGGGCGGCACCGGTCCGAACAGCTGGGACTGCTCCGGGCTTGTGCAGTGGGCGTTCCGGATGGTCGGCGTGAACATGCCGAGGACGACCTGGCAGCAGGCGACCGCAGGCGCTCCGGTGCCGGTCAGTCAGATGGCGCCGGGCGACGTCGTCGTGCTGAACAAGGACGGCTCGCACGTCGGCATCTACGCCGGATTCGGGAACGTCTTCAACGCCTACGGACGCGGGGTGCCGGTCGGCCTCTCGCCGATCCGGCAGTTCGCGATCTACGCCGTCCGGCGCTTCTGACGGCGTGAAAACCGGTGCGGGTCAGGCGAGATGGTCGGTGGCCAGCCCGCGAAGCAGCGGACCGTACTCCGGATGCGCCAACGCCGAGGCGAACTGCGCGACCAGGTAGTCGCCCGGGTTGCCGGTGTCGTACCAGCGGCCGCGGATCACCTGGCCGAACACCGGATTGTCCGACGCGTGCACGTTGATGGCGTCGGTCAGGTAGACCTCGCCGGTGCGGTGCTCGTACCAGGCCGCGGTCTGGCGGCGCAGTTCGTCGATGATCCCCGGGGTCACGACGTAGCCGCCGATGGCGGCGTAGGCCGACGGCGCGTCCTCGGGTTTGGGCTTCTCCATGAGCCCAGTGATGCGCAGCAGGCCGTTGCCCTGGTCGTCGGCGACGACCGGGACGCCGTAGCGCTTGGACTCGGCCGGGTTCATCGGCATCAGCGCGAGCACCGGCGCGGCGGTGGCCTCGTAGGCGTCGATGAGCTGCTGGGCGCGCGGCACCTCGGCGACGAACACGTCGTCGGGCCAGAGCACGAGCATCGGCTCGTCACCCGCGTTGCGGGCGGCGTTGAGGACCGGGGTGCCGTTGCCGTAGGGGCCGTGCTGATCGAGGTAGGTGATGTGGCCGAGGCGGGACAGCTCCCCGACCTCGGCGACGGCGTCGGCGTAGGCGGTCTTTCCGTCTGCGCGCAACTGCGCGACAAGCGCGGGGTTGGGCCGGAAGTGGTCCTGGATCAACGACTTTCCGCCGCTGACGACGATGGTGATGTCGGTGATGCCCGAGGCGACCAGCTCACGGACTGTGTGCTCGATGACCGGCTTGTCGCCGACCGGCAGCATCTCCTTCGGGATGGCCTTGGTCAGCGGGAGCAACCGGGAGCCGATACCGGCCGCCGGGATGACTGCCTTGCGGATCTTCATGTGTCCGATCATCACATACGAACCGGCGGGCAACGCGCCATCCCCGCTCTTCGGCATCGTGTCGGAAATAGCTGGTGCGCTAGGTATCGGCCCTGGTCACGGCCGCTGAAGCGGTTCGATCGCCCGGCCTGCCCAGCGGTGCGGTCACACAGCAGATCGACAGCAATCCGGGAGCCACCGCACGGTTGCCGCCGCGGCGGACCTGTCGGAGGGGTGCCGTAGATTCCTGGTCGTGCGAACCGATCGAGCAACGGAGCAGGCGGCGATCGGCCGCACCTCCCGGCGCTGGGTGCTGCACATTGATATGGACGCGTTCTTCGCCTCGGTCGAGCAGTTGACCCGTCCGACCCTGCGCGGCCGTCCGGTGCTCGTCGGCGGCACCGGCGGGCGCGGCGTGGTCGCGGGCGCGAGTTACGAGGCCAGGGTCTTCGGCGCGCGCTCGGCGATGCCGATGCACCAGGCCAAACGCCTGGTCGGGGTGACGGCCGTGGTGGTGCCGCCGCGCGGCGCGGTCTACGCGGTGGTCAGCGGGCGGGTGTTCGAGGCGCTGCGCAGCCGCATCCCGGTGCTGGAGACGCTCTCCTTCGACGAGGCGTTCGGCGAACCGGAGGAACTGGCCGGTGCCGACGCCGATCAGGTCTACGAATTCTGCGCCGAGCTGCGCGCGCTGGTGCGCGAACGCACCGGCTTGGTCGCCTCGGTCGGCGCGGGCAGCGGCAAACAGCTCGCCAAGATCGCCTCCGGCCTGGCCAAACCCGACGGCATCCGTGTCGTCTCGCCGGGCGAACAGCAGAGCCTGCTCGCCGCTCTTCCGGTCCGCAAGCTGTGGGGGATCGGGCCGGTGGCCGAGGGCAGGCTGCGCTCGGTCGGCATCGAGACCGTCGGCGCTTTCGCCGCGCTGCCCGAATCGGAGGCCGTCTCGCTGCTCGGCGGCAGCGTCGGGGCCGCGCTGCACCGGCTGGCCCGTGGCATCGATGACCGGCCGGTCGCCGAGCGCGCCGAGGCCAAGCAGATCAGCGCCGAGAACACCTACGAGACCGACATCGTCACCCTGGCCCAGCTGCGGCCCGCGATCGAGACCATGGCGGCGGCCGCGCACGCCAGGCTCGGCAAGGACGGCAGGGCCGCGCGCACCGTGGTGCTCAAACTCAAGAAGTCGGATATGAGCGTGGTGACCCGCTCGTTCACCCTGCCCTACGCGACGACCGACCTGGCCACGCTCACCACGGCCGCTCAGCGGTCCGCGATCGATCCGGAAGAACTCGGCCCGATCCGCTTGGTGGGGGTGGGCTTCGGCGGGCTGTCGACGGTGCGTCAGGAGTCGCTGTTCCCCGAGCTGGATCGGAGTCCGGCCGACGACACGCTCGAAACCGAGTGGGAATCGAGCGAGCCTGTCGCACCCGCTGCGACCGCCGCCGACCCGAGCCCGTCGGCGCGCCTCTGGTATCCGGGAATGGATGTCTCACACCCGGATTACGGGCACGGATGGGTGCAAGGGGCGGGCCACGGCGTGGTCACCGTGCGGTTCGAGACCAGCTCGACAGGGCCGGGCCCGGCGCGTACCTTCAGCGCCGACGACATCAGTCTGTCCCGGGCTGATCCGCTCGGCAGTCTGCACTGACCGGTAGCCTGATGCCTCGGGCAGTGCCGCCGGCGCTCGGTGGACGCTGCCGCGGTGACGACACGGACCCTCCTCGAACGCAAAGGACGAGCAGTTGAAGCTTCGTACGACTGGACGCATCGCGATCGCTGGCCTCGCCATCGTCGCCAGCCTGGGCATGACCGCCTGCGGTGGCGACGACTCGAACGAACCCGCCAAGACGACCAAGACGACGACCAGCGCCAAGGCCACCGCCGCGGCGGACCAGCCCGCGGTCCCGACCGTGGCGGAGCTGAACGCACAGCTGCAGAAGGCGCTCGACCCGGCGGTGCCGAACTCGGAGAAGCTGGAGATGATTCAGGGCGCCGAGGCCGACCCCGAGCTGCCGAGCCGGCTGGCCGAGGCGTACAAGCAGACCGGCGCCAGCGTCACGGTGACCGAGGTGACCGCCTTCGGCGACACCATCAACGCCAAAGCCACGATCGTGCTGAACAACCAGGAGAACATCGCGGACGTGCCGTTCGTCGCCGAGAACGGCAAGTGGAAGGTCCAGAAGGCGTGGGCCTGCCAGATGCTGACCGCGCTGGGCCAGCAGTCGCCCGCCTGCGCCTGATGCGCGCCGTCGCGGCCCGGGCCGGATCCGGGCCGCGACCACCAGGTGCCTCCCGGCCCGGCGTGCCGTTCCGCAGGCGAGAATCCCCAGGTCGGCGGTGTTTTTCGAGGTGATTCCGGTACCGCCGCCCGGGCAATGGGTTTCGTTCTCAGATTCGATCGTTACTATCTGGCGTCGTGGCTGACACGATGGTGTGGGCGGGGCAGCCGTCCGTCGAGGATTCCAGACCCGGGACGGCACAACGGAATACGAATGGACGATGGGCGCGACCCGTCGCGTTGATCGCGGCGTTGATCGGCGCCCTGTGCGCGGTTGCGGTGCCCCTGCTCCCGGTTCGGGTGGACGCGGCGACACTCTCGTGGCCGCAGGCGGGCTCGGCGCGCAGCGTGGAGGCGCCGCTGGTGGCCTACGCGCCGTTGACCTTCGACGCGACCCTGCCGTGCGCGGCCATCGGCCAGCTCGCCGTCAAGGGCGGCACCCTCGCCGCCACCGCGCCCAACGGCGCTCCGGATCGTGAGCGCTACGGCTTTCTCGCCCGGGTGACCACGCCCACCGCCGATGCGCCCGCCCGGCTCGACGTCATCCTGCGCAACCAGGCGCTGCTCAGCACGCCGGTCGACCAGCTGCCGCCGGGCTGCGAGCTAACCGTGCACGCCGACACCGCGAAGGCCACGGCGACGATGGTCGGATTCGAGGCGCCCGGCTTCCCCGCCACGCTCGACGGTGACTACCGCCCGCAGCTGGTCGGCATCTACAGCGACCTGGCCGCCGCCGACGGCGCGACGGTCACGGCGGAGCTGGACACCCGCTTCTCCTCCAGCCCGACCCCCGTCAAGCGGGCCGCCATCTGGCTCGCGGTGCTGGCCACCCTCGTCGGCCTCGTCGCCCTCTACCGGATCGACCGCGAGGACGGTAGGCGCACCCGGCGTCTGTTGCCGCAACGCTGGTGGACGTTCTCAGTGCTGGACGGCGTGGTGCTCGGCGTGCTGGCGCTCTGGCATTTCATCGGCGCCACCACCTCCGACGACGGTTATCAGTTCGGCATGGCGCGCGCGTCCGGCACGGCGGGGTACATGGCCAACTACTTCGCCTATTTCGGGGTGCCCGAAAACCCCATCGGCACACCGTATTACGACCTGATCCGGATCATGGCCGAGGTGACGACCGCCAGCCCGTGGGTGCGGCTGCCCGCGTTGGCGGCGGGCGTGCTGCTGTGGCTGCTGCTCAGCCGCGAGGTGGTGCCGCGGCTCGGGGTCGCGGTGCGACACAACAAGGTCGCGCTGTGGACCGGCGCGCTCGGCTTCCTCGCGGTGTGGCTGCCGTACGACAACGGCCTGCGACCCGAACCTCCTGTCGCGCTGGGACTGCTGCTCACCTGGTGTTCGGTGGAACGGGCGATCGCCACCCGGCGGCTGCTGCCCGCCGCGCTGGCGATTCTGATCGCGGCGTTCACCGTGACGGCGGGTCCGTCCGGCCTCATCTGCGTCGCCGCGCTGCTGTCCGGCCTGCGCCCGGTGGCCCACATCGTGATGGACAAGGTGGGCGCGCCGCGGAGCGTGCGGCAGCGCCTGCTCGGCTACGCGACGCTGCTGGCCCCGCTCGGCGCGGCCGGTGTGGTCGTGCTGGCGATCGCGTTCGCCGACCAGCCGCTCACCGCCGCCTTCGAGATGCAGCGGGTGCACCACGCCATCGGCCCCGATGTGCCGTGGTTCCAGGAGTACCTGCGCTACCAGTACCTGTTCCAGGGTGAGATCGACGGCTCGGTCGGCCGCCGGATCGGCATCTTCGCGATGCTGGTCGGCATCCTGGTGTGCGTGACCGTGCTGCTGCGCAAGGGCGGCCGCATCCCGCTGACCGCCACGGGTCCGTCCCGGCGCATCCTCGGCACCACGATCGGCGCGCTGCTGATGATCATGGTCACGCCGACCAAGTGGACCCACCACTTCGGTGTGTACGCCGGCGTCGCGGGGTGCGTCGCGGTGCTGACCGCGATGGCGGTCGGCCCCACGGTGCTGCGGTCGCCGCGCAATCGCGCGCTGTTCGCCGCGGTGATCGCGTTCCTGTTGGCGCTGGTGTTCTCCGGGCCCAACGGGTGGTGGTACGTCTCCGCCTGGGGCATGCCCTGGTGGGACAAGGCGCCGACGATCGCCGGGGTGATGCTGAACCAAGTGTTCCGGTTCGTCGCCTTCGCGCTGTTGGCGGTCGCCGCCTGGTGGCATGTACGCGCGCCGAAACCCGGTACTCCGCATCGTGTTTCGCGCTTCGGGTGGCGGGTGTCGCTGCTGCCGCCGTTGACCATCGCGCTGGCGCTGCTGGTGGTGTGGGACATCGGGTCCTTCGCCAAGGCCGCGGTGGCGCAGGGCGAGTCGTTCTCGCTGGCGCGCTCGAACATCGAAGCGGTGACGGGCAAGCCGTACGGACTGGCCGGTCACGTCCTGGTCGAGACCGATCCGAACGAGGGCATGCTCGCGCCGCTCACCGGGGACGCGCACAGCACGTTCTCGGCGGACGCGAAGGGCTTCACGCCCGCCGGTGTGGCCGAGGACTTGCGACCGGACGACGATGGCAGCAACTCGACCGGCAGCATCGCCGACGCGCTGAGCGCCAAGTCCTCCTCGGAGGACGAGGCCGGAACCGCCACCGCCGCACTGCCGTTCGGTCTCGACCCGGCCCGGGTGCCGGTGCTGGGCAGCTACCGCTCCGGCGACGCGGGCCCCGCCGAGCTGACCACCGGCTGGTACCGGCTGCCCGACCCGCGCGACCGGGCCGGGATCATCGCGCTCAGCGCCGCGGGCCGGATCTGGTCGGTGGACGCCGACGGTGTCGTGACGCCCGGTCAGTCGGTGCAGATCGAGTACGGCGCGACGGATTCCGCGTCCACCGCGCAGCCGATGGGCCGGGTCGTGCCGATCGACATCGGTCCGGCGCCGTCGTGGCGCAACCTGCGGGTGCCGTTCGCCGAGATTCCCGCGCAGGCCGACGTGATCCGAGTGGTCGCGGTCGATCGTGACCGCAACCCGAAGCAGTGGCTGGCCGTGACGCCGCCGCGGGTGCCGCAGACCAGGACGCTGAACGAGGTGGTGGGCGCTACGCCCGCCCTGGTGGACTGGATGGTCAGCCTGCAATTCCCGAACCAGCGCCCGTTCGATCACCGGGACGGCATCGCGGAGATCCCCGGCTACCGCATCCTGCCGGACCGTCCCGGCGCCGCCGTCACCAATCTGTGGCAGAGCCACGACGGCGGCGGGCCGCTCGGCTGGACCGGAATGCTGTTGCGCGCCAGGACATTGGCCACCTACCTGAACGAGGACTGGGACCGCGACTGGGGTGATCTCCAGGCGTTCACGCGCATCGATGGCAGCGCCGTTCCCGCCGAGCCCGCGATCACCCGGCGTGACCACTCCGGGCTGTGGAGCCCAGGCCCGATCAACACCGCGTACTGATTCGGCTTCGGCCCGGCCGCACGGATGCCCCGCGCGGCCGGGCCTGTCGCTCAAGCGGTGGCGTTCGCTCGGACGATGCGCGCGGCCAGGGCGACCAAGTCGTCGCCGGTGAGGCCGGGGTAGCCGTGCAGTATGGAACGCCAGCGGGCGGGGACGGCGGAGGCGCCCCAGCGGGCGCCGAGCAGGCCGCCCGCGATGGCGGCGGTGGTATCGGTGTCGCCGCCCGCGCGGACGCAGAGTTCCAGTGCGAGCGGAAGATGCTGGGGGCCGGAGGCGTCGGCGGTCGTGATGGCCCACCATGCGGTCTGTAGCGCGTGCACGACCCAGCCGTTGTTCGGGAAGTGGGCGGGCGCACCGGTTTCGGCCTGATCGAGCAGGCGATTCCAGTAGTCGGCGCTGTCGGTGCTCGCGATGTACTCCCGCACGCCGTCGAAGTTCCCGGTCAGCACCGCGTGCCGGATGGCGTAGGTCCAGATCTTGCACGCCTCGACGGCTTGCTGGTCGTGGTGGGTGAGCAGGCCGATCGCGCCCGCCATCCGCACGCATTCCGCGGCGTCGTCCAGATAGACCAATGCGACCGGGGCCGTGCGCATCAGCGAACCGTTGCCGCCGGTCAGCCCGTCCAAGGACATGGCCTGCTGCTGCATGGCTCGCGCCGAGGCCGGTCGCGCGGCGAGCACCCGGTTGGTCTGCACGCCGATATCCGGAGGGTCGGAGTCGAACCACCGCACGAATCCGGCTGCCACCGCGTCGAGTTCGAGTCCGGGGCCGTCGTCGGCTGCCTGTGCGATCGCCAGCGCCATCGAGGTGTCGTCGGTCCATTCGCCGGGCGCCCAGTCGAACGCCCCGCCGCCGATCATATCGATCTCCCGCTCGGGACCCGGCCGGGTGAATTCGTATCCGGCGCCGAGCGCGTCGCCCGCCGCGGTACCGAGCAGCACACCGGCCGCCCTGTCGAGTCGCCCGTCGTCCAGCATCGTGAAACCCTCCGGTCCAGCGTCGATCGCGGTCAATGTACCGGAGCGCCCCGCCTCGGCCCCCTGTCGATCCGGACAACAGTCGGCACTGTTCACTGTGCCGATGCGACGAAAACGCTCCGGCGGGGTCGACCTATGAACACGGAGCTGGAGCCGTCGCGACGTACGCCGATTCGCGACGAAAGACCCAGCGGTGCAGACGTGCTCAGGGGGCGGAGACGTCACTGGGCGTGATCGGAGTCCGGGTGCGCCGACCGTGCCTGGCGCGCAGCAGGGCGTCGGTGGTGAAGATCGCCAGCGCCGCCCAGATGAGCCCGAAGCCGGCCCAGCGGGACGCGGGCATCGGCTCGTGCACCACGGCGACACCCCACGCCATCTGGAGCGCGGGGGTGAGGTATTGCAGCAGACCCATGGTGGACAGCGGAACCCGCTGCGCCGCAACGGCGAACAGCAGCAGCGGCACCATCGTGACCGGTCCGGTCGACATCAGCAGCCCGGCGTGTGCCGCGCCGGAGGTGAACGCGCTGCGACCGGTGGCGAGCAGCACCACGACGAAGGCGAGCGCGAACGGCGCGGCGACGATGCCCTCGGCGGCGATGCCGCGCAGCGCGTCGAGCGGGATGACCTTCTTCACCAGTCCGTACAGCGCGAACGAGCAGGCCAGCGCGAGCGCGATCACCGGCGGCCTGCCGTAGTCGACGGTGAGCACCGCGACCGCGGCCGCGCCGAGCCCCAGCGCCGCCCACTGCGCGGGCCGCAGACGCTCGCGGAAGATGACCACGCCGAATCCGACGGTCACCAGCGGGTTGACGAAGTACCCGAGCGCGCACTCCACCACGTGCCCCGAGGTGACGCCGTAGACGTAGACGCCCCAGTTGATCGAGATCGCCACCGAGGCCAGCGCGGCCAACCGCCAGGTCCGCGCGCCGATGCCGGCCATCTCGCGCAAGCGTCCGGTAACCACCAGCACGAGGAGCACCACCGCCAGCGTCCACAGGATCCGCTGCGCGAGCACCTCCACCGCACTGGCGAAGGCGAGCAGACCGAAGAACGCGGGAAACAACCCCCAGATCAGATAGGCACTGGTGCCGAAGGCAACACCGGGGATGGATCTGTTTCGCCGCACCCGTGCCAGGCTAATGGGCGGCCGCTGTTCATGGGATGAATGCCCGGCGAACCTCCGTCTTCGCTTCGGCCATCCGCGGTTTGCGGACGGACTGCGCCCAGCAGCGCCCTATTAGGCTGGCGGTCATGTCGATAACCGTTCAGGCATCGGGCGCGACCGGACTCACCGCGGCGGAGGTCGAGCAACGTCGCCGCGACGGGCTCACCAACGACGTGCCGGACCGGGCCAGCCGCTCGGTCCGCGAGATCGTTCGCGCCAATGTCTTCACCAGGATCAACGCGATCCTCGGTGTGCTGTTCGTCCTGGTGCTTTCGACCGGTTCGATCATCGACGGCATGTTCGGTCTGCTGATCGTGGCCAACAGCGCGGTCGGCATCATCCAGGAGATCCGGGCCAAACGGACGCTGGACCAGCTGGCCATCGTCAGCCAGGCCAGGCCGACGGTGCGCCGCGACGGCGTCGCGCAGGAGGTGGCGCCGAAGGACGTGGTGCTCGACGACCTCATCGAGCTCGGTCCGGGCGACCAGATCGTGGTGGACGGCGTCGTCGAGGAGTCCGCCCTGCTGGAGATCGACGAGTCGCTGCTCACCGGCGAGGCCGACCCGATCGACAAGGCCGTCGGCGCGGAGGTGATGTCGGGTAGTTACGTGGTGTCCGGCTCCGGTGCGTACCGGGCCACCAAGGTGGGCCGCGACGCCTACGCCGCGAAGCTGGCCGAGGAGGCCAGCAAATTCACCCTGGTGCACTCCGAGCTGCGCAGCGGCATCGACAAGATCCTGAAATTCATCACCTACCTGCTGATCCCCGCCGGTCTGCTCAGCATCTACAACCAGCTGTTCTCCAGCGGCGAGAGCTGGCGGCCCGCGGTGACGGGCATGGTGGCCGCGCTGGTGCCGATGGTGCCCGAGGGGCTGGTGCTGATGACCTCCATCGCGTTCGCGGTGGGTGTGGTGCGGCTCGGCCGCCGCCAGTGCCTGGTCCAGGAGTTGCCCGCGATCGAGGGCCTGGCCCGCGTCGACGTGGTGTGCGCGGACAAGACGGGCACCCTGACCGAGAACGGTATGCGGCTGTCGGACATCAAGATCCTGGACGGCTTCGACGACGGCGCGGTCCGCCGGGCACTGGCGGCGATGGCGGGCGACGACCCGCGCCCCAATGCCAGCGTGCAGGCCATCGCCGAAGAGCTGACGGACCGGCCCGAGTGGCAGCACACCGCGGTCGCGCCGTTCTCCTCGGCCAAGAAGTGGAGCGGCTTCTCCTACGGCGAGCACGGCGACTGGCTGCTCGGCGCGCCGGACGTGCTGCTCGACCCGGAGTCCGAGGATGCGCGCATGGCCGAAGAACTCGGCTCCTCCGGCCTGCGCGTCCTGCTGCTCGCGCAGAGCGACCGCCCGGTGGACGCGCCCGACGCGCCGGGAACAGTGCGGCCCGCCGCGCTGGTGGTGCTGGAGCAGAAGATCCGCCCCGACGCGCGGGCGACGCTCGATTACTTTGCCGACCAG
The DNA here is from genome assembly GCF_057708605.1 of Nocardia sp. bgisy118. Classification (NCBI taxonomy): domain Bacteria; kingdom Bacillati; phylum Actinomycetota; class Actinomycetes; order Mycobacteriales; family Nocardiaceae; genus Nocardia; species Nocardia sp. bgisy118. The sequence continues at coordinate 13,682 of NZ_JBYISM010000014.1, read as the reverse complement.
GACGTTTCGATCAAGGTGATCTCCGGCGACAACGCCGTCTCGGTGGGCGCGGTGGCCTCCTCGCTCGACCTGCCCGGCGGCGAGCACGCCGTCGACGCGCGCCTATTGCCCGAGGACCCTGAGCAACTCGCCGACGTGCTCGAGCACGAGACCACCTTCGGCCGGGTCCGTCCGGATCAGAAGCGCGCCATGGTCGGCGCGCTCCAGTCGCGCGGGCACACCGTCGCGATGACCGGCGACGGCGTGAACGACGTGCTGGCGCTGAAGGATTCCGATATCGGCGTGGCCATGGGCGCGGGCAGCCCGGCGACCAGGGCGGTGGCGCAGATCGTCTTGCTGGACAACAAATTCGCGACGCTGCCGTACGTCGTCGGCGAGGGCCGCCGGGTGATCGGCAACATCGAGCGCGTCTCGAATCTGTTCCTCACCAAGACCGTGTACTCGGTGCTGCTGGCGTTCCTGGTCGGCGTGGCCGGTATCGGTTCGCAGATCTTCGACTACGAGCCGATCGGCTATCCGTTCCTGCCACGCCACGTCACCATCGCCGCCTGGTTCACCATCGGCATTCCGGCGTTCATCCTGTCGCTGGCCCCCAACAACGAACGCGCCCGCACCGGATTCGTCTCGCGCGTCATGCGTCTGGCGATTCCGTCCGGCGTGGTGATCGGCGTCGCGACCTTCGTGGCGTACCTGATCGCCTACGCGGGGCCGGATGCCACCGAGACGCAGAAGGAGCAGGCGGGCACTACCGCGCTCATCACTCTGATCATGATCGCGATGTGGGTGCTGGCCATCGTGGCCCGGCCGTACGTGTGGTGGAAGGTGGTGTTGATCGTGGCGTCCATGGCGGCCTACGTCGTGCTGTTCACCGTGCCGTTCACCCGTGAGTTCTTCAAGCTCGACCCGTCCAACGAGGCGCTGACCACGGCGGCGTTCGTCTGCGGCGCGGTCGGCATCGTGCTGGTCGAGGCGATCTGGTGGATCAGCGCCGCACTGCACGGCGAGCAGCGCAGGCTCATCCCCGCTTCGCCCGGCGGCAGCGCGTGACCCGCGTCACCTGCCCGGCGGTGATCCGAGATGCCTTGTGCGAAGCGATCATTCGGGGTTGGAGTACCTTCTCCGATTATGGAGGTACTGCTGCACCAGATCGACGCGTTCGCCGACGCACCGTTCTCGGGTAATCCGGCGGCCGTGATGCCGCTGACGTCGTGGTTGCCGGACGAGCTGCTGCAAAACCTGGCCGAGGAGAACAACCTCGCCGAAACCGCCTTCTACACCTCGCAATTACCCCCGGAGGCGGTCGGGCCGCCCGGGGATCATCCGGCATTCCACCTGCGCTGGTTCACCCCCGCGGCGGAGGTCGACCTGTGCGGGCACGCCACCCTCGCCGCCGCGGCCCAGGTCCTCGAGGACATGCATCCCGGCGCCGACCGGGTGAGCTTCTTCACCAGGAGCGGTTGGCTGCACGTGGATCGCACCGACGACGACGAGTACGTGCTCGACCTGCCGACGGTGGCCTCCGTCGAGGTCGAGCCGGACCCGGCGCTGGTGGCGGCGCTCGGGGTGGCGCCGGTGCGCGCCTTCTCCGGCACCGACGAGGTCGTCGTGGTGGCTTCCGAAGACGAAGTCCGCCGCGCCCGTCCGCTGCTGAGCGCCTTTCCGCCGCTGCCCAGGGCGGCCGTCCTCACGGCCCGCGGCGCGGAAGTCGATTTCGTCTCACGGGTTTTCGCCCCCGGCATCGGCGTGCCGGAGGACCCGGTCACCGGATCGGCGCACGCCCAATTGGTTCCGCTGTGGGCCGCCGAGCTGGGTCGCACCGAGCTGCTGGCCCGTCAGCTGTCGCGCCGCGGCGGCTCCCTGCGCTGCGCGCTGGTCGACGATCGTGTCCTGCTGCTCGGGCGCTGCCGCCGCTATCTCGACGGCGTGGTGACCCTGCCCGACTGACCGGACGTGCCGCGGGGGCGTACCTCCGCCTTCGCTCCGGCCATGCGCGGGCTGACGACTGCCGGTCAGTTGCCGGGGACAGGGGCGTCGTCCGCCCCGGGGGCAACGGTCTCGGTGTGCTCCGGCAGCAGCGGGCTCACCGCGAAGTGGCCCGCCACGGCGTCGGCGGGTAAGGCTTCGACCGCGCGGATGCCGTCGACCGAGGCCAGGTTGCGGAGTTCCGGCAGGGTGCCGCGGACGACCAGGCCGACGGTGCAGGCGCAGCCCTCCCGCAGGCGGGACATGGCGACCGTCATGATCCGGGTGTAGCGCTCGTCGCTCGTGACGGTGGACTCCAGCTGGTCCTGTATCTGCCACGCGGCCGCGTCGGCCGAGGCCACCGCCACCGCGTCGCCCGCGGGCACCGGCACCGCGACGAGCGGCGTCTGCACGCCGGGAATCGGAACGCGGTGCAGCACCTGCCCGATGCGCAGCCCGCCGCTGTGCGCGGGAATCGACTGGGGAGTCACCGGTTCGGTGAACGACACCAGCGCCCAGTGCTGATCCGCGTCGGCGCCGGAGAGCGAATCACGGGCTCGGACAAGGTACTCGGCGACGGGCTCGGCGTGATCCGGACCGAGCCGATCGGTGCCGACCCCGAGTTCGCGCGGCGGGTTCAGTGCGCCGAGCACGGCCAGGAATGCGAGGACACCGGCCGCCAGCACACCAGCCAGCACCGCGCGGGCGATCCGCGCTCGCCGGCCGCGTCCGCCGTCCTCCACGTCGTCGTGCGCGTGACCTGGTGCCGCGCGTCCCGGATGCTTCTCCGGGCCGGGGTTTTCCGGTCGCCCGTCGTCGGCATCGCCGCCGCGGGCCGTGTCTCGCTCTGGGTGTTCCCCGGCAGCGAAGTTCTCGGGTCCGTCGTCGGCGGCGTCGCCCTCGCGACGTTCCGCACCGGACTCGGGCCGATCAGGCATTGCGCAGGACGTCCAGCGCGTTCTTCAGATCGTCCGGGTACTCGCTGGTGATCTCCACCCAGCGTCCATCGGCGGGATGGGCGAAGCCGAGGGAGCGGGCGTGCAGCCACTGCCGCGCCAGGCCGAGGCGTTCGGCGAGGCGCGGGTCGGCGCCGTAGGTGAGGTCACCGCAGCAGGGATGCCGGATCGCCGAGAAGTGCACGCGAATCTGGTGGGTGCGGCCGGTTTCCAGGTGGATGTCTAGCAGACTGGCGGCCTGGAACGCCTCGACGGTGTCGTAGTGGGTGACACTGGGCCGTCCGTCGGCGGTGACCGCGAACTTCCAGTCGTTGCCGCGGGCGCGGCCGATCGGGGCGTCGATGGTGCCGCTGCTCGGATCCGGATGTCCCTGCACCAGCGCGTGATAGCGCTTGTCGACGGTGCGCTGCTTGAAGGCCCGCTTGAGCACGGTGTACGCGTGCTCGGACTGGGCGACCACCATCACCCCGGACGTTCCGACGTCGAGCCGGTGCACGATGCCCTGGCGTTCGTGCGCGCCGGAGGTCGAGATCCGGTACCCCGCGGCGGCCAGTCCGCCGACCACGGTCGGGCCGGTCCAGCCGACGCCGGTGTGCGCGGCGACGCCGACCGGCTTGTCCACCGCGACGATGTCGTCGTCGGCGTAGAGGATCTTCATGCCCTCCACCGGCTCGGCCTCGATGGTGAGTTCGCGCTTGGGCTCGGGGAATTCGACCTCCAGCCACGCGCCACCGACCAGCCGGTCGGACTTGCCCGCGGGAATGCCGTCCAGTTGCACCGAGCCCTCGGCGGTGAGCGCCGCCACCGCGGTGCGCGAGAGTCCGAGCAGTCGCGACAGGCCCGCGTCGACCCGCATGCCGTCGAGCCCGTCGGGTACGGGCATGGTCCTGGTCTCTCTCATGCCGCGTTCTCCTCTTCGGCGCCGCCCGGCGTGTCCTTCTTCGGCTTGTCGTTCTTCGGTTCGGTCCCGGCGGGCGGATCGGCCTGCGCCGTCGCGGCCCGCTCCTCGTCCGCCGCGCCGCGCCCGGTCCGGGTGCCGTCGGGCTCGAAGCCGAAGACCGTCAGCACCACGAGCAGGATCGCGCCGCAGACGATCGCCGAGTCCGCCACGTTGAACACCGGCCACCAGCCGATCGCGACGAAGTCGACGACGTGCCCCTGCAACGGTCCCGGCGCGCGGAACAGCCGGTCGATCAGGTTGCCGAGCGCGCCGCCGAGCACCATGCCGAGGCCGATCGCCCACCACAGCGAGCGCAGCGTGCGGCCGATGCGGATGACGCCGATCACCACGGCCGCCGCGACCAGCGTCAGCAGCCAGGTCATGCCGGTGGCCATGGAGAAGGCCGCGCCCGGATTGCGCACCAGGGTGAAGCGGGCGAAGTCGCCGACCAGGTACACCGGATCGCCCGGCTCGAGGGTGGCGACCGCGATCGTCTTGGTGAGCAGGTCGAGGCAGAACAGCACTGCGGCGATGATCAGCAGGGTCCGCAGCCGTAGCGGCTGGGTCGTCTGCTGCGCCGGGTCGGCGGTGTTGTCCTCGGGCGGCCGGTCGTCACTCACGCCGATCATCATCTCTCGAGCGCCTGGCGCGCCGCGCCGCGCCTCCTCGCGGCGTGTTCGAAACGCGCCCGGCGGCACGCGAGGCGAATGTCCCAGCTGACACTCAGGAAGCGGTCGTACCCTGTTGCTCGTGACGGTGTTGTCTTCTTCTCACCTGCCCCGGTTCGCGCGCTCGAGCGTGTTGCTCGTCGTGCTCGCGGTGGGGCTTTCCGCCTTCGGTGTCGGGTGCAGCGACGACGCCGAGGCGCCCGCTGCCGGCGAGGGCACCGAGCCGCTCGGCATCGGCAAGGAAGTGACCGTGCCCATCACGGCCTCGGCCGCCACGCTCCTCGAGCCCGGCGCCGAGCCGCGCGAAGTGCTGCGGCCGCATTTCGTCGTCGGTACCGATCAGCGGGTGACCCTGCGCACCGATCACCGCATCGAACAGCAGATCAACGACCAGCCCAAGCGCGACTTCTCGACGCCCGCGCTGACCATTCCGATGACCGCCGAGACCAGCGCCGAGGGAGTCGACCTCGTCATCGGCGCGGTGTCCACCCCCGACCCGCTGCTGAGCAAGGCACTCACCGCCGCCGACGGCTCGCACGCGGGCCTCGACTTCAGCGACGACGGCGCCATCACCGCGCTGCGGCTCGCGCCGTCGCCGGACACCTCCAACGCCGCTCGGGCCGCGCTGGAGCAAGCGTTCTACCAGGCCGTGTACCGCTCGATCATGTTCCCCGACGAACCGATCGGCGAGGGCGCGGTGTGGACCGTGCACCAGGAGGTAACCGGCGGCGTGACGCTCGACCAGGTCACCACCGCGACGCTGACCGAGCGCGACGGCGACCGGCTCACCATCCAGCTGAACGTGACGCAGACCCCGAAATCCGCGCAATGGTCGCTACCGAACAACGCGGGCACCCTCGACATCGAGGACTATGTGATGCAAGGCACCGGGACCATCACTGTCGACCTCGGTCTGCCGTTGCCGGTGGCCGGGTCCATCACCGTCGGCGGGCATCAGGCCTACCGGGATCCGCGCAGCGCGAGCATGTTGCAGCAGACCATCACGACGCAGGTCTCGTGGGCGGAGTGAGACGCGCGCTGCTGCTGTCGGCGGTGGCGAGCGTGGCCGTCGTCGCGGGCTGCGATGCGGAAGAGGAGCAGCCGTCCCTTCCCGCGTTGGCACCGCTCGGTCCCGCCGTGGCCGCCGCGCCGGTGACCGGTTCGCCGACAACCGATCCGGAGGAGCTGGCCAGGCGCCTGCTCGGTCCCGCCGATCTGCCCGGCATGACGCCGGTGTTCGACACCCGCGGCCCGGGGCAGCCGGAGCAGGCCGGACCGACCGCCGAGACGCGGCCCGCCCAGTGCGCGCGCGTGCTGCTGCCGCTGGCCGAGCAAGGCACCGAACCGTTGACGTGGAATACCGTCGCCTACAACGGTCCGAACTTCTCCAGCATCGATATCGATGCCGCGAGTTATTCGCCGGAGAAATTGCCGACGGCCTTTTCCGCGGTGCAGCAGACATTGCGCGAATGCACCGAATATTCCGGCAACGACGCGGACGGAACGGCGATCGAATACCGGCTCGGCGCGCTGGATCAACCACCCGTCGGCGACGCCTCGACGGCGTTCCAACTGCGCACCGCCAGTGCGGGGTTCACCTTGGTCTCGCTCGTCTCGATCGTTCAGGTCGGTCCGGTATTGGCACAGGTCACCATTACCGCGCCGGAATCCGTCGAGCCCGCCGCGCTGACCGATCTGACGGCGGATCAGGTGGCCAGGCTGCGCGGCGTCGCCGGGCCGTGACCCAAGATCTTTCGGCCGATCGGGCGATTTCGGGGGCTTTGCGGGAATAGGCTCGCCCTGTCCGACGAAAAGCCTCGACCGGAGGTCTCCCATGTCCGATGTGAAACCTATCCCAGACGGATATCCGGCGGTGTCGCCCGGCCTGGCGATCGACGGCGCCGCGGCCGCGATCGATTTCTACAAGCAGGTGTTCGGCGCCACGGAGCGGATGCGCATGCCGCGCCCCGACGGCAAGATCGCGCACTGCGAGCTGACGCTCGGCGATTCGGTCATCATGCTCGGCGATCCGGCGCCGGACATGGACTTCCTCGATCCCAAGACGGTCGGCGGCACGCCCGTCAACATCTACGTCTACGTCGAGGACGCCGACGCGGCCTTCACGGCCGCACTCGCGGGCGGAGCCAAGGAACTCACCCCGATGACCACCCAGTTCTACGGCGACCGCAGCGGTGCGTTCGAAGACCCGTGGGGACACCGCTGGACGGTGGCCACCCACGTGGAGGACATCTCGCCTGAGGAGATGGACCGGCGGATGGCGGAGATGTTCGGCGACGCCTGAGATCATCCGGCGACGACCGAATCACCCTCCACGCGAACCGTTCTGGATGTGAGCGGGCGTTGGGCAGGCCCGGCGACGACGGAACCGTCGAGACCGAACTTGCTGCCGTGGCAGCGGCAGTTGACGGTGCCGCCCGCGACCTCGGCGATCCGGCAGCCCGCGTGCGTGCAGGTGCTGTCCAGGCCGACGAAGACGCCCGCGCTCGGCTGGGTGACCACCGTGTCCCCGGCGATCACGCCGCCGCCCACCGGCACGTCGGCGGTCTTGGCGAGAACGGTCGTCCCGCCGGATTGCGCGGCGGGCGTGGGAGCGGGCGCCGCCGCGGATTCGTTCTCGCCTCGGGCGCCGCACGCCGCGAGTGCGGTGGCGGCCGCGGCCAGTGCTCCGGCGCCCGCCATCACGGTGCGGCGGTCTAGTGTCGGGTCGTCGTTGGCCATGTGGCGCTCCGTTCGGACGATGCCGCAGTCGGCCGACGAAGCGGATGCGGGCAAGTCCCCGCGGGCTGCGCGCTTCCGGTCGACGGCGGCGAATTCGGTGGTGTCGCAGCGATGCCGGGCTTCGAGCCGCCCGACATCGTTGCGCACTGATCACGTCATCGACCGGGCAGATGGTTCAATCGCTGGGGCGCGAACGGTGCGGGGCGCGGCGCTATCGGACCTCCGATCGGTCGTGCTGCTGCACGAAGGTCCTGATGCGCTGGCTGATCCGGCCGGGGATCTGGTACAGGATGCCGTGCGCCGTTCCGGGATAGATCTCGGTCGTGCCACGCGGGACGTTGGCCGCGATGCGCTCGGCGGCCAGTTCGGTGTCGGCGACCAGCGTGTCGCCACCGAAGATCACCAGCGTGGGCACGGTGAGGGATCGCAACTCGGCGTCCTTCAGCACCCGCGCCCAGCCGATGCGCATGCGGTAGCCGTGTAATGCGGCTTTGCCGCAGGCGAATTCGAGGTCGCCGACGACAGCGCCCGGCGACAGCCACGCCATCGTCTTGCGCATGTTCTCGTCGGACTTGCCGCGCATCCCGAACCAGATCATCTTCACCAGCACGCCCAGCTTCGGTTTGGTGAATACACCGCCCGGCTCGATGAGCGTCGAGCTGGCCAGCCGCCCGGAGGCGTGCAACGCGGCCAGCACGGCATGCCACGCGCCGTGCGAATAACCGACCAGATGGACGCGATCGAGGCCGAGCCCGTTCAGCACCTCCTCGAACCAGGCCGCGAAGTCGGCCTCGCCTGTCAACGGCGCGGTCTGCACGCTGCGTCCCGCGGTCCCGATCGTGTCCGGTGCGTACACGACGCGGTCTCCGGCGAGATCCTCGACGACGCTGTGCCACACCAATCCGTTGCCGCCGAACTGGTGCAACAGCACGATCGGCGTCCCTGCCCCGGAACCGGACCGGCGCACGTGCGTTGGCCCGAACGACGTCGGGATATCGACCTGCGTCGCGGGGAGGGGCCACAGCGCCTCTATCGCGTCGTACGCGCGCAGGTAGTTCTCGCGCGCCTCGTCGTTCCTGAACCCTCCGACCTTGCCCATGACCTCCCCTTCGTCCGCTTTGATGATATCAAAATACCATGTATTTGGTATGTGCATACCGCAAAAGCGTCGGGGCAGCGCCGAACCCGAATTCGGCGGGCGGCGGACCCGAACCCCCTCATGTGATCGGGTACGCCGCCCAGCGCCGGGTTCAGCCGCGCGCGATGGCCTCGAAGACCTTGGGGTCGACGAGGGTGGAGGTGTCGCCGAGTTCGCGGCCTTCGGCGACGTCGCGGAGCAGGCGGCGCATGATTTTGCCGCTGCGGGTTTTGGGGAGTTCGGGGACGACGTGGATTTCGCGTGGTTTGGCGATGGGGCTGATTTCGCGGGCGACTTCGGCCTTCAGTTCATCGATGAGGGCTTCGCCTGTGTCCTCGGTTTCGGCGGTGAGGATGACGAAGGCGACGATGCCTTGGCCGGTGGTGGTGTCGCTGGCGCCGACGACGGCGGCTTCGGCGACGCCGGAGTGTCCGACGAGGGCGGATTCGACTTCGGCGGTGGAGATGCGGTGGCCGGAGACGTTCATGACGTCGTCGACCCGGCCGAGCACCCAGAGCGCTCCGTCCTCGTCTACCTTCGCGCCGTCACCGGCGAAGTACCACCCGTCGGCGGCGAAACGCGCCCAATAGGTTTCGCGGAAGCGTTCCATATCGCCCCAGATGCCGCGCAGCATCGACGGCCACGGCTGGTCGAGCACCAGCAGCCCGGAGACGCCGTGTTCGAGGACGGCGCCGTCGTCGTCGACGACTGCCGCCGAGACGCCGGGCAGCGGTGCCATGGCGGCGCCCGGTGTGGCCGCCGTCACGCCGGGCAGCGGGGAGATCATGATCGCGCCGGTCTCGGTCTGCCACCAGGTGTCCACGAGGGGCGTCCGGTTGCCGCCGATGACCTCGCGATACCACCGCCACGCCTCGGGATTGATCGGCTCGCCGACGCTGCCGAGCAGCCGCAGCGACGACAGATCGTGCGCGTCCGGGATCTCCCGGCCCCATTTCATGAAGGTACGCACGAGTGTGGGCGCGGTGTAATAGATGGTGACGCCGCACTTTTCGATGATCTCGAAGTGCCGGTGTTCGGTGGGCGAGTTGGGGGTGCCTTCGTAGACGACCTGGGTGGTGCGGTTGGACAGGGGTCCGTAGACGATGTAGCTGTGGCCGGTGACCCAGCCGATGTCGGCGGTGCACCAGTAGACGTCTTGTCCGGGTTTGTGGTCGAAGACGTTGTGGTGGGTGTAGGAGGCTTGGGTGAGGTAGCCGCCGGAGGTGTGCAGGATGCCTTTGGGTTTTCCGGTGGTGCCGGAGGTGTAGAGGATGAACAGGGGGTGCTCGGCGTCGAAGGGCTGCGCCTCGTGCTCGGGGGAAGCGGCCTCGACGGTCTCGTGCCACCACAGGTCACGACCTTCGGTCCACGGCGTGTCGATTCCCGTTCGCCGCACCACAAGAACGTGCTCCGCGCTGGAATTTCCGTCGCCGAGCGCCTCATCGACGGCGGCCTTGAGCGGGGCAGCGGCGCCGCGCCGCCACTGACCGTCGGTCGTGATCACCAATCGCGCCTCCGCGTCGTCCACGCGCTGGCGCAAGGCGGTGGGGGAGAAGCCCGCGAACACCACCGAGTGGGTGAGTCCGAGCCGCGCGCAGGCGAGCATGGAGACGATGGCCTCGGGCACCATCGGCATGTAGATCGCCACCCGGTCACCCGCGCGCAGACCGAGTTCGGTGAGATAGTTGGCCGCGCGGCAGACGTCCGCGAGCAGTTCGGCGTAGGTGATGTCGCGCGAGTCGCCGGGTTCGCCTTCCCAGTGGATGGCGACCTGGTCGCCGTGCCCGTCGAGGACGTGGCGGTCCACGCAGTTGTAGGTGACGTTGAGCTTGCCCTCGACGAACCACTTGGCGACGGGCGCGTCGCTCCAGTCCAGCACCTGGTTCCACTTCTGGTGCCAGTGCAGCCGCTCGGCCTGCTCGGCCCAGAAGGCGAGCCGGTCGGCGGCGGCCCGATCGTAGAGCGCCGCATCGGCATTCGCGGCGGCGGCGAATTCCGAGCTGGGCGGGTAGGTCACGGGGACCGTGGTGTCGGGTCCGGTCGTGGCGCTGGTCAAGTCACATCTCCAATCGAAAGAGCCTCAGCGGCAACGGGAACAGGGGTCGGGCCCCGGCGTGTGCCGGGACCCGACGGGCGCCGCGCCGTTGCGGCGAGTCCTGCGGTGGCCCCGGCGCGCGCCGGGACCGGGAAGGTCAGTGCACGACCGCCTTCTCCGCGCCCACTCCGGTGAGCGAGCGAACCTCCATCTCGGCGGCCTTGGCCGGGTTCTCGGGTGTGCGGCCGCCGACGAAGGTGCCGATCACGCCGAGCGCGAAAGCCAAGGGGATGGAGACGATTCCGGGATTCGACAGCGGGAACAGGTCGAAGTCCGAGCCGGGGAGCATCGCGCTCTTGCTGCCCGACACCGCGGGCGAGAACACGATGAGCACGATGGTGGAGATCAGGCCGCCGTACATGCTCCACAGCGCGCCGGTGGTGTTGAAGCGCCGCCAGAACAGCGAGTACACGATGGTCGGCAGGTTCGCCGCCGCCGCGACCGCGAAGGCCAGCGCGACCAGGAACGCGATGTTCTGCCCGTTGGCCAGGATGCCGAGGCCGATGGCGAGCGCGCCGATCACCACCGCGGTGATCCGCGAAACCCGCACCTGCGCCGCCTCGTCCGCGTTGCCGTGCTTCAGCACGCTGCCGTAGATGTCGTGCGCGAACGAGGCCGCCGCGGTGATGGTGAGGCCGGCGACCACCGCGAGGATGGTGGCGAACGCGACCGCGGAGATGATGCCGAGCAGCAGCACACCGCCGAGTTCGAAGGCCAGCAGCGGCGCCGCCGAATTCTGGCCGCCCGCCGAGGCGAGGATGCGATCCGGGCCGACGATGGCGGCCGCTCCGTAGCCGAGCACCAGCGTGAACAGGTAGAACGCGCCGATCAGGGCGATCGCCCAGACCACCGAGCGGCGAGCTTCTTTGGCGGTCGGCACGGTGTAGAAGCGCATCAGCACGTGCGGCAGACCCGCGGTGCCGAGCACCAGCGCCAGGCCGAGGGAGACGAAGTTCAGCTTCGAGGTCTCGGTCGCGCCGTACTGCGCGCCGGGGGCGAGCACGTCACGCGAGGCGACGGCCTTGTTGGTGGAGTCGGAGACCATCTGCTGCGCCGAGCCGAGAATGTCGGAGAAGTTGAACCCGAACTTGGCCAGCACCATCACCGTCATCAGCGCGGCGCCGGTGATGAGCAGCACCGCCTTGATGATCTGCACCCACGTGGTGCCCTTCATGCCGCCGACCAGCACGTAGACGATCATCAGCACGCCGACCACCGCGATCACCACCGACTGCCCGGCCCGGTCCTCGATGTCGAGCAGCAGCGCGACCAGGCCGCCCGCGCCCGCCATCTGCGCCAGCAGGTAGAACAGCGAGACGGTGAGCGTGGACAGCGCCGCGGCGGTGCGCACGGGGCGTTCCCGCAGCCGGAAGCTCAGCACGTCGGCCATGGTGAATTTGCCGGTGTTCCTGAGCATTTCGGCGACCATCAGCAGCGCGACCAGCCAGGCCACCAGGAAGCCGATGGAGTAGAGGAAGCCGTCGTAGCCGTACACCGCGATGGCGCCCGCGATGCCGAGAAAGCTGGCCGCCGAGAGGTAGTCGCCCGCGATGGCGATGCCGTTCTGCGGGCCGGAGAAGCCGCGGCCGCCGGTGAAGTAGTCCGCGGCGCTGGCGTTGTTGCGGCTGGCCCTGATCACCACCACCATCGTGACGGCGACGAACAGGCCGAAGATGGCGATGTTCGCGACGGGATTGCCGACCGTTCCGGCCGCGAGGAATTGCGTGGTCATGCCCGCTCGCCCTCCAGGTAGTTGCGGATGGCCGCGGCGCGCGGATCGAGTTCCTTGTTGGCGAAGCGGACGTAGCACGCGGTGATCACGAAGGTGGACAGGAATTGGCCGAGGCCGAGCAGCAGCCCGACGTTGACGTTGCCGACGACCTCGGTCGCCATGAAGTCGTGCGCGTACGCGCCGAGCAGCACGTAGCCGAGGTACCAGGTCAGGAACAGTGCCGTCATGGGGAACACGAAACGGCGCAGACGGTTTCGCAGCTCCTGGAATTGCGGGCTGGCCTGTACGGCCGCGAAGTCCTCTGCGCTCGGCGTGCGCGGTGGCTTGGTGCCGTCGAGGTCGGTACGGGTCATCGGAGCGTCCTAGCTTGTGACGTGGATTACTGCGGTGAAGGTAGACCGATCGAAGCGCCGATATGCGTTGTGGTGCAGGTCACTCTGTGAAGGTGGGGATCTGTGCGGTGAGCGGTCGGCTCCGCGCGACGAACGGTCGCGGTCCGGCGGCGATCTCGTCAGCCTGCGCGCAGCACGCGCTCGCGATCGGCGCCCATGCCGAGCCGTTCGGGGGCGTGCATGCGCACGAAGATCCGCCGCACCGCGCGCGGGCCCTGACCGCGCGTCACGGTGCTCACCAGCACCATCGTGAGGAAGGCGAGCGGCACGCTGATCGCCGCCGGGTAACCGAGGATCGCCGCGAGCCAGCCGTCGGCGACCGCCTCGGACGCCCCGCCGAGCACGGACACCGCCGTCGCCCCGCCCGCGACGAGGCCGCCGACGATCAAACCCGCCCCCGCGCCCTTCGCGGTGAGCCCGCGCCACCAGATGCCGAGCACCAGCAGCGGGCACAGCGTCGAGGCGGCCACCGAGAACGCCAGCGCGACGGTACGCGAGAGGTCCAGCGAGGCCACGGTGAGCGAAAGCGCCAGCGGGACGACGCCCGCCGCCAGCGCCGCCATACGGAAGTCCCTGATCCGGCCGCGCAGCATGTCCGTGCTGAGCACGCCGGCGATGCTGACCAGCAACCCGGAGGACGTGGACAGGAACGCGGCGATCGCGCCCGCCGCGACCAGCGCCGCCAGCAGTTTGCCGGGTAACCCGCCGAGCACCGAGCCGGGCAGCAGCAGCACCGCGGCGTCGGACGTTCCGGTGATCAGCAACTGCGGCACGTAGAGCCGGGCGAACACCCCGAGCAGGATCGGGAACAGGTAGAACATGCCGACCAAGCCGATGACGGCGAGCGCGGTCGCCCGCGCGGCCCGGCCGTCGGGATTGGTGTAGAACCGCACCAGCACGTGCGGCAGTCCCATCGTGCCGAGGAAGGTGGCGATGATCAGCGAATACACCTGGTAGGTCGGGTGCGAGCCGCCGAACCCGCCGCCCGGTGACAACCAGCTGACGCCGTCGGCGGGGGCGCCCGCCACCACCGAGACCGCGGAAACGGATTCGAACACCA